>JACADW010000022.1 GCA_013388445.1 Acidobacteriota bacterium | reverse complement strand
CATGTCGCCTTCCTGCAACGCAAGGGCATCGACACATCGGGACTCCAGAGGCAGAAGGGGAGGACCTTCCGGTGGAGCGGCGAGTACGCGGGCGACCTGAACCGCGCCACGACGATCGAAACTCACCTGAACGTCTTTGCCGATTTCGCCCCCGTCGTCAGGGAGGAGCACCGCCGCAGCGAGATGCTGTTCCTCGCGAACATCGATCCCGATCTGCAGCGTCTCGTTCTGGAGCAGATGGAGCGGCCGCGCCTTGTTGGCTGCGACACGATGAACTACTGGATCGAGAGAACGCCCGAAGCCCTTCGCAGAACGCTTTCCATGGTAGACCTCGTCATCATCAACGATTCCGAGGTGCGCCAACTGGCGCACGAGCGAAACCTGTTCAAAGCCGCCCGCGCCGTACTTGCCTGGGGGCCGCAGACCCTGGTGATCAAGCGCGGGGAATATGGCGCGATCATGATCACCCCAAGAGCCGTTTTCGCAGTACCCGCCTACCCGCTTTCTGAAGTCGTGGACCCCACGGGTGCGGGAGACTCGTTCGCCGGAGGCCTGATGGGCTACCTTTCGGCAAGAGGAACCGTCAATGAGGCAACGCTTCGTCAGTCTGTTGTTTTCGGCTCCGTGATGGCATCCTTTGATGTCACGGATTTCGGACCGGGCCGCCGCGGCGACCTGACCTTCACGGAGATCGAAGCCCGGTACCGCGAGTTCAGAAAGATGACCGAATTCGGAGATCTATGACGTAACCCGGATCGGCCGCGGCCAAACAGGCAACGACTCAACGCAGAGCCGCCCGGAACGCAGAGAACGCGGGGCAAGTGATCTTGCTCTTGCGCCCTTGGCGTTCTTTTTGTCTCTGCCGTGGATTGAGACGTCCTACAATCGGAATGTCGGAAGTTGACGGCACATTGGACTGCCCTCAAAGGCGCACCTGCACGGGTTTCAGAGGACTAGTCCAGGCTTCTCGGCCGACCGGGTACGGATTTCAGACGCAAGCGCCTGTTCGAGACAAAGATGTAGTATCGTGAAAATGCTTTGCTCTAAGGTAATTACCTGCCTTCCCTTCATCTTATGGTTGATATATTTCGCACCGGCGCTGGGATCTCAGTCCAGGCAGGTACCGACCGTGGATGACGCCAAGGTCTATGGCGAGGCGATGGCCTGGTTCAAGAAGGGGGAGGCGCTAATCGGGACCGACAAGGAGAACAGCGAGGAGCAGGCCGGCTATTTCCGCAAGGCGCTGTCGATCAAGCCGGATTTTCTCGAGGCGCACTACAACCTCGGGCTGATTTACGCAAACCAGAAGAGGATGGCCGAAGCGGCGGCCGAGTTTGAGTCGGTGCTCCGGCTGGAACCGAAGTTCGAAGGGATCCACTATCTCCTCGCCTCGGCCCACAAGGAGGCCGGAAACCTCGACGGTGCGATTGCGGCGCTCGAGGCAGGGATCATGCAGAAGCCGAAGGACCTGCAAATGCTGAAGGCACTCGCCTTCCTGCAGGGCCGGACATCCAGAACGTCGGCGGCGGCAAAGACCATGGAGACGATCCTCGGGATCGATCCGACGGAGGCCGAGGCGCGCATGGAATATGCGCTCGTTCTGCACCGCAGCGGCGAGATCGACCGGGCGGCTGCGGAGTATCGCGAACTCACCAAGATCGATCCCAAGAACTACGCCGCGCATTTCAACCTGGGGCTGATACTCCAGCAGCAAAGGAAGAACGCAGAAGCAGCCGAACAATACCGTGCAGCCCTCGGTCTGCAGCCTGGAAACGCTGATCTACTGGAGCGGCTGGGCGACGTGCTCGCGATCGACGGACAGCACGCCGGGGCCGTGTCGGCTTACCAGGAGGCCGCCGCGAAGGCCCCGGATCGGGCCTGGCTCTTCTCGAAGCTCGGTTTCAGTCTGGCAAAGGTCGATCGGGCGGCGGAGGCTGTTGTGGCTCTTGAAAACTCGGTGCGCCTGGATCCGAAGAACGCCGATGCCTTCTATCTCCTCGGGGATCTGTATTCCGAGCTGGAGCGCTTCGACGAAAGCGTCAGCGCCTACCGGACCTCGCTGCGGATCGATCCGAAACAGAAGGATGTTCATTACAACCTCGGCACACTGTACGCGGAGCGGGAGCAATTCCAAGACGCCCTTCCCGAGCTCAGGGCTGCGGTTGAACTCGACCCGTCGTACGCCCCGGCCTGGTCCAATCTGGCGCTGGTGAGCCAGCGTCTCGACCTCGACCGGGAAGCCATCGAAGCGCATGAAAAAGTGGTGGCCCTGGGAGAGGCAAAGGCCCAGAACCACTTCCACCTGGGTATCCTGTATGCCAAGACCAACCGTCCCGATGACGCGATTGAGAACCTCGGCAAGGCGATCGAACTCGAGCCTGAGAAATATCGCAGGATCCTCAGGGAAGAGCTGAGGAAGGTGCACTCCGTCCTCGACAGTGTCCGATACAGCGCGAAGTTTGGGAGGCTTCTCACCGGCCCGCCGCCGAGTCCGGAAAAGACCCCTGAGCGTTGAGCGACGCACGGAAGGTTCGGGGTTTCGCTCGTTTCTGTCGCGAAATCCCAGGACCTCACATTCTGGACCTGGACCTCGACGCGGACCTGGTCATGGACACGCGGAAAACGGGCCTCGATCTTCCAAGCCTCACGCCTGCGAAAAATCATTTCGGATTCGATCGGCCGGGTCCACGTCCAAGGCGTCGGAGGGCTCGACGGATTTGAATCGCGCGTTCTGCGGCGGACACTGGCTCAGGTCAGGTCGCAGCCCGAAATCCGTCCGTTCAGATGTTCGGTTTCTGCCTGCCGCTATCCTGATTTCCGGCGACGCCCTCCGCCGCGGGCTTTCTTTCCCGCGCGAGGAACGCCTGCAGCTCACCATCGGTGAGCGCGTAGAGATCGGGCTGTCCCGGCGGCCGGTTCTTCCAGCGCTTGTGGCCCCACAGCCAGGATTCAGGCTGTTCCCGGATGATCGATTCAACGATGAGGTTGAGCATCCTTGTGTTCTCCTCGATGTCCCTGGTCAGGTCGCCGGTCCGGATCAGGTCGACCGGCGGCCGGAATTTCACGCGGTAGCGTCCATCGCGCATCGGCGCGATGTATCCCGGGAGGACTGTGGCGCCGGTATGGAGTGCCAGCCGGGCGAAGCTGGTTGTCGTGGCGGCCGGCAGGCCGAACAGGTCGGCGAACATACCTTCCTGCAGCGTGGTGTTCTGGTCGACCAGCACTCCCACGTCGCCGCCCGCCCGCAGCACCTCGAGGATCTGCCGGGCCGCGTTCTTCTTTGGGATGACCCGGTTTCCGTGCATCTCCCGCATGCGTGTAAGGTACCGTTCGAGAGCCGGGTTATCGAGGGGTCGAGTCACAAAACTGAGCGGATAGCCGTAAACCGCGTGCGCGGCAGGGAGCAGCTCCCATGCGCTGAAGTGTCCGGTCAGATACAGGATGCCCTTCCCCATGGCGCGGGCCGCGAGGCAGTTCGCCAGGCCCTGGTCCGGGTCGTACTCCACCAGCGAGGCAATGGAGTCGCGCGTCAGCCTCGGCATGCGTGCAATCTCGAGAAGATTGCGCGCCGTGTTCCGGAAGCTGAGCTGCGCGATCCTCCGGCGCCCTCGGGCATCGAGTTCCGGGAAGGCGATGCGCAGGTTTACGTCGGCAATGCGGCGGTGTCTGGCATCGATGTAATACGCAGCGCTGGCGAGCATGTCCAGCAGCGGGTGCGCCACAACGCGGGGCAGCCATCGGAAAAACAGCATGGCGGCGCGTGCTACGAGATAGACAAGATAGGATCGCAATTCGGAACTCCCCGCGCGGGGTGTATACTTCTGTTCGTTTCCTGTGCAGGGCGGCGATCGGGATGTTGCGGCGTGAGGGTACAACGATTCGCGGGATCGGTATGAAACATCATCGGACCGCGGTCATCCTGGTGTTGCTTGCTTCGATCCCGCTTCTCGCCAGCTACAAGACCCGGCCCTGGAAACCCCGGCCTGCAGAGGACTATCCTGCCAGACTGACCAGTGAGGGGGTCACGATCGCAGCAGAACCCCTTTACCGTGACGATCTTGCCGCCCTGGTGTTCGACAAGAAGGACATCGTAACCCGGGGGATTATCCCTCTCGCAGTCGCGGTTTTCAACGACAACGATTTCCCTGTGCAGGTCGTCGCGGAGACCGTGGAGCTGACAGGCGAGGGCGAGAGGCAACGCACGCTCCTCCCGGGCGAGGCGGTGGCGCGCATCTTCCAGAAGAGCGGCAAGAGTTTCGGTTTCCCGCTGCCGATCCCGAAGATTTCGATTCCCGGCGATCCGCGCTACCTCCCGCTGCAGGATTTCGAGCACAAATTCCTGAAAGGCAAGGTGATACAGCCCCATCAGGCAGGCGGCGGATTCTTGTTTTTTCAGAAGCCCGCCGCAGATGTCCGTTCATTCCTTTCGGCGGCCCGGCTTTACATTCCCGACATCGTGCGCGAGGATGACGGCACGCGGATGATCTTCTTTGAGATCGACCTCAAGCCGACCATCGATCAGCCGAGCGCAACGCGCCGTCCGTAGCATTCCGATCCGAAAACAGGATAGCAGGCGGCCGTGGGCGGTCGGGCAGGCGCCGATGGCGATCCCAGCCGGCTTCCACTTGATGGTGACGACGCACTTCGCACGGGCATGTTTCTCCGCACCCCCGGATCCGCCGAGCGCGGGAGGAGGATGCTGTTCACTTCCCTGGGAGCATTTGCCGATACTTATCCGTATGAAGGACGCCAATGGCCCCCACGAATGGGGAACGTCCCGGGCTGCGGGTGCGGGGAAGGGGAGGCTCTCGGACTGGATCGGACTGCTGAAAGCCTCGGGCGGGCTGGAAACCGTGATTAGCCTCGAGACCTGGTTGCGGGCGTTGAAGGCGTATCTCTCACCATCCTATCTTCCGCTGAGTGGCCCCGAGCGCGTGGAAATCGCGCGCCGCGATTTCTCGAGGGAGGCGGCGATCGTGCGCCGCGTCATCCAGCAGGCAGAGTCGGATGCGGCGCTGGCGCTGACGTTCGGAAAGCCCAGTCGGGGTCACATGCACGCGGATTCTCCGCTCGACGTGATGGAACGGCTCGCCGGACCGACGGAAAGCCTTCAGAATCTCCTCGAGGTGCTGAGCGATCTTCGCGTTGTCATCGAATCGGTCCCGGCGGACCAGCCGTTCACTTATGGTCACTACCTGGCGGTGGGAAGGCTGTATCGTCACAGCCTCAGGAACTCCCGCCACGTGGCACTTCTCCTGCACCAGAGATTCAAACCGCAGTATGACCGCGTGGAGAATGCGACGCTCGGCAGGATCCTTCGAGGGATCGAGAATGGGACCCAGCAGAGGGTCGCGCTGGTGCTGCTTCACCTGTTTGAGATCCTGAAGCACCTGCAGGTCGGTGCGATTGGATTGGCCGAGGATGGGCCGATGCGGCACTACCTGGCGGTCTTCGCGCTGGTCCAGGAGGACTCCGACGACCTGCGGACCCTGATACGGTCGAAGTTCGCCGGGCGCAGAGCACTGTGGCCCGAGCCGCAGCAGGCGCTCGAATGGATCTCCGATCGTATCGGGTCGGCAGTCCTCTCGATGATTCATGATGAGCTTGCTCCCGCGCTCCGCGAGACCAATCCTGCAGCACTGGCCCTGCAAATGAGCAGAGCGCAAGAGGGCCTTCGCTGCGCGGTTCAGGGATGCGTGGTGTCGTTGGCCCGGGCTTTCGAGCCGTCTGTGACCTCGGATGATCTGTTCGGGCCCGTCCCCGAAACGGCCGCCGCCATGCTCAGGTTGCACCGCGAGTTGTGGGATATCCGGCGTATGGTCCGGGCGTTCCAGACGGGAGTGGTAGCATTCCAGGCAGACCGGCTCATCGCCCGCATGAGCAGTTTTCGCGAAGCACACCTCCACCGCTTTGCCGAAACAGATTGGCAGGAGTCTGAACGGCTTTCAGGCAGGCTCCTGCAATCGAGAAATCCGTCCGACCTGCAGTCTCTCCTGGCAGAGTTCCAGGCCTACCTCGAAGCGCTCTCCAGGGCAAGCATTCGGAGAGTCGACAGACCTGCTTCACCTGCCGGACCTGGCGCGAATTAAGTGGTAATATTAGACACTGAAGGCTGGCCGTCGGCTGCCTGTGCGTCTCCCTTTGGCGGAGCAGAGACGCCAGCCTGGCAGAGCCTATGCATGCGAAGTGGAAGAGAGTGTTTCTGTGGTCCTCGGTAGGAGGATTGACCCTGGGAACGGTCGCGGCAGCCATCATCGGGGCGCGCAAAAGGAGTCAGACTCGGACGCTGCAGTTCCGGAAGATGCCGTCCGGATGCAGCCGTGTCACTCTCTGGACACAACGATTCCGGCACTCCGAGCAGGGGACGGATTACAGCGCGCGCGACACATACATACTGGAGACTACACCATTCAAGCTCTGGAGCGTGCTGGAACTCCCTGACAGATCCGGAGGTTCGACGATCTATCACATCACTCTCCGGAGATCGCTGGATCCCGTCGAACCCGCTTTGCCGGGCAAGGAGGTGACGCTGGACCGGTTCTATGCGGCGGTTGCCGTGGAAGATCCGGATGGACGGCAGCGGGCCCAAAACGTGGTAGCCAGGGGCGGCATCCTTATTCTGTCGAAATGCCTCGTCGGCGGGGCCGCCAACGGAATCGAAACAGGCGAGGTCCACCGTTCGGCGGCGCCTATCCTGAACTTCCGCTTCGAATCATTTCCGGGCGCGGATGCGGGGGTCCGGCGCGAAACGCTGGAGGAGGGGCAACCGGCCCAGCCGGCCTCCCCTTGATCTCCCGGCTCCTCCAGGCCAAAGGGATGACGGCAGGGGGAGAGGTTTTGCTCTTCGTGATTCCCTCAATCTGCGGGGGTTCCCACAGTCCCGGCAAGGTCGAGTTTCAAAAGACGAAATTGGTCCCAGGTTGTTCTTGCCGGCGCGCCGGGTTTCAGGTGCCGGCTTCAAAGTCGCCCGCGAAGAGGTCCCTGCCGGGTTCGCGCCGCACACACCTGAGCTCTCCAATCTGCTGTAGCCGTGAAGGCATGCTTGTTGTTCCTGCGCGGCAGCCGGAATTCTGCTACACTCTCCGGCTGTTTTCGAGACACACGCCATGACACAGGAAACGTTGCTGACCACTCTGGCTGGCATGCGCGACCTGCTGCCTGATGAAGTGGAACGTTGGCAGTACGTCGAAGAGCGCGCGCGGGTGGTGTTCGGCAGATACGGATTCCGTGAGATCCGGACACCCGTACTGGAGGCTACGGAGCTCTTTGCACGCGGCATCGGCCGGGAGACGGACATCGTGGGCAAGGAGATGTACACGTTTCAGGATCAGAGCGGGAAGTCTGTGACCCTGCGCCCGGAAGCAACCGCCTCGGTTGTCCGAGCCTACGCCCAGCATGCAATGTATCGGGGAGCGGAGACAGCCCGGCTCTACTACCTGGGTCCGATGTTCCGCCACGAAAAGAAGCAGAAAGGTCGATGGCGGCAGTTTTACCAGATTGGAGCCGAGGTTCTGGGCTCGGATCACCCGGCCGTCGAAGCCGAAGCAATCGAGATGGTCCTGACCCTGCTTGAGGAGCTGTCGGTCGATGCCCGGCTGCTCATCAACTCCGTCGGGTGCGGCCGTTGCCGCCCGGCCTATGTCGAGCGACTGCGGCAAGAGCTGCGGAGCGTGCGCGAAGACCTCTGTCAGGACTGCAGGCGCCGCACGGAGATGAACGCCCTCCGCGTCCTCGACTGCAAAGTGGAATCCTGCCAGCCGCTCATTGCGCGGCTGCCCCGCATCACAGAAGACCTGTGTGAAGAGTGCCGCTTGCACTTCGACCTTTTCCGCAAGTATCTCACGCTTGCCTCGATTCGCTTCGAAGTCGTACCGCGACTGGTGCGGGGGCTGGATTACTATGTCAGGACGGCATTTGAGATTGTAAGCGGCGAACTCGGCGCCCAGAACGCACTGGTTGGAGGAGGGAGGTACGACGGACTCTCGGAGATCCTGGGTGGCCCTCCAGCTCATGGATTCGGGTTTGCCATGGGACTCGACCGGCTCGTGATGCTGCTTCCGGAGCGGGTTGCATCCAGTGTCCGGCCTGCGCCGGACCTGTTTCTGGTGCACATGGGAGAGGCTGCCTTCGAAAAGGCGCTCGAGCTCGCCCGCATCCTGCGCCGCGAGGGTATCGGATGCAGCCTGGAGTTCGGCGGCGGCAGCCTCAAGAGCCAGCTGCGCATCGCCAACAGGCTTGATGTGCGACACGTTCTGATCATCGGAGAGAATGAGCTCGCCAGCGACCGCTATATCGTGAAGGACCTGACGGATTCGAGCCAGCGCGATCTGGCGCCCGAGGAAATCTTGGGCTATCTCAGGGGAAAATGATTTCGCCCGTCACAGCCGCTTCATCTTCTGCCGCTCCCGGGATGTGCCTTTTCTGCCGAGAGAATTCGGCCGATCCTCTGATACCCGCACCGGCTCAGGTCTTGACGAAAGCCCATCGGTTGCGGCTTGCCCGGGTTGGGGATCGTGATCAAATGACATCTCAATTCGTCGCAGAGACACGGAGAATGCAGGGAAGAGCAGAATCCGGTATTCTCCGTCCTCGGCGCTTCTGCGGTGAGTTGTCTCCAGTCTTGTTCTTGTTCGGCGGCGTTGCGGATGTCGCGCGAACGCACAAGCAAGCACAATCCGCCTGGGCGCGATGAGCCACATTCGTATACTGCCTGAAATACTCGCCAACAAGATTGCAGCGGGAGAGATCGTCGAGCGTCCGGCTTCTATCGTGAAGGAGTTGCTTGAAAACGCGATCGACGCCGGGGCGAAGTCGATCCACGTCTCCGTAGGATCCGGCGGGAAGAGACTGGTCCTCGTCCGGGACGATGGCCAGGGGATGAGCCAGGACGATGCGATACTCGCATTCGAGCATCACGCGACGAGCAAGATTCGGACCGCCGAAGATCTCGCGGCGATCGCGACGCTGGGGTTCCGCGGCGAGGCGCTTCCTTCGATCGCCGCGGTGTCGCGGCTGATTTTGAAGACGCGTGCCGAGGGAGAACCTCCGGAGCGTCCCGGCACCGAAGTGCAGATTCAGGGGGGCACAGTCCGATCGGTGCGGTCGATATCCTGGGACCGCGGGACCGAGGTGACGGTCCACGACGTTTTCTACAATGTTCCCGCCCGGCGCAAGTTTCTTCGCTCGAACGAAACCGAGCTGGGTCACATCACACGGCTCGTGACCCAGTATGCCCTGGCCTATTTCGAGATCCGATTCCGGCTTGAGAGCGAGGGCCGAGTCCTTATGGACGTCGTCCCGGTGCCGGCAACGCGCGACCGGGTGTTCCAGCTCTTCGGAGCCGGTTTTCTCGACAATCTGGCCGAGGTTGCCGGGATTTCGGGCGCTGTTGAAGTCCATGGCTTTGCATCCCGGCCTCACGAGCAGCGCACGAACCCGTACTCGCAGTTCTTTTACGTCAACCGCCGCATGGTCCGCGACAGGGTGATCACCAGCGCTGTGCGAGCCGCCTATCACAACGTGATTCCCGCCTCCGCCTATCCTGTGGTCCTGCTGTTTATTCAACTCCCCTTCGATGAAGTGGATGTGAACGCCCACCCGGCAAAGATCGAAATCCGCTTCCGGCAGCAGGGACTGATACACGACCTCGTGCGCGAGAGCATACGGCTCGCGCTTGTCCGCTCCCCTTCCGTTCCGCCGTATGGACATCGCGCGGCCTGGACTCCCGGCGGTGAAGTCGCCCCGGTGTGCGGCACGGCAGAGCATCCTGCGCAGAGCCCCGCGGGTGCGGATTTCGGTCTGACAGCGCCGCCGCAACCATCCGATGGGTTCCAGCGTGCCTTCCAATACCCGTTCAGGGAGGTGCCGGGACACCGCGAGCCGCCGTCATACGAGCATCGCTCATTGCGGTTGCGACCGGACCTTCTGGTCGCGGCTCCGCTGGAGCAGCAGGCCCCGGTTCTCGATGTGGGGAGGGTTCGGATCCTCGGCCAGATTCACGACAGCTACATCATCGCATGCGACCCGGAGGGCCTGCTTATAGTCGACCAGCATGTCGCCCACGAGAGGGTCCTGTACGAAAAACTGGCCTCTGCCCGGCAGAAGGGCGGGGTGGAGACTCAGGGGTTGCTCGTCCCGCGGTCGATCGAAATCCCACCGCATCAGCGGGCCCTCCTGGACAAGGCGATTCCGGAGCTGGCACGCAACGGGTTCGTCGTGGAGCACTTCGGCGGCAGCTCGGTGGTCATCCGCTCCGTCCCCGCCCTGGCCGGGGATGCGGACTGCGAGCGCTTGCTGTCCGAGATCCTCGAGGGACTCGAAGCGGAGGACCGCACGCTCGACGTGGAACGGATGCGCGACCGGATCGCCGTCAGCACGGCATGTCACGCCGCGATCAAGGTGCACACTCCGCTCACCATGGAGAAGATGCGGTGGCTCCTCGATGAGCTCGGGCAGACGAGGATACCGACCAGCTGCCCTCATGGACGGCCGATCGTCCTGCGTTTCAGCCTTTTCGAAATCGAGCGCAACTTCGGCCGCATCTGATCTGCAAGCACAGGATCCTTTCTGCGCCGGCGGGCGCAAGGGTGGCGAGACGGAATGCAGCAGGAGCCGGTCAGCGGGAGAGAAGTTTTTCGACGGCGCCCATGCGGCGGAACTTCTGGTATCGCTGCTCTCTCAGTTCGTCGCCGCTTTCGCCCAGGAGAGACTCAAGCGCAGGCTTTAAACGGGCATCCAGCAGCCGGGCTGCTTCGTCGTGGTCCGTGTAGGCCCCGCCCGGAGGTTCAGGGACCATCTCGTCGACCACACCGAACGATAGAAGGTCGTCCACCGTGATTTTCAGTGCGCTGGCGGCAGCCTCGACATGTTCCTGATCCTTCCACAGGATGGCGGAGCACCCCTCCGGCGATATGACACTGTAAACCGAGTTTTCCATCATGAGCACGTAATTGCCCACGGCGATCCCCAGGGCGCCGCCGCTCCCTCCTTCGCCGATCACGCAGACGACGATCGGGACCGAAAGCTTGGCCATTTCACGCAGGTTATATGCGATCGCCTCGGCCTGGCCGCGTTCCTCGGCACCAATGTTCGGATAGGCGCCGGGAGTATCTACCATCGTGATAATCGGGCGGCGAAACTTCTCGGCGAGCCGCATGACCCGTATTGCCTTGCGGTATCCCTCCGGCTGCGCGCAGCCGAAGTTCCGGTACTGTCTTTGCTTGAGGTCGCGGCCTTTCTGCTGTCCGACGATCATCACATGATACCCGTGGTACTGTGCCATACCTGCCACGATGGCAGGGTCGTCGGCAAAACGCCGGTCCCCGTGAATTTCCGAGAAGTTAGTGAAGAGTCGCTCCACGTAGTCCAGCGTATAGGGACGCCGCTCGTGCCGTGCAAGGAGGATGCGCTGCCAGGCGGAGCCGGCCTGCGAACCGGAGTCCCGGAGCCGTTGGACCTCGGCCTGCAGCCGCGCGATTTCTGCCTTTGTCTGCTCGTTTTGCTCCAAAAGCGGCTCCTGCGGGAAATCCGGTCTGGCGCGCCCCCGGGGGAACTCCTTGCGCCCGGGCACAGCGTGATCCTAATCCGCGACCTGAACCGTCCCAGCCCCGCAGATCTCCTCGATCTGCCGGATCAACTCCGGGCTGGACCTCACTTTCACGAAATCGGACGACTGGATGGTAACACGAAAGTCGCGGGGCTGGTACAACTCGACATTCACACCGGTCTCGCCCCGGTAACGCTCCAGCAACCTGTAAAGCGCCAGGGCCGTGTCGGGGGAAGCGCTGCTGACAGGGATTCGGAGATGCAGCGTGCGTGCGTTACGTTCGGCAATGCCCTGCAGGGGCTGGATTTCCGAAGCGATAATCCTGTAGCCGCTTTCTCCTTCGAATTCGAAGCGGCCCGTCACGAGGATCGGCATGTCGTCCTTGAGGCTGGCTTCGAACCTGGCGTAGTCCCTCGGAAACACGAGCGTCTCGGCCGTTGCCGTCAGGTCCTCCAGGGTGAAGATGCCCATTAGCTCCTTCTTTTTTGTCCGGTGGGTGCGCATGTCGGTCACGATGCCCGCGACGCTGCATTCGCAGCTCCTGGCCTCGCCGATCAGTTCTGCCAGTTTCTTGCTGCTGAACCTGGAAAGCTCCTGAGCAAAACGGTCGAGCGGGTGTCCGGACACATAGTATCCGAGGGTTTCCTTCTCGAAGGCCAAGAGCTGCTCCTGAGGCCATTCCGGGATGTCGGGCGGCGCAGGCTCCGGCGTCGCCGCCTCGCCCACCGGAAGGTCGCTGAAAAGCCCCCGCTGTCCGCTCTGCCGGTCGCGCTGATACTTCTGCCCGTGTTCTATGGCGGCGTCGGCGATCGCCATGAGCTGGGACCGTTTCCATCCGAAGGAATCAAAAGCTCCGCTCCGGATGAGGCTCTCAATCACCCGCTTGTTGACGGAGCGCGAATCCACTTCTTCGCAGAACTGATAAAGGCTCTTGAAGCGACCCTTTTCCCGCCGGAAAAGGAGGATCGAAGGGATCGCACCGCTGCCGACGTTGCGAATCGCCAGCAGGCCGAAGCGTATGGCGCCCCCGACCGAGCGGAACAGCAGATCGCTCTCGTTGATGTCGGGAGGCAGCACCGGGATCCCCATGTCTCTGCATTCGGCGATGTAGCTGACGATCTTGTCCGTCTTCCCGATTTCGCTGGAAAGCAAGGCGGCCATGAACTGGACCGGATAGTGGACCTTGAGGTATGCCGTCTGATAGGCCAGCAGGGCATAGGCGGTGCTGTGCGATTTGTTGAATCCGTACTGGCCGAACTGTTCCATGAGGTCAAAGACCTGGGCGGCGGTCTTCTCCGGCACCTTGTTCTTGCGGGCTCCCTCGATAAACTTGGGGCGCATCGACTGCATGATTTCCGCGATCTTCTTCCCCATGCCCTTTCGCAGGATGTCCGCCTCTCCGAGAGAGAAGCCCGCCATGCAGCTGGCGATCTGCATGACCTGCTCCTGGTAGACGATGACCCCGTACGTCTCCTTCAGGACCTCCTCGAGGAGCGGGTGAAGGTGCTTCACTTCGATGAGGCCGTG
Organism: Acidobacteriota bacterium; assembly: GCA_013388445.1. GTDB lineage: Bacteria > Acidobacteriota > UBA6911 > UBA6911 > UBA6911 > JACADW01. The sequence goes on along the minus strand of JACADW010000022.1, from coordinate 7,750 downwards.
CTTGCGTTTGATGAAGTCCGGGATCATGTGCATGGGCCCGGGCCTGTAGAGTGCGTTGAGAGCGATCAGGTCCTCGAAACGCTCCGGCTTCAGCCTGCGCAGCTCCGTCTTCATGCCGCTGCTCTCAAACTGGAAAATGCCGTTGGTGTTCCCGTCGGAGAACAGCCGGTAGACCTGAGGATCGTTCAGGGGTATGGACGAGAGGTCCAGGTCCACCTGCTTCTCGAGCCGAACGCGCGTCACGGCGTCGTCGAGGACAGTCAGCGTCGTGAGGGCCAGGAAATCCATCTTGAGGAGTCCGACGGTCTCCAGGTCGGTCATGCTGTATTGAGTGGTGATTTCGTCCTTGGCGGTCTTGTAGAGAGGGATCAGTTCGATCAGGGGTTTCGGCGCGATCACCACCCCGGCGGCGTGGATGGACGCGTGCCGGGAGAGGCCTTCGAGGCGTTTGGCGATCTCGATGAGTTTCTGGGCCTGCTCGTTCTTCTTGATCTCGTCGGACAGGCGTTGTTCCTGCACCAGCGCATTCGCGATCGTGGTATCCGGGTCATTGGGAATCAGCTTGGCGATCCGGTCGACGTCCGCGTAGGGCATGCCCAGGACCCGGCCGACGTCACGAATCACTCCCTTGGCGGCCATGGTGCCGAAGGTTATGATCTGACACACGTTCTCCCGACCATACTTCCGGGCAACGTATTCGATCACTTCGGAGCGCCGGTTCATGCAGAAATCCATATCGATGTCCGGCGGAACGATGCGTTCGGGATTGAGAAAACGCTCGAAGAACAGGTTGTACTGCAGCGGGTCGATGTCCGTTATGTGCAGGCTGTAGGCGACCAGGCTGCCGACCACGGATCCTCTGCCCGGCCCGACCGGGATCTGGTTGTCGCGCGCATATTTGACCAGGTCCCAGACGATCAGGAAATAGCTGGAGAACTTCATCCGCCGGATCATCTCGATTTCAGCCTCCAGGCGCTTCTCGTAGACTTCGAGCGGGTTCTTGAGCCGGTTGTCCGCGGCCATGACCTCGAGGTGCCTGCGCCGCTCCGCGAACCCCGCCCTGACGACATGCTCGAAATAGGTGTCCGACGTGAACCCCGGCGGCACCTCGAAGGGCGGAAGGGCCTCGGATGTTTCGATGACCAGGTTGCAGCGTTCGGCGATTTCCAGGGTATTGCGCACGGCCTCCGGAACGTCGCGCCAAAGCTCGTGCATCTCCTCGGCCGACTTGAAGTAGTACTGGTCCGTCGCGTACCTCATCCGCTCCGCGTCCTGGAGGGTCTTGCTCGTGCCGATGCAGAGCAGAACGTCATGGGCCTCGTAATCGTCCCGGCTCAGATAATGAGTGTCGTTTGTGCAAACGACCGGTATCCCACTCCGGCTCGATATTTCCAGGAGACGCGGATTAACACGTTGCTGTCCGGGGATTCCGTGGTCCTGAAGTTCGAGGTAGAAGTTCCCGGCCCCGAACACATCCCGAAGCGTGTGGGCTTCCTCCACGGCCGCGTCGAACTGGTCCATGAGAATGAGCTGGGGCACGGAACCTTTCAGACAGCTCGTCAGGGCGATCAGTCCCTGGCTGTACCGGGCCAGCAGCTCCTTGTCGACGCGAGGCTTGTAGTAGAAACCTTCGATATACGCGAGGGAGACCAGCTTGCTCAGGTTCTGATAACCCGTGTTGTCCCTGGCGAGCAGGATGAGGTGGTTGGATTGATCGCCGCCGCCGGACTTCTTGTGCCTGCTCTCCTTGGCTACATAGACCTCACAGCCGATGATCGGCTTGAGGCCGTGCTCGCGCGCGGTCCTGTAGAAGTCGATGGCACCGAACAGGTTGCCGTGGTCCGTGATCGCCAGAGCGGGCATGCCGCAGGTGACGGCGCGGTCGACCAGGCGGTCGATCTTGGAGGCTCCATCCAGGAGGCTGTAGTCCGAGTGGTTGTGGAGGTGAACGAAGGTCATCGTGCTATCCGGTAAGTCTTGCTTCCCAGGTATGCCGAGCTCCGCCGCACACGGGACAGGGATCCCATGGGCGTGACAGCGGCCCGTCCATACGGTGTGCACCCGAGCGCACGGAAAGCTGCCCGGGCGGCACAGGTCGCGACTGCCAGGCGCGACCAATCCGGCCTGGCTGGGGGTTTTGCCCATCAGGCTCCGCCTGGCAACCGGAGCCTATTTACCGCTGGGTCGTCGGCTCGTGCCGGGCAACCCGTTTTCGTAACGGTTCCTGAAAATCGACGGCAAAGCGGTCCCTCACTCCCACTCGATCGTCCCGGGCGGCTTTGAGGTGATGTCGTAGACCACCCGGTTTATGCCGCGCACTTCGTTTACGATCCGGTTCGAAATCCTTTCCAGGACCTCGAATGGAAGGCGGACCCAGTCTGCCGTCATGCCGTCGACGCTCGTCACAACGCGCAGGGCCGCGACATTTTCATAGGTCCGGTCGTCGCCCATGACACCGACGCTGCGCACCGGAAGCAGGACTGCAAACGACTGCCACAGCTGTCGCGTCAGGCCGGCTGACTCCATTTCCTCCTGTACGATCGCATCAGCCTCGCGCAGCAGATCCAGGCGCTGCCGTGTCACCGGACCAAGGATCCGGACGGCGAGACCCGGACCGGGGAAAGGCTGACGGTGCACGAAGCTGGCGTCCATGCCGAGTTTCTCGCCCACCCTGCGCACCTCATCCTTGAACAGTTCACGGAGGGGCTCGATCATCTCGAGCTGCATGTCAGTGGGAAGCCCTCCCACGTTATGGTGCGACTTGATGGTGGCCGATGGCCCGCGCACCGACGTGGATTCGATGACATCAGGGTAGAGCGTGCCCTGTACAAGGAACCGCAATTCTCCCAGCTTGCGCGCCTGGTCCTCGAAAACCCGAATGAATTCCTCGCCTATGATTTTGCGTTTGGATTCCGGATCGTCGACATCCGTGAGCCGGGAGAGAAACCGGTCGCCGGCGTCGACGCCGATGACCTTGAGGTGGAGCCTCTCCCTGTAGTTCTGAAGTACCGAGGCATATTCGTTCTTGCGCAGCAGGCCGTTGTCGACGAACACACAGGTCAGACGGTCGCCGATCGCACGGTGCACGAGCAGCGCAGCGACCGAGGAGTCCACGCCGCCGCTCAGTCCGCACAGCGCGCGCGCATCCCCCACGCGCGCCGCGATCTCGGCGATCGCGGTTTCAATGAAAGCCGTCGTCGTCCAGTCGCGACTGCAGCCGCAGATGCGCACCAGGAAATTCTCCAGGATCTTCAGGCCGTTGTGCGTGTGAACCACTTCCGGATGAAACTGCAGCCCATAGGCTTTGCGGCTCTCGTCCGCCATGGCCGCAATCACGTCCCCTGAGCGACTCAGAGGGCGGAAACCCGCAGGCAGGGCTTCGACGCGATCACCGTGGCTCATCCACACCTGGAATCTTGCGGGCATCCCGTCGAAGAGGGCGCCAGCCTCCATGAGTTCATTGGTCGCCTTGCCGAATTCGCGCTGATTCCCGGGGACCACTGTTCCTCCAAGGCTCTTGGCAAGCAGCTGCATCCCATAGCAGATTCCCAGCAGCGGCAGGCCCCGATCGTAGAAAGCCGCGGGCAGCTCCGGACTGCCGGTCCTGCAGACGGAGTCCGGCCCCCCAGAAAGGATCACGCCCCGCGGGCACAGGGCTTCGGCCTTCTCGAGAGCCTGCCAGTAGGGCACGATTTCGCAATACACCGAAAGCTCGCGGACCCGGCGCGCGATCAGCTGGGTATATTGAGAACCGAAGTCCAGGATCAGAATGGTTTCGCGATGAATCGGCTTTCTCCTGCCAGGTGTCAGAATTCAGGTTGAGGACGCCATAAGTTAGCCCACCCAGGCGTCATTTTCAACGGAAGACAAGAGCTTGCGTAAACCGGGTGGCAGGCCATAGCGTCTGGTTAGGCATGATAGCTGGCAGGAGAGCCACTGTCTTCACTCGAGGGTTCTTCGTGCTCGGGCTCTTGGTATTGCTTCCACAGGCGCGAGTCGATTGCGCATGCCCGATTAGTTCCGTTTGTGCAACAGGCGATTGCCAGTATCCGTGCCGGGCAAGTCGGGATTTTTGTCTGCCTCGCGCTCGACGATGTCTTTGGAGTCCGCAGCCTTCCCTATGAGCCGAGAGAGCTTCTCTACGTTGGTGCAAACTGCGGGTCGTTCGGCTCATCGATTCAGGAGCGCGACGATCCAAGCCTTCGAGCCGTTGAGTCTTGGTGTTGGTCCGAGGAACTCTAAGACTCCAAGGCTCGAGGCCTCAGAGAAGCAGGGAGAAAACAACCCCTGCGGTCGATTTCTCCTTGGGGACCGCCAAAGTGTGTGGGACAAGCTGATTACTGCCGATAAACCTAAAGCCTGGATTCGCTTTCCGGCGCCAGGGACATGGACCGACGCCTGGCGGCCGCGGTTCTCCCCCACTGCGGTGGGCGCCGATCCGGTTTCTCGCTCCAGCCGCCGAGCGCAGAGGGAGGGTTTCTGTCCCGGGAGCGCTAGTTCGAGAGAGGCCGATGTTGCGCATGCGTTTACTCTATGCAGTTGGCTTGGGACACCGGGGAGGCTGCGTGATAGAATCCATTCCCCTCAGGCTGCTCGGTTTGACCTGATTGACGATGACCACCGGACCGATCTCCGGATGTGAATCCGGCAAGAATGTCTTCCCTCTGTCACAAGGCCAGAGGGGATTGTGGTTTCTCCACCAGCTTCACCCCCGGAGCGCAGCGTACAACATCGCGCGTGCCGCCAGCATTCGTCAAGCGCTCGATGTCGACGCCTATCGCCGCGCATGGCAGGCCGTGATAGACCGCCATGCCACCTTGCGTACGACTTTCCTCAACACCTCCTCCGGTCCCATGCAGGTCGTTCATCCGCAGCAGGAGGTCTGCTTCCAGCTCGAAGATGCCTCTGCGTGGAGCACGGAGCAGCTTGACGAGCGGCTGGCCGAAGAGACTTACCGTCCCTTCGATCTGGAGCAGGGTCCGCTACTGCGGATTCGCCTCTTCCGGCAGAACGAAGACAACATCCTGGGACTCCTGCTCCTGCATCACATCGTCTGCGATCTCTGGTCGCTGAACATTCTGCTCTTGGAAAGCTCGCATCTGTACCATGCGATGACAACGGCAGCGCCGTTGGCGCTCAGACCCTTGCGCGCCGACTATGCCGGCTTTGTGCGCTCGCAGGCGGAAATGCTGGCCGGGCCCGAAGGAGAGCGACTGTGGACCTATTGGCGTGACCGGCTGCAGGGCGAGTTGCCCGCCCTGAATATGCCCACAGACCGTCCTCGTCCCGTTCTACCGACTGACCGGGCGTCCTGTGTCTCGCGTGAGTTCCCGATGGAACTTGCCGACGCACTCAATCGTCTGGCGAAGGCTCATGACACGAATGCGCATACCGTTATGCTCACAGCTTTTCAGGTGCTGTTGCACCGCTACACGGGGCAGACGGACGTCATCGTAGGGTCGCCCTACGCCGGGCGCAGTGCCGCGCTGGCCTCGGTCGTCGGTTACATGGTCAACACCCTCGTCTTCCGTGCCCGATTCTCCCATGATCAGACTTTCGCAGATGCGCTGGCGCAGGCGCGTCGGACCGTGAGCGACGATCTGGCGCACGGTGCCTACCCGTTCCCCCTGCTGGTGGAACGTCTCCAGCCGGAACGCGATCTGAGCCTGGCACCGCTCTTTCAGGTGATGTTCGCCTGGCAGAAGACCAGCCGGTTGGTGGATTGGGACGCCCTCGCCGCCCTCAATTCGGGTCGGGCCGGGGAACGCTTTGAGCTTGCCGGCATGTCGTTTGAGACAGTGAGCTTCCGTCCCCGCACATCCCCTTTCGATTTGACGTTGCACGTCATCGAAACCAGTCGCGGCTTCTCGCTGTCGTTGGAATACAACACCGCGCTGTTCGACGAGACCACCGCCCGCCGCCTGATCCTGTGCTACGAGACTCTGCTGGAGGCCGTCGCCGCCGAGCCGCATCGCCGCATCTCGGAACTGCCCCTGATTGCTGAGGCCGAGCGCGGGCAGGTGCTGGTGGAATGGAACCGCACGCAAGCCGGTTACCCGCGCGACCTGTGCGTGCATCACCTGTTTGAGACACAGGCCAAACGGACGCCGGATGCGGTTGCCGTTTCTTTCGGCAAGCAGACGCTGACGTACGCTGAATTGAATCGCCGCGCGAATCAACTGGCACATCATATCCGGTCGCTGGGCATCGCGCCGGGCGCGCCTTTCGGCCTGTGTACGGAGCGATCATTGGAGATGGCCGTCGGCGTGCTGGGCATCCTCAAGGCTGCCGGCGCGTACGTGCCGCTCGACCCGGCCTATCCGCCTGCGCGCCTGGCACAGATGCTCTCCGATGCGCAATCCCCGGTCGTCCTCACGCAGCGAAGCCTGCTGGGAAAACTCTCCGAACATTCCGCGCACGTGATCTGCCTGGACGCGGATTGGCCGAGGATCGCCGCGTCGCCGGCGGCTGACCCGGAGGGGGCGGCGACGCCCGAGACCGCCGCCTATGTACTCTATACTTCCGGGTCAACGGGAAGACCCAAAGGCGTGGTGATGGGCCACCGCGCGCTCGTCAATCTCATCACCTGGCAGACGCAAGCCTCAACGCCGGGCTCGGCGCGGACACTGCAGTTCGCCTCGCTCAGTTTCGACGTCTCGTTTCAGGAGATCTTCTCGACGTGGTGTTCCGGCGGCACCCTGGTGCTGATTGCGGACGACGTCCGGCGCGACAGCAAGGCTTTGCTGCATTTTCTCGGCAACGAAGGAATCGAGCGGCTCTTCGTCCCTTTTGTCATCTTGCAGCAACTGGCGGAGGCTTACGAGCACGGCGGACCGCCTCCTGCGTGCCTGCGCGACGTGATCACGGCAGGTGAGGCATTGCGGATCACGCCGCAGATCGTCCGTCTGTTCAAAGCCCTGCCGCATTGCGCTCTGCACAACCAGTATGGCCCTACGGAAAGCCACGTAGCCACTGCCTACAAACTGCAAGGTGCGCCTGACGAGTGGCCGGCTTTGCCGCCGGTCGGGCGCCCTATCGCCAACGCGCATCTCCTCATCCTGGATCGCAACCGTCAACCGGTGCCCGTCGGTGTGCCCGGTGAGTTGTACATCGGCGGCACCGGCTTGGCGCACGGTTACCTCAACCGCCCGGAGTTGACAGCCGAGCGCTTTGTCGAGATTGATCGGTCTCTGGTTCCTTCTCTCCCATCGTCCCGTTTTTATGAAACCGGCGACCTGGCTCGCTACCTCGCGGACGGCAATGTCGAGTTCCTGGGCCGCACGGACGAGCAGGTCAGATTCGCGGCTTTCGCGTCGAACCGGGCGAGATCGAGGCGGTGTTGGCCGAGCACCCCGGCGTGCGCCAGGCCGTGGTATCAGTACACGAACTCCCGCGCGGCAACAGGCAACTGGTTGCCTACGTCGTTCCGCCGGTGCCGGACACCGGAGCCCTGCGCCGGTTCCTCGCCTCCCGCCTGCCGGATTACATGGTCCCCGCCGCCTTCGTCGGGCTGGCAGCCTTTCCGCTCACCCCCAGCGGCAAGCTGGATCGCCGGGCACTCCCCGCCCCTGCGCCGTCTCCCGCCGAAATGCCGGCCGCCCCGGCCGCTCCGCGCACCGCCATCGAAGAAGAGCTGGCGCGGATCTGGGCGGACGTGCTGGGGCGCGAGGGTCTCGGCGTCCACGATGACTTCTTTGAACTGGGCGGTCACTCCCTGCTCGCGACCCAGATTCTCGCGCGGCTGCGCGAT
>JACADW010000111.1 GCA_013388445.1 Acidobacteriota bacterium | reverse complement strand
CAACGCTCATCAGGAACATCACCGGATCTGCCTCTCGCGTCGCGATCTTCGTGTGCTGCACCTCCCGACCGCGATCATTGAAAACACTGATGTGCGTCGTTGTGCTGTCTACGTCAAATCCTATATTTTTCATTCTGGGCCTCCGGTTTCATGGTTGTTAACCAACTACCTTGTCAGCAACCATGTAAGTTTACCGTGAGGCCTGTTCTGTCATAGTTTCTCAAAGGGTTGAAGAAATGCAGTGTCTTCATGCATCGTCGCGTCCCCCCGGGGAATGAGCGACTCTATTGAGGCAGTCTCTGGAACGGTCTCCTTCTGAAAACAGTCCTGCCTCTTTCTGCCGAGCGCAGGATAGCAAAAGTCACATGGATCATCACCCTGAATTGGCCCTTCCGTGGATCATTCACAGCGACGGCAACCTCCTGCTCTTCGTGGACGATCTGATCGATCTGGATATCTCGGGTATTCACCCCTGCGAGAGAGGGGCCATGGATGTCCAGCTGGTCAAGCGGAGGTAGGCGATCGGCTCTGTGTCCTGGCAAATGTCGACCTGAACATCCTGCGTTTTGCGACACCGGCGGAGGTGAAGCGGGAAGTGCGCGAGCTGATCAGAGAAACAGGGCAGTGTGGCGGCTACATCGTGACCAGTGGCAACAGCCTGGCCGGCTATCTCAAGCCGGAGAATGTCCTGGCGCTCGACCGGGCCGTGCGCAGGTATGGGAGCTACCCGCTACAGGCGTAGACTGGTTTGAGAGTCTTTGAGTTAGTCATCCTCTCCTCAAAGCACAGAATCCACTGACCTGCCTACCCTTCTCCGCAGGTTACGAGTACCAGGGGCGAGACCGGTTCCGGAGGCTCGAGAGCACGTCCAGAGCGATGTTGACGTCCTCGACAACCTGGAAATCGAGCATTCCGGCGCAGACGAAATCGGCGCCATTTTCAAAGGCGTACCTGAAACCGTCGGTCGGCGGGATCGCGCCGCCCGCCAGCACCTTGAAGGCAATCCACGGACGCCTGACCGTGCCCATGAACTCGATGGTCTTTTCCGGAAACAGATCGAACATATTGTCGTGGAACTGGTTGTGGTCGGGCATGCGCTTGCTGTCGACGGAAAATTCCAGGCGGTTCTCGCGCGGGTGTGCGGACCAGTAACGGTCGTGATGGAAGCTCTTGACATAGTAGTCCGGCTGCAGCCCAGCTCCCTCGCACTGGATCGGAACCTCGATGGAGTGACCGCCGATTCCAGCGGTGCAACCGCGGCTCTTGATCCGGTCGAGCGCTTTGGCCAGGAGGTCGAGCCTCCCCAATTGGACGAGGCGCTCTGCGAAGGCGCCATTTATATAGAGGCTCGCCGCTCCGCGGTGGATGGCCTCGTCGATGTCCGACATGAAGTCCTGCACCGTCTCACGACTCAAGATCGGGTTGGTGAGAAAAGCCAGCAGCCCCTTCGGAAATATCTGGCACAGCACCTGCATCCGGCCCGAAGTCAACTCGCGGTACTTGTGGAGCAGAGGGATCTGGTAGGTGCAGAGCAGAACGGTGTCGATGCCCGCGCGCTCGGCGAGTTCGAACGTTTCGAAAACCTTTCGATCCGTGTTGTATGCCTTTAATAGAGACGAAACATAGATCAGGTCTCGGGCATGAGCCCCGCCCCCAATGAGATTGCCCCCGAGTATGAGCCTGCTCATTTTGAGATTTCCAAGCGATCCCTGGGGGAGCCGGCCTTTCAAGTCCTTCAGGTTCGCCTCCGGCAGTTTGATCGTCGCCCCGGTGACGGCGTGCATCTTCTCCCAGCCGTGTTTGTCGCGAGCGGCATAGCCGAGTACACCCAGGATGGGAACGCCAGCCAGGTCCTGCAACACCTCGCGCCGGGTCAGGGATTGGCCGGAGCTTTCCAGGACCGCTCCTGGAGTTGGTTTCGCGACCGTCGCTTCAGCCCCCGAATCCCGCGAGCGTCCGATGAGCCGGTCGAGGCCCCAAAGCGTACCGGGAGGCAGGACCAGGAAGACTGCCAGGATCACCATTTCGAGCAGGTTCTTGTTGACCAGCAGGTAATGCCCCTCCACGGCGATCCGATAATCCGTGTGAATCAGGGGTGGATGAGCCAGGTAATAAAATCCCAGCAGCACGATTCCCGCGGCGCTTGCCGGGCGGGTCGAGCAGCCGAGGACTAGCGCCAGGCCGATAGCCACCAATCCCCACATGTTCAGGATGTCGACGGTCTGGGCCAATCCGGGTCCGGAGGCCAGCCAGTGGAAGAACTCCGCAAACGGGCCCCGCGCCAGATGGAGATAGGGAGCGGCGCTCCAGTTAGGGGCCACGATCTTGGCGATACCTTCGTAGAGCAGGTGCCATCCTACGAGAATGCGGAGGCAAAGCAAAACCGCCTCAAGCGCCTTGGGCGGGGAATATCCTGGGGTCGAAGAGTTCATTCCGGCTCCCTCATAGATAGCGCCTGCGGATTGTCGGCAAAGACTAATACGCCCCTCCCCGCGCAAAGACAAGGGATTATTGCGACGGCCATTCCGAGGATGTTCCGGGCGGCATCGAGGTATCTGAGCCGTCCCTCATGCGCGCGGCTCTCGTTCGGGCATATGAACACGGATATCTGGCGCAGTGTTGGGATCTTCACGTCTCAGGGTTGAAACGGCATGCACCGCCAATCCTCATCCCCCGGATTCCCGGTCTCGGATCCGGCGGCTTCCCGTGTATAATGCCAACGGGAACCAGTGAAGTGGTGCCGGGCGCGGCCATCCCGTGTATGCAAACGCTATGGCGCTCGATTCGGAAACGAGGAGCATGCTCAGGGATCTCGCTCTCCGCGTGAGCGATATCGCCCGGCATCCGTCCTGGGGCCTCAAGACAGCCCTTTGGAAGCAAAAGAACTCCCTCCGCAGAGTACGCCCCCTTATCCTGTGCTCGTTGCCCGACCAGGCCTGGAGGGAGATCATTCCTGAACGTTCTCTGAGGACCCAGGATCCGCTGCTTCGCAAGTACGAATGGGAACTCAGAAAACGCATCTACCGCTGGGAATACCTCAAGGACGACGAGGTCATCACGGACAGAATCTACGTCCCAGTCCGCCGCCAGTTGACCGACTGGATCGAGGGTCGCGTGCGACCTTATAGTGAGCATGCCGATCGGGCGGCTGCCTTCTGTCCCAGCATCATCCGGCATGCCGACCTTGGAAAACTGAGGTTCCCAGAACTGACTCCTGACTGGAGTGGATCTCGCGCCGACCTGGAGGCCGTTCAAGGCGTCTTTGGCGATATTCTCCGTGTCGAATTGGGCGAGCCTTATTATGCCGGCACCGACAGCGAAGTCATGGGCTGGGGCAACAGCCTCGTTGACATCCTGTGCGAGTTGCGAGGCATGGAGAACCTGTATTATGACCTGGGCCTTGAACGTGCCTTTGTTCACGATGCGATGGAATTCGTCATGCAGGGGACCCTACAATACCTGGACGCCATGGAGCGCGAGAACCTGCTCAGGCTGAACAACAATGAGTTCACCTTGGCATCCAACACCCCTCTCGGTTCCAACGGCCTGGGACTTACGGACGAATTGCCGGGGAATCGGTCCGAGCCGGCGCGGATTACGACTGAACACCTATGGGGCTACATGCAGGCCCAGGAGTTTGCGGGAGTATCGCCGGAGATGCTGGAGGAAACCATCCTGCCCTACCAGGCGAGGATCGCCTCGAGGTTCGGGCTGAACTGCTACGGGTGCTGCGAATCGAACGACAGAAAATGGGATCGGATCGTCAGACACATTCCCAAGCTGCGTGAGCTTTCTGTCAGCCACGCGTCCGACCTCAGGATCGCCGCCGAGAGACTCGGAGGAGATTACGTGTTCTCGTGGAAGCCGCACCCGGTCGAAATGATCACCCTGTTCAATGAAGACAGAATTCGCGCGACTCTCAGGAAGGCCTTCGAAATCACCCGCGATTGCCACGTGATCGTATGCCTGAGAGACACACAGACCCTTCAGGGGGAACCCGAGAGAGCCGCCCGGTGGACGCGCATTGCGCTCGAAGTGTCCGAAGAATTTGCCTGACGTGCCGCGGGTACTTCCGGTGAGGAGTTGTCAGTCACCAGGGAGCGACGCAGAGGCCGGCGCGCCCCACGGAACCAACGGAAGTGCAGAAAACTTGGGAGGCTCGATGATCATGCGCTGGCTGATATCGCTCGCAGCCATTTTAGCGGTATGGACCCCGGCGGCCCGGTCGGCCGCGTCCTGGACCGTATCCTCGCCGAACGGGTTGCTGACGGTTGCGGTCAGCCTGAAGTCCAACCCGCAGCCTTATCTCCCCGGTGAGCGGGTGTACTACCGGGTTGCCTACAAGGGCGTGCCTGTATTAGCCGATTCGCCCCTGGGGTTGGACTTTGTCGGCGCCGCCGCTCTGGAAAGCGATTTCGTCGTAGTCGGCACCGACAGCCGGTCACAGGATTCAGCCTGGGAAAATCGTTTCGGCGCCCGCCGGCTGATACCGGACCGCTATCGTCAGCTTACCATCTCGCTGCGCGAACGCAAGGCGCCCGCCAGGCGCGTCGGTCTCATTTTCAGGGCTTACAACGAAGGGATTGCATTTCGTTATTTTCTCCCGCGGCAACCCGGCATGGAACGGATCATCATGGCCGCGGAGAATACGGGTTTTTATTTCGTCCGCGATTCCAACGCCTACGTTCTCGACTTGGGGAGCTACACCTCCTCGTACGAAAGGAACTATCGGCGGATACCGTTACATGACATTAAGCCGGCGGCGATTGTGGGCCTCCCCCTCCTCGTGGAGAGTCACGGTGGGCCCTGGGTTGCGCTGCTCGAAGCGGACCTGCGGGACTATGCGGGAATGTATGTCGGTGGTGTGCCGGCCGTGCCCAACGGCCTGGCATGCAAGTTGGCCCCCCTGCCGGGCATGGATGCCATCACCATGGCGCTTCATGTCGGCGCCATGAACGAACTGAACGATATCTACATTCGGCAAAAAGAAGCCGCCACCCTTCTGCTGATGCCTGGATCCCTGAGGAGGCACGCAGACCCCTATGAAGTTGTGGTTGCGGAGACACCCAAGACCACGCCGTGGCGTGTCTTAATGGTGGGGGAGCATCCGGGCGCCCTGATAGAGAACAACTACCTGATTCTCAACCTGAGCGAACCGTGCGCGCTCAAGGACACCGCGTGGATCCGGCCGGGTAAGGCTGCATGGGACTGGTGGTCGGGCAGCTTCGCACGAAATGTCGACTTCACTCCAGGCATGAATACCGCGACGATGAAGCACTACATCGATTTCGCGGCGGAGCATAGGCTCGAATATATGCTGGTGGATGCCGGCTGGGCCACTTGGCAGGACATCCTTCATCCCCTGCCGCCAGTGGATATTGCTGCTATCATCAACCATGCCCGCGCCAAAGGCGTCAAAGTGCTCCTCTGGGTGCCTTGGAACGCGGTGCGCAAGCAGATGGACGAAGCCTTTGCCCTTTTCGAAAAATGGGGAGCCAGCGGCGTCAAGATCGATTTCATGCAGCGCGACGACCAGGAGATGGTCAATTTCTACGAGCTCGTGCTGCTTAAGGCCGCCGAGCATCGCCTTGTCGTGAACTTCCATGGCGCCTGCAAGCCGACCGGACTGCGACGCACTTATCCGAATCTGCTGACCCGCGAGGGCGTGCTGGGATTGGAATACAGCAAGTGGAGCGAGCTGGCATCGCCCGAACACGACGTTACCATTCCGTTCATCCGGATGCTGGCGGGCCCCATGGATTACACCCCGGGAGGTTTTCGAAACGCAGCCAGAGGTCAGTTCAAGCCGCTCATGACCGAACCCATGACCCAAGGCACCCGAGCCCACCAGTTAGCCATGTTTGTGGTCTATGAAAGTGCTCTGACCGTTTTGGCAGACCATCCCGAGGCTTATCGCAGCCAGCCGGGAGTCGCTTTCCTGAGCCAGGTACCGACGGTTTGGGACGAAACCCGGGTGCTGAACGGCACGGTGGGCGAGTTCATCACGGTGGCAAGAAAGAAGGAGGGGACTTGGTATCTGGGCGCCATGACGGATTGGGAATCCCGCGAGTTGATGCTTCCTCTGGACTTCCTGGATGCGGCGGAGTACGAAGCGGAGATATATGCCGACGGCGAGGATGCCGATCGGGTTGCGACGAGCTTGGCGATCACAAAACGGAAGGTGCGGGCCGGAGACACGTTGCGTCTGCGGCTCGCGCCCGGTGGAGGGTGGGCGGCGGTCGTGTCGCCGGTGCGGTAGATTCGAGAAATCCTCCCCAGCACGCGACTCCGGGATTCTTCCGCGATTCGGAGGCCGGAAACAGGCCGACCGCGGCGGGGACGCGGTCGAAACGGCGCGGCAGAGATTCCGTCAACCCCGCGGGGTGCACGGAATCGGCGATTCCGCTTCCCAGGATTTCACCCTGGGCTGTCGTGCCGGACCCTCTTAGGGTCCCCGGCCGCGGAAGCTGAAATGTTCAAACAGGACAGCCGGGGGAAAAGTCCCGGAAGTGATCGTGTCTGCCACTTTAGACCCTGGACGGGTTGAATCGCAGATTGCCGGCCGATAACTGCGATGACAAAAAGGACTCGTGCCATCCGATTCCCTCGCGTATATCTCGCGATCGACAACTGTTTTGCCTCCAAACGCTGGACCCTGCCGCGGGAGTGGATGAGCGCAGTGCGGGACCTCGGCGTCGCCTGTGTGGAGGCGAGTGCCGATACCGAGGCTGACCCCCTGTATGCCGGGTCGGCTTATCTCGGTCGCTGGCGGCGCGAAGTCACGGCATGTCAAGCGTCGACAGGGGTCAGAGTCGTCAACCTGTACTCCGGCCACGGCACTTACACCACACTGGGACTAACCCACACAGACGCGTCCGTCAGAAAGCGCATGCTAGAACGGTGGCTGAGGCCGATGATTCTCACCGCCGGCCGGATCGGCGCCGGGATCGGCTTTTATTGCCACGCCTTCCCGCACTCCGCGCTCCAGGATCCAGCGGTATATACGGAACTCGAAGACCATCTCTATGATGCGCTTGCCGGTGTTGCTCGATTTGCCTCATCCAAAGGTGTTCCGTCCATCGGGATAGAACAGATGTATACCCCGCATCAAATACCCTGGACCCTCGAGGGTTCGCGAAGACTGCTGAAGGAGGTATTTCGCAGGGGCGGCGCGCCTTTCTACGTGACCATAGACACGGGGCACCAGACCGGGCAGCGCAGATTTCAACGGCCAGATCGCCGGCGGCTGGAGCAGCAGCTTCGCAGGAAGACCCCCGCGCATCCCGGCCTCTGGCTGGGGTCTGACCGGGCCTACGACATCTTCGAGCGGATCAAAGCGGGCAGATTTCAGACCCCGGATCGAGGACTCGACCTGCTGATCGCCGAGATGGACCGGGTTCCGCATATGTTCGCATCTCCCGCCGATTCGGATACCTACGAGTGGCTGCGTGAGTTGGGCTGCTTCTCGCCGATCATACACCTGCAGCAGGTCGCGGGGGCGGTATCGGCGCACCAGCCATTCACAGAGGAGCTGAACCGCGCCGGGAGCATTCATGCCGGCCGGGTGCTCCGTGCCCTCAAGACCTCTTACCTTCAGGACGCGGACGAAACGCTCCCGCCCAGGTGCGACGTGCTGTACCTGACCCTCGAGATTTTCGCGCCGGCGGCGGTGATTCCCCACGAACTCCTCAGGCAGATACGCGAGTCAGTGCAGTATTGGAGGCGTTTCGTGCCGGATGACGGCAGACCCCTCGACGAGCTCGTCGAATGAAGCTGGTTCCGTGTGATGCGTAAAGACACCTCATTCCTTCGCGCCTTGGAGTCTTTGAGAAACTATGACAGAACGGGCCTCACGGTAAACTTACATGGTTGCTGACAAGGTAGTTGGTCAACAACCATGAAACCGGAGGCCCAGAATGAAGCATATAGGTATTTGACGTAGACAGCACAACGACGCACATCAGTGTTTTCAATGATCGCGGTCGGGAGGTGCAGCACACGAAGATCGCGACGCGAGAGGCAGATCCGGTGATGTTCCTGATGAGCGTTG
>JACADW010000365.1 GCA_013388445.1 Acidobacteriota bacterium | reverse complement strand
CTTATTATACCTTATTACCGATAATGTCTAGTGTACGGTAGTGAATGTTTGATTGATAATACTTGCTTGAGCTTCTTCGAGAACTAGGAACGCATCTCTTTCTTCTCGTTCACCTTTTGACTCTGGCTCCTTTATTCTAACCAGAACGGGGAAATTGATCAGTTGCCCAGAAAGGATAGCCTCCCCGACATCCAAATCAGGTAACATCCGGGCTTCATCTTCACCCAGGGTTTCGATCACCCGTCGAACGTAAGTTTGGTCAGCCGGGTTGACCATGCGCATAATGACATAAGAGTTGCATTGTGAAAGTGTAGTTTCATCCAAACGTGAAGGACGCTGACTAATGAGAATGAGACCTACACCGAATTTACGTCCTTCTTGCGCAATTTGTTTGGTAGTGGCAATAGCCCGTTGCTCGGCTGCTGTATTGGCTCTAGCAGGCGCAAAGTTATGGGCTTCTTCCAATAGAAGTAGTGTTGGTAGTTGAAGGTCGCCACTTACGCGAGCATCAAAGATATTATCAGCAATGATACTATAGATTGTGGCTTGAAAATCGCTGGTATAGCCTGCCAGAGAAACAACACTAATTTGACCATATTTTACCAGTTCTTTACGATCTGTAGGAAGGGGTTGAGCGCTCCGAGCAACTTTCTGATTAGTTTTTTCCATTCGCTGGAGTACGGCTGCTGCTCGATAGGTACGTTTTTTGATACCTTCTAATGTTCTCCGATCTGTACCTGAATAATTTTTTATACCAGGCCATCCCCACTCGATTAGTTGTTTAATGGCGCTTCCCTCGTCATCTTGGCGCAATATAATTTCGCCTGCCTCGGCCAAATTTCCAATAAGCCACATATTGGGTTTCACACCATAAGTAACCAAATCAGGTTTCCCAATCGTTTGAGCCAGCCAATCTACTCTTTGCGTCATTTCAGCTTCATCATCTACAATGAATGAGATAGCAGCCTGAAATATATCACCAAATCGGGTACGCATTGTATCAGTTAGTGTGTAACCTAAAGTGCTGACAATTTCTGCTACAGTCTCGCTATCTTCTTCAAAGATAGGAAATTGGGCATAGTAGCGCTGTACACGACCTTTGAGACCTGACACTTCTGCCAGTCCGGTGTAATCACCATGAGGATCAAAAATAATAATTGGGTAATTCTTAGTTGCCAGTTGCTCAATAATACGTCGGGCAGTGACACTCTTGCCTGCGCCTGTCATAGCCAAAATAGCCAAGTGGCGAGTGACAATGGCATGGCCATCAACCATTACATCTACTTCAGGACGATTAGAGAGAGCAGCAATATCTAACGCTCGATTTCGTTTTTGTTGTAATTCGCCCAATACCACACGGGCAATATCATCTGAGTTAGGACGATAAGCACTGGAAGCTGGTTGAGCAGGATAGCGTAGATGATCCAGCTTACCCCCTTTACTACCATCTAAAGGTTCAGACCCCAAAACCTGACAAACTGCCGTTACCATTTCCCGACTCAACGATAGTACGGTATCAAACGGGTCGGTTCGAGTGGCGGCCAGCTCGTGACCGGCTTCGGTTGGAAAGAGTGGATTTAGTCGCTCAATTCGCTGGACTTTAGCCCATACACGAATTTTCTCCGGCAAAGTGTTGCTTTCAGGTCGGCGAAGTTCAGCATCCACAGCAATGATATCTTGTTCGCGAATTGTTTCATGGGCTACGGCTAACCGAAATTCTCGGCTGGTACTTTCACCTACTAATGTACCAACATATCGGTTAGCTTTTTGTTTGTCGGAAGTTACCGCCATTGGTTTCACTCCTCTCAGCTTTTGGGCCGAAATAGCCAGTCTCGATGAGTCATGTAAATTGCCTGAACTAAAATGCGGCGCATTTCCGCATCGCTGATCTCACCACGTTGCAAACTCACCCCTAAATGATGGCGGATAAGTTTGCTGTAAGCATCAGTCAACCAAGCCGGAACATGAGCGTGTTTGTCGGCAATATCCAATCCCACTGGAAAACCATACCCAGGCAGCAGACGCGCATACAAGTAAGTGCGGCGAGCCGCTTCTGTGATCTGGTCAGTCCCCAATTCACCGAATACTTCCACACGGACAGGTTCCGTAGTTTCTGAGATATGAACATAGCAACCACACACGCGGGGAAACCCCATTTTGTTAGGAGGTCTCAAGTGCCCCCAATCAACATCACTTTTCCACGCTTCATCAGGCAATGAAATTTTTCCTCGATGCAAACTCTCATATTTATCAATTATCCAAGGTTCAGACAACTCGCCTGGCTGAAGAAGCATAGCTAATAGTAACGTATCAGTATAGCCTAGCCGATCCAACAATGCCTTAGGGGAAGTTAAATCAGAACGACCATACATTTGGTTGAAGTAATCAATTTTATCTTTGGCTCGCAATCCCCGGAAAACTCGCTCTAACAATACCGTCTCACTGAACTGACGTAACGCACCACGTTCCACTACACCGGCAATTATCGGCACTGGTTTACGCTGGCGAGCTTCTTCAATCAATCTTCGATACAGATAAGCAATCCAGGCGAGTGGTTCAAATAACCGACGCTTGCCCCATTCGTCGGAACGATCAGTCATTTCTGGATAAATATCCAGCTTCGCTCTTTTTAGAAAATCATCTTTAAGTTGGCGTCCGAGATCAGGATTAGAAGCGTACTGCCCCAAAAAGAGGTCAATATCTTGTTCAGTAAAGGGTGTATGTCCTGCATAGCCGCCCATTAGGTAAACTAAAGGGCCATGAAACATCAAAACTCGGAGGTCGGGTGTCCGTTCCAAAGCAGATAAACCTCCAAGAAGTTCGGCTGTGATCCGTACAATATCAGGAAAGTCTTTGCGTTCCTTACTACCACCTTCCAAATCGCCCAAAATAACCGGATAATAACCAAACTGCTCTCTTTCAGATACACGGCGCTCGCCGGTACGGACACAATAAGAACCAACTCGCAACAAAATGGGTACTTGACTTGAAATTTGTACTTGTCCAATACCACCATCAATAAAAGTTACTACTTCACCTTGTACAGTCTCCCAATTAGCATTTTCAATTCTTTTAACTGTCAAAATCGGATCAGAACGCTTCCCTTGAGTCGCCTCATCCATGGCTCTGCGCAAAGCAGTTACAAATTTTGCGGTATTTTTGAAGTAATTATCCCGCAGACTTTCCGCGACTGTAAGAGCATTCTCGGCTAGTTTCATTAACAAATGAGGTTGTCGCTGCAAATCCTCCCTTACACCTTCTTCTGTCAAACGGCGATCCTGTGGACTTACCTGACTCATGTAGATTTCACCTCAATTCCCAGTTGCTGCAATACTCGTCTCGCATCCCCTGTATGAAAAGAACCTACAGGCAATCCAGTCAATTGACTCACCAGCCATTTAGGTGCAACCCGCTGACCATCTACCAACACATAAGCAGATTGATAGCCAGCCGGATCACCATGCCCTTCAGCCAATGCTTGACGAGCTAACTCAACAGCCTGCTCCGAGGTGAATGTAATCTCAATACCTCGAATTTGTGCTTTGCCTTGTGTAGCAATTACTGAATGGCCATAAGATTGCTCAACTAAACCATTGTAAAGCCAGCGACGAAGCGCCGCCTGTCTGCCTCCTTGAGAACCCTGAGCAATGGTTACTTTGGCCTCGGCCGGCACTAATCGCTCATAACCTTCTAAGGTTTGCCAATAATTTTTTCCTAAACTGATAAATAGTTCACTATAGTCATTACCCTGTAAAACTTGTTCAAGCTCACAACTTACTTTTGGCCGTAACTCTTGCACCCGTTGGAGAGACATTCTGTAATCATATTTGGGAATTGGCTGATTAGCTGAAATTAATCCAAAATTGGCCGAGAGGATAAAAGTATCAATAGATTGGGCTTCAATAGGTTGTTCACGTAGAAATTTACGGAGAACTTGAAACTGAGGCCCGTCATACCGCTCCATCGCCGGCAGCAGACCGGAATCGGGGCGCTTGCGGTGGGAACAGGCCAAGATCAAGAGGCGTTTGGGTTCCACGGTGATCTCCAGTTGCTTTAAGGTAAAAATTGGCTACAGCTTATAAAAAAAGGGGGCCGTCATTCCAGAATTATTCTCCAGATGTGCTTGTTAGACGATCAGCTTCTTGCCGGGCGGCTTTTTTGACCGCTTCCCAAAAATCAGCCGTAATCTGACCCAGAGCTTCGGCCTCCATATTTACTATGTGCTCGTTAAAGGAGATAGTGGGATCAAGCCCCAGATAATGAAAGACCAACATCTCATAAATATCGGTTTCGTGTTTTCGAGATCGCCCTTCAGTCCAGGCCATGAGCTTCCCAATAATTACATCCTCCGGACAAGCACACCAGGCCTCAAATGGTTCCTCGCCTGGGGCTTTAACCTGTTGGCGCACCCGATTAGCCAGCACTTGGGGGTAGCGTGGATGCATCGTCGCCGGCACCAGGTCGGCTTTCTCTCCTCGACTGCTATCAATGATGTTAAACATCATACCCAAACGAATAGAGCCGCGCATCTGGTCCGGGTCGGCGTAATAGCGAGGCGGGGGATAATGAGCCGCCAGTGCCTGAATATGTCTTTCCGAAAGATTTACGATAAAGTCAATATCAAAGGTAGCTCGGGTAATCCCATATACGGCAGCCGCAAAAGCGCCAATGATAACATAAGGCGCATCTATAGCTTCCAGCGTGCGCAGAATATCAATAAAGAGGCTGAGGTCAGAAGTTTGGCGTTGGTCTGACACGGCCTAACTCCTCTAAAAGTTTAAGCGCCAGGTCGCGCTCCGAGGCATCCGGGTATTGCCGGCGCAAACGACCCATAATAATTCCCCGGATTAACGCTTGCGCTTCAAGCATGGGGCGGATACGCCAGCCGGGTGGCAGTTGAGCCAACAGGCGCATTTGGGTAATATCTACCGGGTCAAAACGCCAGGCCGGACGTTTTTCGTTTGGTGGACGAACTTCTTTCTCCATTAGCTGGTCAAAAATTATTAGAAAGCCTACTTATGGCTTATAGACTAAGGGAATATCATTCCAACTTGGCTGCCTTTATTCGAATGGGAGCCGGGACAATCGAACTCAACGACAAATCCATGCTACCGGGTTTGGCGGTAAATGTCAATGGGTAGACACCCGGTGTCTGAACCTTTAGGATACCGCCCGGACCTTGCAGCGGGCCAGCCAGATGTCCTGCACCTCGGCAGCGTAGCGGTGTAACAACTCGGCGGCAAAGGCAGGTACATCCAGGTTCAGTTCGGCCAGGCCCACCGTCGGTACTGGCGTGCTTTCTGTCTCGATGTTGAAGCCGGTGTGGATCAGGGTCGAGATGGGGCTGGCGGTGGCAATCGAGACGGACAACTTGCCCGGTTTGCCATCTGGGCGCGGCAGGTAAAGGTCATCGCCCCGGCGCTGCACCCGCCGTCCGGTGATTTCTTCCAGCAGTTCTTTGGCGGTAATAATCAGCAGGCGCTGGCGGTTAACCGCCAATTCCAAATCGGTCTGGAAGAATTCGGCGATGCAGTGGAGCATGAGCGGGCTGTAGATCGGGGCAGCGGCTTTGACATCTTCCAGGTCTACCATTTCGCTCAGGTCCACCCGGCAGGGGCCGCTAAAGGCGGCGATGGCGTCGCCCAACAGGTCGAACTGGCGGTAGAGCCAGTGCGGGCTGAGTTGGCGGCCGTCGTAGGTGATGGGCTGCTGGGTATAGAGATAAGTCTGCATCATTCACTCCAAAGTATTCAGGCTGGCCTATTTTACCATTGTGGCTCAAATTAATCGCAGAGGGCGCGGAGGCCGCCGAGAGACTGACACCTGCCCCACCGCAGGTGCTGGTAAAAAATCTCTGTGTTCTTTGCGTTCTCTGCGGTGAAGATAAAACCCGTCAGTCAATCAGCCAATATGAGTCAGGAAGCGTAGATAATTGACCAGGCTTGGATTATACCTCACTCTCGTACCACTCGTACTTTGTACCAGGCCAGCGGATGCACCCCCATTTTAAGACCGCAGAGGTTTCTTAAACCGCTGCGGTCTGCCAGAAGTCTGGATAGACCCCAGGCCAGCCGATTCTATTTGATTAAAAGCTGCGGTACGCTGCGGCGTATGGCCTGCCAGCGGGGGAGTTGGATGACCTGGAGGGCGGGCGAACGGGACTGCTGGCTGTAGGTCTGCCAGGTTTCACGCAGGCGCTGGGCGCTGAGGGTATAGAGCCACAATTCGATCAATCCCAGCAGGGCCGAGCCGAGCCAGCGCAAATTAAGACTCCAGTAGAAGGGGTTTTGGCGCAGGATATCGCCGGCCAGGGGCAAGCGGTAGCGGTAGCTTTCCGAATAATGCCAGAGCGGGTCGAAGAAAAAGGCTTGCAGACTGCCGGGGGGCGGCAGGTAGCCCTGGCGGGTGTGGCGCTCGCGCTGCCAACTAACCGCCTGGCACAGGGCGCTTTCCAGCACAGCGGTGTAGTGGGTCTTGCGCACCGGGCCAAAGTGATCAGGATCAACATAATAGCCAGCGTGGCGCAGGTAATCTGCCTGGCCGTGAACCAGGCGTTTGGACAGCGCGGTCAGGTTAAAAGGAAAAGGCAGCCAGCGGGCCAGGTGCGACTGCTCAAACAGGTGAGTATAGGCCGCCTCGCGAATCCGGGCGTGGGAGTGATTGCTCTGCTCGTAATTCAAAAAGCCGAGGTGGGCTAATAGTAATTTGAGGGCGCGCTCGACCAGGTAAAAGAGCAGCACCAGCCGGAACGGCTCCAGGGCGACCTGCTGGTCAACCTGGGTGCAGTCCAGAAATTGAGCTGGATTCGCCCCCCACAACTCGGCCTCCAGGTCGTAGAGATAGTAAAAATCGTGGGCCAGCAAGAGCGACCAGTAGCAGCCCCGGCCCCGCTTGTGGGCCAGCCAGCGGCGCAGCTCCGTATCGCCGGAGAGAGTAGCCCGCCACCAAGCGCACTCCGCTCCGGCGAGTTGGTGAAAGGTGGTCAGCCGGTCTGCCTGGCCGCCGGCCAGCTCGTTGACCAGGGCCAGGCGCATGGCCTCACCGTAAGCGTGAATCCAGTTGAAGCGGCGTTGTTCGGTGTTGAAGCTCATGGCGTTGCACAATGTCATTCTGAACGGAGCGCAGCGAAGTGAAGAATCCCTCAAGAGGTTCACTTTGGGCCAAGTTTCGAGGGATTCTTCGCTCCCTCCGGTCGCTCAGAATGACATTTTTCTCATCAATCTACGCTGAGTCCGGTTCATTTTACCAGCGTTGATGGACCAGTCCCTTAATCTTGTCGTCATAAATCGCCTTAATTTGGGCCATCACCTCTTTACTGAGAGGCGGCAGGTCGGCGGCCTGGGTGTTGGCGAGGGCCTGCCGGGCATTCTTGGCCCCGGGAATAGCGCAACTGACGGCATCAAACATGAGGATCCAACGCAGGGCAAATTGGGCCATCGAGAAGCCGGGCGGGACCAGAGGCCGCAGCAGTTCCACGGCTTCCAGGGCGGTGTCGTAATCCACGCCGGAGAAGGTTTCACCCCGGTCAAAAGCCTGGCCGTAGCGGTTGAAGTTGCGATGATCGTCGGCCGGGAAGGTGGTCTCTTTGGTCATTTTGCCGCTGAGCAGGCCGCTGGCCAGCGGTACCCGGGCGAGAATCCCGACCTGGCGCTGTTTGGCCAGGTTGAAGAACAATTCGGCCGGGCGCTGGCGGAACATATTGAAGATGATCTGAACGCTCTGCACGTTGGGGAATTCGGTAGCTTTGATGGCCTCTTCCACCTTTTCGACGCTGACGCCGTAGAATTTGAGTTTGCCGGCCTGGACCAGGTCATCCAGCACTTCAAAAACTTCCGGCATGTAGTAGACCGGCGTCGGCGGGCAGTGCAACTGGACCAAATCCAGGGCTTCAACCCCCAGGTTTTTCAGGCTGCGCTCGATAAAAGCGGTCAAATTCTGGCGGTTGTAGCCCTCTGCCGTGTGCGGATCGAGCCGCCGCCCGGCCTTGGTAATCACGTAAACCTGTTCGGAACGCTCTTTTAACACCTGGGCAATCAGCCGCTCGCTGCGGCCGTCGCCGTATACGTCAGCCGTGTCAATCAGGTTGACACCCTGATCAATGGACGTGTGCAACGCGGCCAGGGCGTCTTCATCGCTGACCTCGCCCCAGGCGGAGCCGATGGCCCACGCCCCAAAGCTAATCTCCGAAACCTGCCAACCGGTGCGACCAAAGGGTCGGTACTTCATAGGATACCTCCAAATGTGTTTGTATAAATATTATCGAACTAAGTGCAATCGCTCTGATATGTCATTTCGAGCGACCGGAGGGAGTGAGAAATCCCGTCAAAGTTACTCTATGGCTAAGATTCGAGAGATTCCTCGTTTCGCTCCGCTCCACTCGGAATGGTATGCTTGGTAGCTTTTTTACCTCGCCTGGCCCAGCGAAACCATCAGCGCCCCGGCAATGACCGCAGCCCCGCCGATCAACTGCTGGAGGGTCGGCCCCAGGCCAAACAGGAACAACGTCCACAAAATGGCCGCCGCCGGGCTGAGCGTGAGGATAATCGTGTGAACACTAAGATTCAAGCGGCGCAGAGTCAGGTAATACAAGGTGCGGCTAATGGTCACATCAACCGTGCCAGCCATCAACAAAATGAGCCAGGCGGTCCAGCCAGGCAGCCGGACTTCACCCTGGCTAATGGCAAACAGCCACAGAAAAACCGTCGTACAGGCCAGCCGGAACAAAAAGAAATCGGTCAGGCCGATGCCATGCCCGTAACGTTTGACCAGGGCGGCATGGAGGGCGTACATAAAGGTCGAGGTGATGACCATCAGCGCGCCGGCCCAGATAAACTCGCCGGGCTGAAAGGCGATGGTAAAGCTGCCCCCTACGGCAATTATCGCGCCCAGCGATTGGAAGGGCGTAAAGCGCTCGCGCAGCCAGATCAGGCCGAAGCCCAGGCTAAACAGGGTTGACATTTTGCCCAGCAGCGACGCCGTGCCCGGATCAATAAAAGCTACGGCGCTGTAGTTCAAAACCGTGCTCGCCGCCACCAGAAAGCCTATTCCCCCAAAAAACCAGGCGTGGTGGCGAAACGTCGTAAAATTAATCTTGTCCCAAACCGCCAGAAAGAGCGCGACCTCAACCGTAGCAATCGTCAGGACATACATCGCGGAAGTGGTCGGCGGCAGGTAGGGCAGCAACAAGCGGGCAAAAACAAAGTGGAGGCTGTCTACGATGACCAGGCAAACCACCACCAGCGGGGCATTATTAATCAGACGGCTTTGGGCGGCGAGCGCCAGTGGTTTGTGACTCATAAACGATACGGTGATCCCCCTTTTGCCAATAATCAGCCAGGCAAAGCAAAGCCCCGCCCGAAGACGGGGCCAGCCTTTGGCGTAGTATAATCCATAACTGAATTCTACGAAAGTTGGTACAGAAGATACAGGTTTCTTACCTGGCCCAAACGATGTTATAATAAAGTCACTTTTACCCCACTTTATAGGATGTTGACCCTTTTATGAGCACAGTTGGCGGCAAATTTACCACCGAAAAAAGAAATTTAGTCACCTACATCGAATATAGACATTATGAGCTGCTCCGGACCCTGGCCGACCTGCACGGTCGCTCCGTTTCAGCTCAGGCTGCGCAAGCCATCCAAAAGGAGGTAATGATGATGACCCACTCAGCGATGACTCAACAAATCATCCAACAACTTGACCAACTGCCCGTCGAACTTCAACGAAAAGTGTTTGAATTTGCCCAGGCGCTGACCCTATCCTTACCCAAAGGAACTCCGGGCAAGGATCTCGCCCGTTTTTCTGGCGTTATCGAGCGTGAGGATATTGAGGCAATGACCCAAGCTATAGAAGCCAATTGTGAACAGGTAGATACCCATGAGTGGTAGGGTACTGCTGGATACTAACATCGTCATTGCCCTCTTTGCTGGAGAAGCGGCTGTCGAAAAACGCTTGAGCCAGACCGACGCCGTTTTTTTACCCAGTATTGTCCTGGGCGAGCTTTATTTTGGGGCGCGAAAATCCGGCAAGGCTGAGGTAAATTTGACTCGCATTGAAGATTTTGCAGTCAGCAATTCTGTACTGACGTGTGACTCTGAGACAGCCAAGGCATATGGTCTCATCAAGGGTATTTTACAGGCGAAGGGCCGGCCTGTTCCAGAAAATGATATTTGGATTGCCGCTATTGCGCAACAGCATCATTTGACGTTAGTTACCCGTGATACGCATTTTGACCAGATAGATGATCTCAATATCGAAACGTGGTAGAGCCAATGGCCGAAAAACTCAACTCGATGCGGATTTTGGACCAGCAGAAGGTCAGCTACACGGTGCGCGAGTTCCCTGAAACCATTCATTCCGCCGATGGCGTGGCCGATTATTTCAGCCTGCCGCGCGAATGGGTTTACAAAACGTTGGTGGTGCTGCCACCCGCGGGCAGGCCGATGCTGGTCATGGTCGCCGGGAGCCGGGAGCTGGATTTGAAAAAGCTGGCCGCCTCGGTAGGCCAGAAAAAAGTGCAGATGGCCCCCCATAAAGAAGCCGAGCGCCTGACCGGCCTGCAAACCGGCGGCATCTCGGCCCTGGCCTTATTGCACAAGAACTTTGCCGTTTATATTGATAAGCCGGCCCTGGAGTTGGAGCGGATACTGGTCAGCGCCGGCAAGCGAGGGGTCAATTTGGAGCTGCCCGTGCAGGAGTTGATCCGGGTGGCCAAGGCCAGGGTCATCGAGGCGACGTGAAGCAAGGAGGAGAGAGTGGAGAAAGTAAACCTGGCCCAAAAATTTAGCTACTTCGACGAATATTGGAGTCCCCGCATTGCCGGCGAACTCAACGACGCTTACGTCAAGCTGGTCAAGCTGAAGGGAGAGTTTGTCTGGCATCACCACGAGGCCGAGGACGAACTCTTTTGGGTGGTCAAGGGCAGGCTGCTGCTCAAGTTCCGCGATCGCGATGTGTGGCTGGAAGAGGGCGAGCTGCTCATTATCCCCAAAGGCGTCGAACACCTGCCCGTGGCTGAAGAGGAAGTCCACGTGGTGCTGATCGAGCCAAAAACGACGGTCAACACCGGCAATATTCAGAACGAGCGTACGGTCGGCGAGCAGTGGATATGAGCCTACTTCGAGTAGAACTATCTTGATGAACCTTACCCCAGAGACACAGAGACGCAGAGAAAATCTCTGTGCCTCTGCGCCTCTGTGGTTAAATTGCTTCAGTTCACTTCAATTACACGGGGCTTGTTTACTTTGTATGGTGGTCCACGCGCGGGGGGTTCTCAAAAGTGCGAAACTCCCGGCATAGCTCTATAAATCGCTCCACGGTCACTTCCCACAGCTCCCGGCCAAACTCGGCGGTGGCCACACTGGCATCCCCGGCCACTCCGGCCCGGCTGATGCGGCTCCACCAATCCTGCCACATAATCGAACTGGGCCGGCCCAGGTCCCAATTAAAATAGGCGCCCGCCTGCTGGCTGATGTCCCGCTCGGCCTTGTCCATCTGCACCAGGTCGGGCTGTAAGTGCAGCATCATGGCGGTTTCGTACTCGCAGGCGTGGCTGACGCTGCCCGGCCCGCCGCGCCGGCCCTTTTCCAGTACATCGGCGCACAGCGAAGGGTCAATGGCCGCATTGGGACTCATTGCCCCGCACTTGGCCCCGGTCACGATGACGCATTTCCGGGCGGCCAGATCAGCGATGCTGTGGTTGGAGCCATGACCGTTGACAATCAGGATGTGCTTGAAGCCGTGCCGGGCCACGCTGATGGCTACCTGCGAGACGTAGGCCAGGCAGGTCTCAATGTCTACGGCAATCGTGCCGGGGAAATCCATGTGATGCTCGTCCAGGCCAAAGGGGATGGTCGGCAGAATCAAAATGTCGCCGGCGGCCCGGCGGCCGACTTCCTCCAAAATTCCGGCCAAAATGTCGTTGTCGGTGGAGAGGGGCAGGTGCGGGCCGTGGTCCTCCACCGCGCCGAAGGGGATCAGCACCACCGGCTGCGGCTCTCTGGCCAGAGCTTCGTTCATCTCCGGCCAGGTCAAGTGATCGTAATGCCAGGTTTTCATTTTACGCTCCATAATGGATTTAAAGAAGGAACTCGTAGGAACTCAAGGGAACTCACGGGTAAGTTCCTACGAGTTCCCTTGAGCTCCATGTATTTTACTCTACTTTCCACCACAAGGCTTTGGTATAAGCAACCCGCAGCCCGGCCCGCTCGACATTGCGATGGCTGGCCGAGCCAAATTCGACAAAACTGGTCAGCAGTTCGCACTCCTGCCGGGCTGCCTCGACCACACGCCGTTGCAACAAAGCGGATTGGCAGCCCCGGCCTCGAAATTCCGGCACTGTCGCGGCATCGGCCAACAATCCCAGACCGTCTTTGTGGTATAGAATGGCGACCCCGGCCGGAGCCCCGGCAGCCGTAGCAAGATAAAGCTGCAGATAGGGACTTTCTTGTTCCAGCCATTGATTGACCACCTGTTTGTCCCGACTGCTTAACCTTTCCAGTCCAAACCCGTCCTGGTAAAGGTCAAGAAAAAGTTCAACCTCATCTGGCGCGACAACATGCACCCTCACGTCCAGGGCTGGGGAGACGAGGTTTGGTTGGGGCGGACCATAGAGTGCGGCAGAAAAACTCCCCTGGCAAAAGCCAAGCAGGTGGAGGCGCATCGCCAGCGACCAACTCAACTGCCCAGGAATAATTTCAAAGCGGAAAGGCAGCTTTCGCGCCGCAAAAAAGTTGACGATGCTCTCTAATTGGCTTTCGTCGGCCGGACTCAGGCCGAGAACCCGGTTGCCATACCAAAAATCGGGCCAGCCTTCAATCAAAAAGGCCGTTGCCCGGCCAAACTGTTTGATCTCAACGGCTAAAGGATTGCCTGCTGCCGCCTGCATCCCTCCCAGGCGGGAGAGCGTGTAATCAATGTCCACCTGCTCGATGTGGCGAGCTAACTCCTGCGTCATCATTGGGAATCGGGCCATCTTACGATTTCCTGTGGGGAGTGAAAAGTGTATTTTTTCGCCCCGGAATGTGAACCGTTATTCTGTTAGGTGTCTTTATTGATCACCTGGGCCAGCCGGTTAACACCATCGAGCAACTCAGCCGTATCATAATAGGCAAAGCTCAAGCGCAGGTAGTTTTGCAGTCCCTGGGCGCTGGAGAACTTGATCCCCGGTTGAAAACTGACGTTACGCCCCCGGGCCTCAACCAGGATTTCCTGGGCGTTCCTACCCTCCGGCAAACGCAGCCAGATAAAAAAACCACCCCCAGGTTCGACAAAAGAGAGGCCCGGGGTCTGCTGGCGTAGGGCGGCGCTCAAGGCAGCGGAACGTTGCTGGTAGACGGCTTTCAAGTGGGCCAGACAGGCATCCTGCAAGCCCAACTCGATCAAACTCTGCACCACCGCTGAGGTGAACGGATTAAGCCCGCCACCGCTTTCCAGCAAACCGGCGTGAAGCAGCGGTTCGAGCCGGGCCGGCGCTGCCTGCACCCAGCCCAGCCGCAGGCCAGGGGCGGTAATTTTGGAAAACGAACCCAGGGATATGACATGGTTGGTGTCAATATGGGCGGCCAACGGCGGCGGAGGCGGCGTGGTATAATCGAGCATCTGGTACACCTCGTCGGCGACGATGAGGAAGTTGTGCTCTTGACTCAATCGGAGTAGCCGTTCACGGCGCTCGGCTGAGAGCGTGGCCGCCGAAGGATTATGAAACGCTGGGATGGTATAGAGAAAGACGGGCCGGTGCTGGGCCAGCTTTTCCTCCAGCGCCTCGACGATCAAGCCGTTTTCGTCCATCGGAATGCCGACCAGGTTGAGGTGGTAGTCCCGGAAGATTAACAGCGCCAGGAAATAGGTCGGTTCCTCGACAAAGATGGTATCGCCGGGCTGGGTAAAGCGGGTGCAGATCAGATCGAGCGCTTGGGAAGCGCCCGACGTAATTAGGAGTTGGCCGGCTTCAACCGGCAGACCGTAATGCTTGCTGAGAAACTCAGCCAGGGTGAGCCGGAAATAGCCGTCGCCCTGTTCGGCCCCGTATTGCAGGAACGACGCATCGCCCTGGCTCAAGCGATGCTCGGCGGCCTGCTTCAGCGCGGCCTGAGGTAATAACGACAGCGACGGCTGGCCGACGCCAAAGTCAATCATGCCCGCGGGGATGTTGAGCTGTGTTGTTTGCAGGATAGACATGGAACCCCTTAAAGTTTGACTTTTGCTGGAAAGCGGGTAGTTTTTAGCAAAAGAACTTACTTGTTAAGACTGGCGTGTTGCATATTTCGTGTTCCGTTTTCTTTACGCAATACGCAACACATTTCAAAATCTTCTCAATCGAACGGAAAACCCACCATGACCATCATTTGCACCGACGACTCTTCTGACGGCCTGATCGAGCGGGACATTGTCGAAGCTGCCGGCAAAAGTTTTGCGTTCCGGCCCTGCCGCACGCCGGAAGAACTGTTTGAAGCCAGCCGCGAGGCCGAGACGCTGCTGGTGGGCCTGCTGCCCGTGCCCGGCGACCTGCTGCGGCAGCGGCCCCAGTTGAAGTTGATCGTCACCTGCAGCACCGGCTGGGACCATATTGATGTTGTGGCGGCGACGGAACTGGGTATATTAGTTTGCAACGCCGGCGACTACTGCGCCGACGAGGTCGCCGACCACACCATGCTGTTGATATTAGCCGCCTGGCGCAACCTGCCGCTGCTCGCTGCCGAAGTCCGGCAGGGAGGGTGGAATTTCGACTGCGCCGGCGCGCCCCGACCGCTGCAGGGAACCGTCCTGGGGTTGATCGGTATGGGGCGGATTGGTTCCAGGGTGGCGCACCGGGCCAAAGCGTTCGGGCTGCGCGTGCTGGGGTACGACCCGTTCATCCCGCCGGAGCAAATTCAAGCGCGGGGAGTCGAGCCGATCTCCCTGGCCGGCCTGCTGGCCCAGGCCGATATTATTTCGCTGCACCTGCCCAGCCAGGCAGGAAGACAGCCGATCCTGACCCAAGCCGCATTTGCTCAGATAAAGCCGGGGGCGCTGCTGGTCAACGTTTCGCGCGCCGATTTGGTGGACATGCCGGCTGCCCGCGCCGCGCTGGAGAGCGGGCAGTTGAGCGGTCTGGCGCTCGACGTGTGGGAAACGGAGCCGCCGGTCAGCCCTGATCCCCTCTTTAACCATCCCCAGGTATTGATCACCCCCCATGCCGCCTGGTACTCCACCGCCAGCGTCCGGGCGCTCCACCAACGAACCGCGGAAGAAGCGGTGCGGGTGTTAGCGGGGGAAGTGCCGAGGTTTGCGGTTAACCGGCCTCATGGACCCAGACTACTGCACCTAAATTTGAAACGTGATGCGTGATACGTGAGTTGTAAAAGAGTTACGCATCACGTTTCACGCATCACGCCTTAAATTTGCGTCCTTGGATCCAGCGCATCTCGCAAGCCATCGCCGACGAAATTGATCGCCAGGACGGTCAGGGTAATGAGCAGGCCCGGAAAAATCCACAGCCACGGCGCGGTTTGCAGGCGATCGTAGGAACTGACCAGCAGGTTGCCCCAACTGGCCGTCGGCGCTTGCACGCCTAATCCCAAAAAGCTGACATAGGCTTCGGCTAAAATGGCTGAAGCTACCCCCAGCGTGGCGGCGACGATGATCGGGGCCAGGCTGTTGGGCAAAATATGGCGGAAGATGATCGGCCCGTTTGGGGTGCCAATCGCCCGCGCGGCCTGAATATAAT
>JACADW010000144.1 GCA_013388445.1 Acidobacteriota bacterium | reverse complement strand
GCATCGACGACTTGCATGCCCTGCTCATGAAGGCGGTCTTCAGTCAACTTCACCTGAGGACGGCTGAGTATGAGATCAGCCAGTCTGGCCCCGTACACCTCTCCCTGGCTGAGGGAATCGCCACGATCGATCAGCTCGTGCTTACGGGCCACGGGACGCACCTCACCATTCAGGGCACCGCCGGACTGATGGACGAACAGCGCCTGGACATGCGCCTGAGCGGCGATGTAAACGCCGGAATTGCTGCTCTTTTCAGCGAGGGTTTCCAGACCGCGGGCGCCGGGCGCTTCGAACTGGATCTGGGAGGGATGCTCTCGGCGCCTGAACTGTCCGGCTTTCTGGAAGTAGAACAGGGCCAGTTCAACTTGCCGGAGCTCCGAATCTCCGCCAGGAATCTGAGCGTCAGGCTGCGCGTCGGGTCCAAGGGCCTTACCATAGAGAGATTCAACGGCAGCCTGAACGGAGGCGACCTGAACATCTCGGGCCGAGCAGGGTATGCCGTCCTCGGCCTCCGGGACCTGAATATTGATGCTTCATTCAAGAACGCCTATCTCGATTATCCTGAAGGTCTCCGGACTCAGGTATCGGCCGAGCTTACCCTGCGCTCGGAAGGTGAGTTCGCTGTAGTCGGCGGCGAGGCGCACATCCTGCAGGGGTCATACCGCAGGCCGCTGGATATGACGGAAGAGGTGCTGAGCTACGTCCGAAGCGGCGGCGGTGTCCAGATCACGGAACCGGATTCCTTTCTGTCGCGGCTTCGCTTCAACGTCCAGCTGGACACGCAGGGGCCTCTACTCATCGACAACAACCTTGCAAGATTGGTCGCGAGGGGAAACCTGAGACTGGTGGGAAGCTACCTTCGCCCCGGACTTCTCGGAAGGGTCAGCCTCGAGGAAGGCGGTAAGCTATACTTCCAGGAGAGGACCTATCTCATCGAGAGGGGACTGGTCTCGTTCTTCAACGAGGCAAAGATCGAGCCCAACCTCGACATCCTCGCAACCACCAGGGCCGGCGAATACGACATATCCCTGAGCCTGACCGGCGCTCCGGATGATTTTTCGGCGGATCTCAGCTCGGTCCCCTCCTTATCGCAGCCGGACATCATTGCGGTCCTGTTGACGGGGCGGAAGCTCGAGGAACTCCAGGGCTCAGGGCTCAACGTGGCCAGGCGGCAGGTGGAATCCTACCTCTCCGGCCAGCTGGCCGGTTTCCTCTCGCGAGGCGCTGAAGAGACCCTGGGACTCTCCATGGTCAGGATCGATCCCAGCCTCATCAATCCGGAAACCGACCCGGGAGCCCGCCTGACAGTCGGGGAGGATGTCACGAGAAGCCTGCGCCTCATATATTCGATGAACCTTGTCGAGGCGGGCGACCAGATCCTCACGGCCCAATACGATGTCACCCGGCGCTTCCAGACGGAGGCGACCAGGCAGAGTGACAACACCTATCGCTTCGAATTCCGACACGGTCTGCAGTTCGGCGGATCAGCAGGCGCCGGCGACACGGCCGCAAGCGGCGCCCAGGACAGGAAGATCGGCCGCATTGAACTCCTCGGAAATACTGTGTTCTCTCCAGACCGGGTGTCCGACAGGCTCGGCTTCAGGACCGGCGACAGATACGACTTCTTCAGGGTTCAGAAAGGAATCGACCGCCTGAGGGAGTATTACCGCGACCGGAATCGTTTCGAATGCCGCATAGACGTTGAGACAATCGAACGAGACGGACTTGTGGACCTTTCGGTCCGCATAGATCCAGGCCCGGAAGTGGACATCGCGTTTGAGGGCATATCTCCTTCGAAGGATTTGCGGAGGCTGGTGCGCGAAGCCTGGCGTGATGGTCTCTTCGACACGCAACGGGTGCAGGACGCGGTTCAGGCCGTCCGCCGCTCTCTCGCCCGACAGGACTTCCTGCGGGCAAAAGTTGACGCGCGCGTGAGCTCTTCATCGACCGGTCAGAAACGGATACTGATCGCAGTTGACGCCGGAGCGCGCTTCCGTGATGTTGCGATGGATTTCGAAGGTGCTTCCGGGATCGACCCGTCACGTCTCAGAGCCCTGTTGGAGAGCGGACGGCTGACCGCCGATATCCATCTTACCCCGTCGAAGGTGAAGGATTATCTGGAGCGCTACTATCGCCGGGAAGGCTACCTCGATGCCCGGATCGGCGACCCGCGCCGGGACCTGAGTCCTGAGACCGGAACAGGAAGGATCGTCATTCCCATAGAAGAGGGACCGCGCTTCACGGTGCGCAAGCTCGAATTCAGCGGAAACACGGCGCTTGCAGACACGCACCTCAGGGCGGCATTGCCCCTGGCTGTCGGGGACATCTACCGTTCCGAGCTGCTCCAGGCGTCATTGGGCAAGCTGGAGGAACTGTATTGGGCCAAGGGATACAACAATGCAGTCGTGAGTCATACGGTGAACCGCGCCGCGGAGGCCGGCGGGGTGGATATAGCCTTCCGGATCACCGAAAGCCGGCAGCAGATCGTCGACAGAATCGAGATCGAGGGCAACCGATCCACGAGCGACAGCCTCGTCAGATCGCAGATGGCTCTGTCACCAGGAGAGATCCTCGATCATGAAAAGACCAGCCAGTCGCGCCGGCGCCTCTTTGAAACGAACGCCTACACGATGGTGGACGTACAGGCGGTCCCTTCGGGGGCGCCTCAGCAACTCACGGCGGGCAACCTGGATCCCGTCACTCTCAAAGTAAAGCTGAAAGAGGTCAGACCCTTCGAACTGCGCTATGGCGGGTTCTACGACACAGAACGCGGGCCGGGTGCCATCGCCAGCTTTACCAATCGCAACTCCCTCGGATCGGCGAGACTTGTGGGGGTGCGCACGCGTTACGATTCCGACGTCCGAGAGTTCCGCGGATATTTCAGCCAGCCGTTTCTTCTGCGTTTTCCGGTCGACACCAACGTGACCGGGTTTTTCCGGAGAGAGATCACTCGGGGACAGGATTCTCCCGATTTCGGTTTCATCACGGACAGGACCGGATTCACCCTTCAACAGGAGGCGAGGTTCCGGAACAACCTGATTCTCTCCTATGGTTACCGCTTCCAGCGGAACCACACCTATGACATGGGTCCGGACCCGTTCTTTGACATCACACTGAAGACCGCACCCTTGACGGCCACGCTGACGCGAGACACACGCAACGATTTTCTGGATGCGTCCCGCGGATCCTTCCTGTCGCAGGCGTTTGAATATGCCCCTTCGTTTCTCGGCTCCGATCTGAGGTTCCTCAAGTATCTCGGGCAGTACTTCCACTATCTTCCTTTGTCCAAGCCGGCTGAGGTCCCATGGGTCGGTGACAGGCGGAGCCGGCTGGTGCTTGCCGGAGCCGCGCGTGTCGGTCTGGCCGGCGGCCTGGGCGGGCAGGACTTGATACTGTCCGACAAATTTTTCGCGGGCGGCGGCACGACCATCCGCGGCTTCGGTCAGAACGAGGTCGGGCCGAGGGATTTCTTCGGCGATCCCGCCGGCGGCAACGCTCTTCTGATCGTCAACGGAGAGTTGCGGTTCCCGCTCCTAGGTATCTTTGACGGCGTGGGATTCCTGGACCTGGGCAACGTCTTTCCGCGCGTCGGGGATTTCGATCCTACCAACGTGCGCAAATCCTCCGGTTTCGGTCTCCGGCTGCGAACGCCGTACTTCCTCCTGCGCGCCGACTACGGTTTCAAGCTGGACCGCAAACCCGGTGAGTCCCTTGGCAGGTTTTTCTTCAGTATTGGCCAGGCCTTCTAGGGTAGGACCGCTGCGTCACGATATGAGATGCGAGGGGGACGTCCATGTTACTGGCACTCGGCTCAGATCTTCGGTCCCCGCACTGGGCCTTAACGCCGATGCCGGGTTTTGCGACAGAAGCCACCTACAGGCTGCACTTCAGGCTGCGAATGATGCCAAGCAGCGAGGGCCCGTCCAGGTCCAGATCCGCTCCCGCGGCGGCGTCGTCGCCGAAACGACGCGCCATGGCAGCCATGCGCAGCTGCTCGTCGCGGAGTTGCTGGCGTGCGTCCTCGATCTTCGCCTTTTCCCACTCTCGGGCCTTTTTCATGCCTCCGGAGCGGATGAACGATATGATCCGGGCAAGCTCACCGCGGTCAAACCATATCCCGTGTTGTTTGCACGAGTCGACGACGACACCGGACCCACCGGTAAAGCTTCGCCGGTTCATCAGTTTCCTGCAGACGGGGCAAGGAACATAGACGCGGCCTTTGGGCAATCGGGGACTCTCAGCGGGGGCCGAATTCTTCGCGGCCGGCATCGCCAGGACAGCCTCCCGGTCCTCGTGGTCGGCGCATATCCGTTCGACTGCGTGCAGATCCACCCAGAGGCCGCCGCATCCTGGGCACTGCTGCAGCCTATGCTTGCCGAGTGTCCGCGCTTCAAAGGGCTTGTTGCAGCGGGGACAACGCAAAGACGATGGAGACTTGCGGTCGGCCTTTGTGAATTCTGCTCCGCAAGATGGGCAGTGTTTCATGCCATGAAAGACTGCACCAAAGCAGGCCGGGCACACATCCGATGCCAGGCTTGATCCACAGTAGCTGCAAAGCTGAGCCGCTGGCGCACCGGCCGCCCCGCAGTTGGGGCAGTTATACAGGCCCTTCCGGATCTGATCGCTATCTGTCATGGTTACCCGTGCACTTCGCCCCGAACGGTATCCTATCGGATGAAACTAGGGCAGGTATTAGTGTCTCCGTCCTGGTGTCTGCAACAATTCTTCAGATCAGAGACGAGCATCACCTGGTCCACGGGTGTGCTGCCGGGTGTCGATCCGTGTGCCGGAACGAGTATCGGCAAAGTTGACAACGCAGCTTGCGCGCTAGCGCCCGTCTAATCGTAGTGTTTTCACTGGGCGTTACCGCGGAGCCTGTTGCTGCCGCTGGTTGTTGGCCTTTCGCACGTCCGCCCGGACCACATGCGGGCTGCGGACCCGAACCCGTTCCTTGCCCGAGGCCGCACGGATTCGCCAAGCTTCGGTCGCCCCGAATAAGGTGAACGCTACGATAAAGGCCGTCCAGTCGCTGGTCCTGTCGCTGACCTAGGACGCTGATCCGACAAGCTTCAGCAGATTGGGGAAAACCATCTCCCGCCGTAATGTGATCAAGAACGGCGGAAACGTGACCCTGAGCGGCTCGCTCGGCGTTGCCGATGACAAGGCGTCTGTGTCCTGCCCCTCGATGCCGGCAAGCCGGGCGCCGGGCGACACGCTGGCATGCACAGCGGACTACGAGCCACTCAAGCGGAGCTCGACAACGGTTCGGTGATGAACCACGCGACTGCAAAC
This sequence comes from Acidobacteriota bacterium, assembly GCA_013388445.1. GTDB lineage: Bacteria > Acidobacteriota > UBA6911 > UBA6911 > UBA6911 > JACADW01. The sequence continues at coordinate 69 of JACADW010000144.1, read as the reverse complement.
CCAAAGGTCGGATGCAACAGGGTAAATTCAAATCAGGCAAAAGCGACCGTCAGCGGTGTTCAGGGGAAG
>JACADW010000376.1 GCA_013388445.1 Acidobacteriota bacterium | reverse complement strand
TTTGCAGCCTCGAGTGAAATGTATGGAAATGCGGAAGAATCCCCTCAGAACGAGAACACCAAATTTAGACCAAGATCTGCTTACGGCATTTCCAAACTCACCGGATATCACTTGGCCATAAATTATCGAGAGGCTTACGGCATGTTTCTCGTAAACGTCATACTTTTTAACCATGAATCTCCCCGGCGAGGGTTTGAATTTGTCACCCGCAAGATATCCTCCCATGCAGCAAAAATCAAACTCGGGTTATCGAAAGAGCTTCGATTGGGGAACCTGGAAGCCAAAAGAGATTGGGGTCATGCAAAGGATTATGTCAAGGCGATGTGGATGATGATGCAGGCTAATTCTCCGGATGACTATGTCATAGGTACTGGAGAGAGCCACTCCGTGAAGGAGTTTGTAAAAATTGCGTTCGATCACTTGGGCTTGGATTACAGGGAATATGTCGTAGAGGATCAAAAGTACTATAGACCTGCGGAAATCTATAATCTTGTGGCAGACGCGTCCAAAGCAAGATCGAAACTCGGATGGAGTTATCAGTATCGATTCATCGATCTTGTGCAGGAAATGGTTGAAAGTGACCTGAAGCTCTTCAGCAGGAATGACGAATTGAGTGGCAAGAGGAGATAGAGAATCTTTGAATGTGGCCATTGTGCATGACTACCTAAATCAAATGGGTGGAGCGGAACGAGTAGTTGCTGCCCTTCATGAAATTTTTCCGGAAGCTCCGATTTTTACTTCGATCGTTGACCGGGATGTTCTTTGGCCTGAACTAGCCTCTGCGGATATTCGTCCATCTTGGATGCAAAACCTCCCCGGTCTGAAAAAGCACTTCAAAAAGTACGTTCCCTTTTATCCCTGGGCGATCGAATCCCTCCCTCTGAGAGAATATGACCTCCTCATCAGTTCAAGTAGTGCGTTTGCCAAGGGGGCCATGAAAGGACCAAAGGCCCTCCACATTTGCTATTGCTATACGCCGATGCGTTTTGTCTGGGATTATAAGAATTATGTTGAAAAAGAGGATCTAAATGCTCTAACCCTTAGGATTCTTCCTGTTCTGATTGCTTATCTAAGGCATTGGGATATGAAGACGAAGGAGCGACCGGATTATTACATTGCGATCTCCTCTGTTGTTCGGGAGCGGGTAAAGAAAGTATATGGAGTGAATGCTGAGGTGATCTTTCCGCCTGTCGATATCAAGAAATTCAGGATTCAGACACACGTGGACAATTTTTATTTAATCGTATCGCGGTTGAATGCGTATAAAAAGATTGATTTAGCTGTGGAGGCTTTCAATCTCCTGGGGCTGCCTCTTAAAATTATCGGTTCGGGTCCTTTCCTTAAGACCTTGAAAAGGATGGCCCGCCCCAACATCTCTTTTCTCGGAAGGCTGGATGATAAGGAGGTGGCAGACTATTATGCCTTATGCAAGGCCTTGATCTTTCCAGGAGAAGAAGATTTTGGCATCGTACCGTTGGAGGCCAATGCAGCCGGCCGACCGGTGATCGCCTTTCATGGGGGCGGGGCGTTGGATACAGTCGTTGAGGGGCTTAACGGACTTTTCTTTCTGGAGGGAAGAGCCGAATCGTTGGTGGAGGCGGTCAAATCCTTTGAGAACGGAAAATATGATTTTCAACCTATGAGCATTCGTGCCCATGCATCGTGCTTTGATAAGGAAGTTTTTAAGAATAGGATCAAGAAATATGTTTCGGATAAGTACACCGAATTTCAGCTACGTCGCCCCTGAATTTTTGGAATAAGCAAAAGTCGATGATAAGGCAACGAACAAGAATCTTTACTTTCTTCCTCTACCTTGGCGATTTGGGAGCTACGGTTCTCGCTTTCCTTTGTGCATACTGGTTTCGGGGTATCTTCCCCCAAGAGTCTTATGCTAAACTCTTTCCGTTTTCCAGGTACCTTAATCTTCTCTTGATCGTTTTTCCTATTTGGTCATTCTTCTTCTATCTGACGGGCCTCTATCGTCTCTGGAGGGGGCAAGGTATTTGGAAAGAAGCCTGGGGTATCTTCAAAGCGCTATTTTTTTCCTTCTTACTTCTGGGATTCACTATTTTTGCCCTAAAATATCATTTTGTCAGCCGCATATTCATTTTGTCCTTTTCTCTTTTCAATTTCTTTTTAGTCATTGCAGCCAGAGGCTTCGTACGAAAAGCAATCCTGTTTTTTAATCGAAAAATCGAAAGATTCCGCGCCATCTTGATCATTGGAACGGAAGAACGGGCCGTTTCCATTGTCCAAAGTATCGAGAGGCATAAAGATTTGGGCTTGCGGGTTTTGGGCTTTCTTTCCACCAGAGATTTAGGTTTCCCGCAGAAATTGAGTGGTTTTTCTGTTTTAGGGTTAGCCAAAGACCTGCCCCATATCTTGGAAAGAGAAGTGGTGGATGAAGTTATTTTTGCCGTATCTCAAGAAGAATTGAAAAGAATGGAGGACTTGTTTCTCCTGTGTGAGGAGCGTGGGATTACTGCCCGGCTGGCCATAAATTTTTTCCCTCACGTGATTGCAAAGACACACCTGGAAGAGTTGGATGGCCTCCCCCTGTTGACTTTTACAACGACTCCTAAAAATGAATTGCTGCTTTTGTTGCGTAGGGTATTTGATTTTATTGGAAGCTTTGTTTTAATTTTGATTTTGTCGCCAGTTTTTTTATTGATCCCTTTGCTGATCCGCCTTGATAGCCCTGGTCCGGCGATATACCGACAAATTCGGTGCGGACTGAATGGGCGCAAGTTTATATTTTATAAGTTTCGGTCTATGGTTCAGGGAGCCGATGCAAGACTGGGGGAGCTCTCTGCTTTCAATTTAATGAGTGGGCCGG
>JACADW010000061.1 GCA_013388445.1 Acidobacteriota bacterium | reverse complement strand
GCGTGTCACTCATTGCTTGTCATCCGCTCGCGGGGCAAGGCGCGCCGACGACTGCGCCCAGATGAAGTGGTCACCACTCAAACCGCTGTAACTGGTTCCCCTTCAAATCGCTGGTAACACCTGTTCAGGGATGTGCAAAGAGAGGCGGGTCGGCTGCCAAATCCGTCGCCAGCAACAGTCCACTTCGAACTCGATTGTCCACGTCGAAGTCCGAGTCGCCGGATGAGCGGGTCGATTCGAATAACGTGTTTTGCGACAGATACGAGTCTAGGCTCAGGCCTGACGATGTGGTAGTCTCGCGACAGGTACAATTGAGAGCGTCGCTCTTGGGAGTAGTCCACTGGAAGGCGATTTCCAGCTCGGACCCTGGCTGGTTCAGCCGCTGATGAACGAGATCTCGTCGGCCGGTACCAGCCGTCACGTCGAACCCAAGATGATGCGTGTGCTCGTCTGCCTGGCAGGTCGCGCCGGGGAGGTGGTCACCAAAGAGGAGATCATGGCGGCAGTCTGGCCGGACACCTACGTGACTGAGGATGTCCTGCTTCGCTGCATTTCGGAACTGCGCCGGGTGCTGGAGGATGATGCACGGAAGCCGGACTACATTCAGACGATCCACGGGACCGGCTACCGGCTCATCCATCCGGTAACGCGGATCCCGCAAGCCCGCGCAGCCGAAACGGAAGCGCTCGAAAAGGGAATGGCGGTGCCTGCTCTCGAGGTGCGTGCGAGACCGGTGCGCCGCGGGCTGATTGGTATCGTCGCCGCAGCGGTCCTCACACTGGCTCTCGTGGGCGTGTATACGGTGCCCCGATGGTTTCGCACCGCCTCGCCGCACCGGGCCGGGCATACGGTTCTGGCGGTTCTGCCGTTCGACAATCTCAGCGGAGACCCGGAGCAAGAATTTATCAGCGACGGGCTGACCGAAGAGATGATCACGGAGCTCAGCCGGTTGGACCCGGATCGCCTGCGGGTGATTGCTCGCTCCTCGGCCATGAAATACAAAGGCGAGCGGAAGGGAGTCGATCAGGTCGGCCGTGAGCTGAAAGCCGACTATGTGCTTGAGGGGTCGGTGCGGCGCGAGGACGGGCGCGTGCGCGTTACCGCGCAGCTGGTACAGGTGAGCGATCAAACACATGTGTGGGCCGAGAGCTTCGACAGGGAGATCAGCGGGATCCTGGCTCTTCAGGGTGAAGTGGCACGCCTCGTTGCCGGCCACATTCGGATAGTCCTGACTCCGGGAACCGCCAATCGCCTGGCCACGGTCCGGCCCGTGAATCCGGATGCCTACGTCGAGTATCTCAAGGGCAGGCGCCAGTGGCACATGATGACCGTCGCAGGATTTCGGCGGGCCGGTGAGCACTACAAGCGAGCAATAGAGCTGGATCCGGGATACGCTGCGGCGTGGTTAGGTCTCGCCGACTCTTACCGGATGCGCGGGTCCTGGTGGGGTGATCTCCAGGCCGGCGACGCTTTCCCGGTCGCCAAGCAGACCCTTGAGAGGGTCATGCAGATAGACGATACCATTGGAGAGGCTTACGCCTCGCTCGGGCGGATCCGTTTCGTCTACGACTGGGATTGGGCGGGAGCCGAGGCTGCCTTCAAGCGCGCGATCGAGCTCGCCCCCAATTCCCGGGACGCGCACAGCCCCTACGCGAACTTCCTGAGGTGCATGAGGCGCTTTGATGAGGCCCGGGTTAGGATTGAGCGCTGTCTCGAGATCGAACCGTTGTCGCCGCTGGAGCTTGTCGAGGCCTCCTTGCTTTATACGGAGCTTGGGCTGCCAGACCGGGCAGAACAGGCCTTGCGGGAGGCGCTGGAATTGGATCCCGAGTCGCCGCCGGTCTTGCATCTGAAGACCCAAAGCGAGGCAAGGGCGGGGAGGCTCCGCGAGGCGATCCAGCACATCGAAGAGAAAGGGGCAACAACGCATCCCTATATGGTGACGTCGAGCCTGCTGGCGATCATGTATATCCGCAACGGAGAGGAAGCGAAGGCCCGGGCCATTCTGAAAGAAATGACCAAACCCGGGCGGGCGCCGCCGTCGGAGATTGCGGTCGTCTACAGGCGGCTCGGCGACGATGCCGCGTACCTCGACTGGCTGGAGCGAGCGGTTAGCGAGAGAGATCCTTCTGTGGTGTGGCTCAGCGGCGCATCCGCGGAGGTCATGGGGCCGGTCTGGGACAATCCCCGCTTTCAGGCGGTTCTGCGTCAACTTAATTTCCCCGGGGGTCGGACCGACACAAGATGAATCCCGTCAATATATTGGCGGGGAAAAGGATTCCAAAAGTCCGATCAATCGCGATTTTGGTGGCCGTTCTTCGCGAGTAACGAGGCAGACGCGATCGGCGCGGTCAAGCAAGAAGGTGTGGCAGCTTGGGTAAACTGCCCAAGGGACCAACTGATCGTGGGCTGACGGAACATCGCACTCATCGGTGCGCTCTGACTCCTGGCCTCAGTGGCCTAAACGCTGAATCCGGGCCCCGAATTTGGGTTCAACCCTTTTTCCGCAGGTCGCGCCTGCAATTTCTTCATGCGCCTGCGGGCGCTTTGCTAGCGGGCCTTACTTTTTGCGGCCAGCGTCAGGCCCAATGCCTGTTTTGAAACCTGCATCATCCGCTTGAGAGTAGCATCTGCCATCCTCCTATTCTCGATCCATTCTTCTAGACGCTTATCAAAACGTTCAAACCAACATGTTGTCTCATGCGGCCGAGCCGAGCGTGGCAAACGTCCGAACGAGTTCGCGGTGCAGGTTTTGATAGTGTACATCGAGAGGATGGACGTTCTTGGGTGGTCGCCCCAACCGAGGCCGGGCTGTGCCCGCCATCAGCGGCTTCAGCAGCTTTTCTCGCAGCACTACATAGGCACAGAGCTTACGGACGCCTTGGGGCTTGGCCAGGTAACGACGAGATCTCTCCTTGCGCTCGACGAAGCCCTTGCTGCGAAGCTTAGCGAGGTCGTAGGCGGCGCGGCGGGGATTGTATTGCTCCGGTTCCCAACCAGTCAGCGCACGCACCTTCTTCGTCAGGTCCAAGACCGTAAAACCCATCGGTTTGGGGCTCAAAGCCACCATGGCTGCTACGGCCGCTCGAACGCGAGGTTTGTTCAGGTCGACTCCGGCCATCCGCCTGCTGCCTCGCTGCGTCGGCTCTGCCATCGCCTCAAAGGTTCCAAAATCGAGGAACGAAACGTGTGCGGCTTGCACGGCGTTGAGAAACTCGATTACGTACTGCTGCATCCTCTCGACCAGCTGCGGGAGCTTCCCGATCACAGTTCCGGAGCGGAGCTCTTTCGTATTGTGCGCGATGGCTTCGATCCTCAAGACGCGATCGCCTTTGTCGTAGATCTTCAGTGTCAGCTTTCCAAAGTGGATCTTGAACACCGTCAGATCGTAACTCGGTCTCTCGATCGTTTTTTCCAGCCGGCCGTTCGATCCCCGCTTTGCTCGGCGCTGGTACGGGCGATATTTCCGGCCAAAGATCGTCTTGAGCGTCTTCACATCGAACGCTACCCGGGTGCGGTCCAGCAGCTTCTGGTAAACCTCATCCAGAATGCTCCCCCGCAGGAACAGGAGGTTGCGGCTGTATTCCAGTTGGAACACCGAGTATTGATAGTGAAATCCGGTCCGCTTCTGCTCCAGCGGGGGCAACGCAAAATACAGACAATAGGAGAGCCAACGGTCACAAGCCCTGGTCAGTCGCCCTATAGCGTGCTGGGCACGCAAGGTCTTTGCGATCCGATTCAGAGCCTGGTAATCGTTCCCGCCCGTAAGACAGTTGCCCTCCTTGTTCACGGGCAAGCCTTGCTTACGGGCTTGGCATCCGACCCATTCGTGACCGTTGGCCATCACCTGAGCCCCAAACGGAGGTTAGCCACACATACGGACGGTGACATGCCCCCAATCCGGATCCATCAGGTGAAAGTAAAAGTGGTTGACATAGGGCCATTTCTTATTGCGGTACAGTTTTCCAATCCGGCCTCTCGGCGTCCGGTCGACCTCCCATATGGGCGCAGGCGCCCGTGCTATCAGGACCAGGAAGATGCCCTTAAAGCGATCGCTGTCGGGCAAGTACTCTTCAGCTATCTCATGCTTACGTTCCCCGGCTTCACAGAGCCGGACTGGGATCTTGTGTTTCTTGGCATAGGCCTCCACGCGCCGCTTGAAGCGCCCCGCCATTCGTTGCATGTGCGACCGATCCAAGCTCTCGTCCGAGCCGGTCAGCTTGCGCCACCACGCGCGAAACCCTCCGGCACTCCGACCGAGGGGATAGTAGGCGTTGACGACGATTCGATCGACACAGTCGTAGGTACCTTCGAGGAGCTTTTCATGGTAAGGGGTAAATTCATCTGCAGGAT
>JACADW010000060.1 GCA_013388445.1 Acidobacteriota bacterium | reverse complement strand
GTGATGCCGGGAGACAACGTGAACCTGACGGTGAAGCTGATCACGCCGATTGCGATGGAGAAGGGGTTGCGGTTTGCGATCCGGGAGGGTGGCCGCACGGTGGGTGCGGGCACCATCTCCGAAATCGTCGAATAGGCCCCGGTAAGAGCGATGCGCGAGATCATCACTTTCGAATGCACGAAGTGCAAGAGCCGTAACTACACGTCCACCAAGAACAAGAAGAAGACGACCGAGCGGCTCGAGTTCAAGAAGTTCTGCAGCCGATGCCGGGCGCACACGCCTCACAAGGAGACACGGTAGCCCGGATCCGGTGTGATGCCGGGATCTGCTTCCCATGAAACGAGTTTGCAGGCCAGTAGCTCGAAATGGTAGAGCGGCGGTCTCCAAAACCGCATGTTGGGGGTTCGAGTCCCTCCTGGCCTGCCATCTACCTGTGTGAGAAGAGCGGACTGCGTTTTCGAGGGGCAGCGGGGTCGGTGACATGAAAGAATTCTTCCAGAAGATCAGGGACTCGCTCCGGAACGCGATCGAGTTCATCAAGGATACCCGGAAAGAGCTGAAAAACGTCTCTTGGCCCCCACGCCACGAGGTGACAGGGACCACCGTCGTGGTGATCGTCGCGGTCTTCTTTTTCGGGTTCTTTCTTTACGTGGTCGACGTGATCGTCCGCTCGGCTATGAATCTGGTCCTGCACCGGCTGGGTTAGTGGCCTGAAAGATACAAGCCATGGGCGAAAAGAAGTGGTACATCATCCACACCTACTCCGGATACGAACGGAAGGTCGCGGAGAGCCTGATGAACCGGATTCAGGCTTACGACCTCGGGGAGTGCATCGGCCAGATCCTCATTCCCACCGAGGACGTGGTGGAGATGAAGGGTGGGAAGAAGATCGTCACCACCAAGTTGACCTATCCCGGCTACATCCTCGTCGAGATGGACATGACGGACAAGGCCTGGCACGTTGTGCGCGGGACGCCCAAGGTCACGGGATTCATCAGCACGGGCAAGAAGCCGACTCCGCTCACGGAACAGGAAATCGACGAAGTGGTCAACCGCGTGTCGGTCACCGCCGAACAGCCCAAGCCGAAGTTCATCTTCGACAAGGGGGAGGCTGTGAAGATCATCGACGGCCCATTCAAGGACTTCACTGGCGTCGTTGAGGAGGTGAACCAGGACCGGAACACCCTCAAGGTCATGCTGACCATTCTAGGGCGCGCGACACCGGTGGAACTGGAGGCCGAGCAGGTCGAGAAGGCCTGACCCGGTGCCAGGAGGCGAATCGGCGCGCGATGATCGGCCGCTCCGGCGGCAGGAGTTCTCATGGCAAAGAAGGTAGTGGCAAACGTCAAATTGCAGGTGCAGGCCGGGAAGGCCACGCCGGCCCCGCCGGTTGGTTCAGCGCTCGGGCCCCACGGGCTCAACATCATGGATTTCTGCAAGGCATTCAACGCCAAGACCGCCAAGCAGGAGGGCCTGATCATACCGGTCGTCGTGACCGTTTACAGCGACCGGACCTATTCGTTCGTCACCAAGACTCCGCCCGCGGCCGTGTTGCTCAAGCGGGCGGCCAGCATAGCCAAGGGATCCTCCGAGCCCAACAAGACGAAGGTCGGGACGGTGACCATGAAACAGGTCGAGGAGATCGCGCAGACGAAGATGCCGGATCTCAACGCGGCCAACCTGGATGCGGCGGTCAAGATCATCCTCGGGACGGCCCGCAGCATGGGGTTGGAGGTTGTGAGTTAAGTCGCCCGGCGGCCCGTCGCGGTTCGCAGGTGAAAATCGAGGGTAGCAGATGGCCAGGATCGGCAGGAAATTCAAGAAAGCAAAAGAGGCCGTGGAGCGGAAGTCCTACCCGCTCGACGAGGCCGTCGCCTTGCTGAAGAAGGTTTCTTTCGCCAAGTTCAACGAGACCGTGGAAATTGCCATGAGGTTGGGAGTGGACCCGAAGTACTCCGACCAGATGGTTCGCGGCACTGTCGTGCTCCCGAATGGACTCGGCAAGAGCAAGCGGGTTGCCGTGATCGCGTCAGGCGACAAGGTGAAGGAGGCTCGCGATGCCGGTGCGGATGAGGTGGGGAGCGAAGACATGGTCGAGCGCATCGCGGGCGGCTGGATGGACTTTGATGCCGTGGTCGCGACACCTGACATGATGCGCAGCGTGGGCAAACTGGGAAAGATACTCGGGCCGCGGGGCCTGATGCCCAATCCGAAGACCGGCACCGTGACCTTCGAGGTGGCGAAGGCCGTCCGGGAGATCAAGGCGGGGAAGGTGGAGTTCCGCGTGGACAAGACCGGGATCGTCCACGCTCCCTGCGGCAAGATCCAGTTCGACGAAAAGAACCTCTGCGAAAACGCCCGGGCCCTGATAGAAGCGGTTCTTCGCGCCAAACCTCCCAGCAGCAAGGGGAAGTACGTGAAGAGCATTTCCATATCCTCCACCATGAGTCCCGGAATCTGGGTGGACGAAGCCTCGGTGGATATCCGCGCCTGATCGACTTTGAGGTCGTGCCGTTATGAACAGACAGGAAAAGCAAGAGACCGTGCAGTCTTTGGGTGAGCAGTTTCGATCGATCAGCAGCGCCTTCCTGCTGGACTACAAGGGGCTTAAGGTCGTCGATGCCACCGAACTGCGGCGCAAGGTCCGTGAAATCGAGGGCCGGTATATGGTGGTCAAGAATTCGCTTGCGTTGCGCGCGGCGAAGGGCACGCGGATGGAGGCCCTGGGGCCGTATTTCGCGGGCCCCACGGCAATTGCCTTCCACCCCAAGGACGTGGTGGCGCTCGCCCGTCTGCTCAATGAGGTCACGCGAGGGAATGCCGGCCTCTCCTGCAAGGCCGCTCTGGTGGAGGGCAAGGTGGTTCCGCCGTCTGAGATCCAGGCACTCGCCTCTATGCCTTCTCGGGAGGTAATGCTGGGGCGGCTCTTGTTCCTGCTCCGCGCGCCCCTGCAGAGATTTGCCACCGTGCTGAAGGCTCCGGTTCGAGACCTGGTCCTGGTCCTGAAGCAGGTGAAGAAATAGCAAACCACAGAGAATTCCGCAATACCTACTACCAATTACAGAGGGAGCTGAAAGATGTCTATCACGAAGAACGAAGTCATGGAGTGGATCGACCAGGCGACGATGCTGGAGATCTCCGACTTGGTGAAGAGTCTCGAGGAAAAATACGGCATCAGCGCCGCGGCGGCCATGCCGGTCACCGTTGCCGGTGCTCCGAGTGCCGGCGGCGCGGCGGCGCCCTCCGCGGCTGAGGAAAAGACGGAATTCACCGTTGTGTTGACCGCGGTGGGCGACAAGAAGATCAACGTGATCAAGGCGGTTCGCGAAGTGACCAGTCTCGGCCTCAAGGAAGCCAAGGATCTGGTCGAGGGCGCGCCCAAGCCCGTGAAGGAGGGCGTCTCGAAGGAAGAGGCTGAGACGATCAGGAAGAAGTTCGAAGAGGCCGGCGCGACGGTCGAAGTCAAGTAGGCGGCAAACTGCCTCAACCGCGCTCCGCCGGGCGCCGGTGCGGAGATGGACCCCGTACGCAACGCTTCCGACCGCCGCAGCCGGTTCCGGGACAGCAGCGAAGGACCTTCAAAGGGATGGTAAACCACTGGACGAAGCGTCACACCCCGGGACGCCTCGTCTCCGAGTTTCACAGGACGGGGAGCTGCGCGGCCTGCAGCAGGCCGGCCGGCTACCATTTCCGCGCGCCTTGCGGGCGCGTGGAATCGCAATGAGCTATCAGAGGTATCTCCTCCAATGACCAATATCAGCACCTCCAATGTCTACAGGGATCGGATGGATTTCGCCAAGATCTACGCAAGCATCCCGATTCCGCACCTCATCGAGGTCCAGCGCAAGTCCTATCACCGTTTCCTTCAGATGGACGTCCCGCCGGCCGAGCGGGAGGATGTGGGCCTGCAGGCGGTGTTCAACTCCGTCTTCCCAATCAATGACTTCCGCGGCACCTCGTCGCTCGAGTTCGTGGAGTATTCGATCGGGAACTGGCAGTGCAAGTGCGGCAATCTCAAAGGCCTGAGCTATCTCCGGGCCAATTGCGAGGAGTGCGGGAAGCTGATCGTCAACAGCCCATACAGCCCCGACGCCGGAACCTGCAGGCACTGCGGGGCCCGTAACGAGATCGAGAACCCGAGGTGCGAGTTCTGCGGCGGCACCGTCGACCTCAATGCGAAGTACACGGTCGAGGAGTGCCAGGAGCGCGGAATGACCTATGCTGTGCCGTTGAAAGTCACCGTCCGCCTGGTGGTCTGGGACAAGGACAGCGAGACCGAAGGGAAGAGCATACGGGACATCAAGGAACAGGAGGTCTACTTCGGCGACATCCCGCTGATGACTGACAACGGCACGTTCATCATCAACGGCACCGAACGCGTGATCGTCAGCCAGCTCCACCGCTCCCCGGGAGTCTTTTTTGAGTCCAACCCGGCACGCACGTTCATCCTCGCCAAGATCATCCCCTATCGCGGATCCTGGGTGGAGTTCGAGTTCGACCAGAAGAACATCATGTATGTCCGCATCGACCGCAAGCGCAAGTTCCTTGCCACGACATTCCTGCGCGCGCTGGGGCTCAACACAGACGCGGACATCCTCCGGGCCTTCTACCACCCCGTGACCGTGCGGTGGGAAGGGAAGACCCTCTATCGGTCGCTGGGTCGCGATCTCATAGGGACCAAGGCCGCAGAGGAGATCAAGGATCCCAAAGGGAAATCCGTCCTGGTCGCAAAAGGGAAAAAGATCGTAGAAGGACTGTACAACCAGCTGGTCAAGGCGGGGGTGCAGGAAATCGGGATGGAGATCGAGGCGCTCGAAGGAGCCCTCTCGGTCGCCGAGGTTATCAACCAGGAAACCGGCGAAATACTCGTCGAATCCAACGTGGAGGTGACGCCCCGCACGATCAACACGCTCTCGGAATCCGGCATCGACCGCGTGGAAGTCATATTCCCCGACAAGGAGGATGTCGGCGTCATCATTTCCCAGACTCTGGCCAAGGATCACGTCAAGTCCCAGGCCGATGCGCTGATCGAGATCTACCGCAAGCAGCGTCCCGGTGACCCTCCGACGTTGGAGACAGCCACCGCCCTCTTCGAGGGGATGTTTTACGACCCGCGCAAATACGACTTCTCGAAAGTCGGCAGGCTCAAGTTCAACATCAAGCTCGG
>JACADW010000162.1 GCA_013388445.1 Acidobacteriota bacterium | reverse complement strand
GATCAGCACCCTCAGCGCCAGGGCGGTGATGTGTTGCGTGAACATCACCGGGTCGTGGAGCAGCATCCAGTGCATGAGGATCCGGCTCCTGCGGGACAGCTTGTCCAACGTCCGCCGCCGGTAGCGCCTGTCCATCGTCTGGCTGGCATCGTGGTAGGCGACGGAGCGGGGCTCGTACCTGACGCACCAGCCACGCTTCCAGCCGCGATAGGAGATCTCCACGTCCTCGATCATGATCGCGAGGGGATCGAAGCCCCCCAGCTGCAAAAACCTGGCACGGTCGAAGGCCGAAAAAGCGCCGATAGCCGTGAAGGAGAGAAGGGGAAGTCCAGGTTGCGCACCCGGCAGAATGTCGTAGTTCTCGTACGTGCTCCACATGCCGCGCCGGAATCGTGCGATCTTCCCGCCGTTCCAGAACCGGGTCCCATCCTGGCTGTAGATCTTCCCGGTCACGGCGAAGACGCTCGGGTCCGTGAAGTGCGCGACCATCGGCGCGATGCAATCCGGGTGAAGCCTGACGTCGTTGTTAAGGAGCACGACAACCCGGAATCGCGCCTCCTCAAAACCCGTCCGGCAGGCCGCCGCGAACCCGAGGTTCCGGTCGTGCTCGACCAGCCTGACCCGCTGCCCCCACGCGGAGTGCAGCCAGGCGGGAGTATCATCACCCCCGGCGTCCTCGACAACGATGACTTCGGTCTGTCTGCCTGAAGCTTCGCGATATCGGTCACAGGCGTTCATCACGGACGGCAGGTATGCCTCAAGAATATGCCTGCCTCTCCAAGTGGGGATGACAACCGAAACGTCTGTTCTGCTCACCATCTGAGCACTGGACACCGAGGGCGACTGCGGGTGCCACAGCACGCCACTCTCAAGTCAGCCTTTCGCGCGCGAGGAGCGCAACCAACTCCATGAGGACAGGAGAGCCCGCCCGTTCGAAGCTACTCGCGACCGCCAGGCGCGGAGGAGCAAAGCCGGGCCTGATCCCCCTATCTGGCTCCGTCCGGCGGCCCCGGTGTGCGGGATGACTGCAAAGCGCCACCGGAGCCCGCCTGTCCGGCCGTGACCGCTTGGCGTCCTGCATCCGAAGCGGCCCTACTTCGCGAACAGGATCGGTTTGCCGTCTATGTCGGGCGGTATGGGCATACCGAAGAGGTGGATCACTGTTGGAGCGATATCCATGATCGAATGCCCGTGTCCAACGATCTTACGATTCGAGAGCAGGATTCCCTGGGTGTCGGAACTGTCCGAGGCGCAGTGGTCGCCGCTCCATTTCTTGAGGTTTGCGACCACGATGCTCTCCGGTACCGCGCCGAGCGCGGTTTGCCAAGATGTGCGGTACCCGTCGAAGAACGACAACTGAATGTCCGGTGCGTGCTCCAGCTGGGATCCGTGGAATATGTCTTCCCGGCGGTATGCACCCTGAATTATCGGGGCGTCGGTGTCGGGGTCGCGATATTCGCGGATTCTTGCCGCAATCTCGGCACGGACGGCCTCATACTCCTTTCCGGGCTCGACAATCCCCTGCCCCTCCCGGCCCTTCATATTGACAAAGATGCCGCCCAGTCCCAGGCTGTAGGCCTTTGTCCGGGACCAGTCCACGTTCGGGAAGAAGCTCCCTCCCGAGAACATGTCGTCCATCTTTTTCAGCGTGCCATCGGCGTCGGCGTCTTTCATTACCATGTACCCGTTGCGTGCCAGCCAGGTGTTCGTGTTGAACTCGCGCTTCCAGATGTGGAAACCATGGTCGCTGACGACGATTAGCGTGTCCCGTTCGCCGAGGAGCGACAGCACCTTGCCGATGACCGTGTCCATCCGCTGGTATACGCTGAGGATTGCATCCCCGAACCGGGGGACGAGGGATTCGTCGTAGCGCGGGTGGTCGGGGTCCATAAACCGGAAGAACATGTGAGACACGTGATCCGTCGAGAGGAAGACCGCCACGGTCAGAGCGGGCTTCTCGCGGGTCAACTGGTCCAGGAGCATCGCTTCGACTGCGTCCATGTTCCGGAAAAGGTCATCCAGAAAGACCTGCTCGTCGATCTTCTCTTCGTTCAAGCCCCAGGTCTCGCTGATCCAACCCATGGTCTTGAATAGGCCGATCCGCTTCACAAGATCTGCGGAGAACTGGGGCGGATTTGAGATCGGAGTTGGCGGGTCCCTGGGATCCATGCTGATCGGTTCAAGGTACAGGCGGACTTCAGGGTAGGTCTCCAGAACGTAGAAGCGGCTGATGCCGCGCAGATTGACAAACATCCCCGCCTGGAACCTGAAATCGTACCAGTCGCTCCACGCTCCCTCGGGCACCGTCTGCTCGCGGCCCTGGACGCGGATTCTGAGAGCCTTGTCGTCCGGCGTGACCTCCAGCTCCATCGGGATTGTTATGCGCCGGTAGTCGTCATAGCGCGGGTCGTACGGCCCCTCGATGTCGGTCCTGAAACGCGGCCCGTTCCCCCGTTCGAGCCTGACCAGCACCCCGCCGAACTCTGTGTTCCCGATGTCCCACTGTGTCAGGTCGGTGGCGAAATAGTAGAACGTCCCCCATGTCTTCCGCACGTCGGAGGTGCCGAGGCCGCAGAGGAGCCGTCCGTTTGGCACCTCCTCCGGGGGCAGCGACAGGGGCATCCGGATGGCCGCGGTCGTTATGCCGCGATCCGCCAGGTACTTGTAGAAAGGGGTGCCCTTCCGGTTATTGGTGATCTTCGGGCCCTGGATGGGAAGTGTGTGAAAGAGAAACTTGGGCTTTTCGATCTCCACGAGACCGATATCCGGTATGTATCTCTTGCGGTCTACTTTCAGGAAATCAAAGATGCCATGCTTTCCCGGATTCGTGCCCGTGGCGAAGGAGGCCCAGGCGACCGGGGATTCCGGAGGCTCGGTGGTGCCCAGAGGCTGGAAGGTCCCTGTCCGGACGAGCTTCCGGATGTTGGGCAGGTGTCCCGCCTCGGCCCACCGGCTGAGCAGCTTCGGATCCGTCCCGTCAAATCCGAGCACGACCACCCGCTCTCTCACATCCTTGACCGGCACGCGCCCACAAGCTGTGAAAACCAGCGCCGGCAGGAGGAGGATACCCCGCCTTACGAGATGCAGCATTCTCTTTGTGTCCGGGCTTTTCTTGATATCGGCTCGCAAGCGGCCATTCTAACAAACCAGGAGCCGGTCCCCAACATTGCGCTGACGGCGACTGCGATCGAGAGACCGGCCGGAGGCGCACGCTTGGATGGCCTCATGCGGCGCCCCGGGCCTTGGTCCTTTTACGGTAACAGTGTTCCAAGCGGGCATGGGTAGGCCCGGAGGCTGCAGCTGACGGACGCAACGGGCGCCGGATCAAGCGCGGCTGCCTCTTGTCGAATTTGGGAGATGTGGCTGCTGCGTCCTTGTTGCCCTGGATGGCCGGTCTGCGTCACCGGCGACCGCGACGTACTCTGCCCGGGTGACCTTTTCGTCAGTTCGGATGCGCGCCAATCGGCAGGGCGACCGCCTCGATTGACTTGGCGAAACGCCGGCGACTACCATACGGCTGTGAACTCCCGGATAAGAGCTGTTCCTGGGCTCGCGGCGGTTGTCGTGCTGGCGCTCCTTTGCACCCGGCCGGCCCTTGTGCAAGAGGGTGAGGAGGCCAGCGCGGAGCGGATCAGGTCCGCGATCGAGGCGGGCCGGCTGGATGAGGCGATCGCAGACGCGCGCCGGGCGGCTGCACAATTCCCGCGATCCTCGGAGGTTCATCGACTCCTGGGCGCAGCGCTCTTCAAGAAGGGCTTGAACGCCGACGCGCGCGGGGCTTTCCGTCGAGCGATCGAACTGGATGCCGGTATTCCGGAGAACTATTTCAACCTCGCCCTCGTCGAGTTGAGCGAGAGCCGATACGCCGAGGCCAGCCGGTCGCTCGAGGACTTCATCAGACTGGAACCGTCGAACGCATTGGCGCGCGTGCTGCTGGGCCGCGCGTACCACAATCAGAACCGGACGGCCCACGCCATCGAGCAGTTCAGGAAGGCGCTCAAATTGGCGCCGCAGCTGCCTCTCGCACATTACCACTTGGGATTCGCGCTGCAGAGCCAGGGAAATCTCTCGGAGGCACTTGCGGAATACGAGCAGGAAATCAATCTGAATCCGGGGTTCTACGAAACGTACCATCACGCCGGCAGTATTCAACTCGGCCGCGGCAATCTTGCGGCGGCGGAAGAGCTGTTCCAGAAGGGCATCGCGCTGCGGCCGCAGGCTGCGCAGGCGCACTACGGTCTGGCGCGCGTGCTGCGGAAGCGCGGGGATCTCGCCGGGGCCGAGGGAGCCCTGATGCGGGTCATCGGGCTCCAGCCCGCCCATGTCGAGGCGCATTATGCTCTGGCCCGGATCTACCAGCAGCTGGGCAGGAAAGATGAAGCGGCGCGAGAGTTCAAGATTGTGGCTGATCTTCATGCGAGAAACGCCCGGCGTAGTTCTGGCATTGCCGGCATCCAGAATCCATAGCGGCCGGTGAACGATCCGGCCTTGATCCTGGAAGGAGTCTGACCATTCGAATGAAATCGCACGCAGCCGGCACTGTCGTCGCCCTGGCCCTGGCGTTCGCCCTGGCAGCCGGACAACGGTCGGCCACGGGTCCGGAGCCGCAGCGCGGCTCGCTTCGGCTCCCGCGATCGGTGCAACAACGCGCTGCGGAGCAGTTCATCGAGGTCTCTGAGCAGGCCGGGATCCGGTTCGTTCTCACGAGCGGCGGTTTCGAGAAGAAGTACATTATCGAAGCCAAGGGCGGCGGCGGCATCGCCTGGATTGACTACGACAACGATGACGATCCCGACCTGTTTTTCGTGAACGGTTCCACGTTCGAGGACTGGCGGCGCCGCACGAGCCCGCGCTCCCGGCTCTATCGCAATAACGGCGACGGCACGTTCGCCGACGTATACCTCGATTCAGGCCTCGATCACACCGGATGGGGCATGGGTGTGTGCGCCGCGGACTTTGACAATGATGGATCCACCGACCTCTACGTGACCTATTACGGCGGCAACATTCTCTACCGGAACATGGGTGGCGGGAAATTCGCCGACGTCACGAAACAAGCCGGGGTGGCGGGCCGCGGGTGGGGCATGGGCTGCGCGTTCGGAGACTACGACAACGACGGGTTTCTTGATCTCTATGTCGCGAATTACGTGGATGTGGACATAGAACAGCTTGGGGAGCCGGGCAGCGCGCCCAACTGCACCTATCGCAGGATCGCCACGTTCTGCGGACCGCGCGGACTCGGAGGCGGACGCGATGTTCTTTACCACAACGAGGGCAACAGGAGGTTTTCGGACGTAACCGAGAAGGCAGGCATCGATCCAGGCCTGTATTTCGGCCTCGGCGTGGTGATGGGCGATTACGACCGCGACGGACTCCTCGATATCTATGTCGCCAACGATTCCACTCCCAGCGCCCTCTATCACAACAACGGCGACGGGACGTTTACGGACCTGGGGCCGCAATCGGGCACCGCGTACAGCTCCGAAGGGCAGGAACAGGCGGGCATGGGCGTCGAGTTCGGCGACTACGACAACGACGGATGGCTCGACCTGGTGAAGGGCAATTTCTCCGACGACACGAGGAATCTCTACCACAACGACAAGGACGGAACGTTCACGGATCAGACCTATTTCGCGGGGCTCGGCGACGTGGCCTGGCTCTTCACGACTTTCGGCGCTGAATTTCTCGATTACGACAATGATGGATGGAAAGACATCCTGCTCGCCAACGGCCAGACTTTTCCGCAGATGGACAGGTATCCTACCGGCATCACGTACGCTGAACGCAACATGCTGTTTCATAACCTCCGTAATGGCAGGTTCGAAGAGGTGGGGCTTCGCTCCGGTCCGGGGCTGGCGTTGAAAAAGGTGAGCCGGGGCCTCGCAACGGCGGACTACGACAACGACGGGGACCTGGAGTTTGCGGTCACCAACATGAACGCCGCGCCGGATTTGATCCGCCGCGTGCGGAAGAACGCGAACAATTCCATCCTGCTGAAGCTCGCCGGGACTAGGAGCAACTGCAGCGGGATCGGCGCGAAGGTTCGCGTCACGGGCGGCGGCCTGACGCAATTCGACGAGGTGCGCAGCGGCGGAAGCTATCTTTCATCGCCGGACTCGCGATTGCACTTCGGCCTGGGCCCGGCCGTGCGCGTGGACCGGATCGAGATCGAATGGCCGGGCGGGGCTGCCGAGACCATCAGGGACGTCACCGCCGACCAGCTCCTGGTGATAAAAGAGGGAAGCGGGGTCGTCCGCCGCAAGAGCTTCCGCTGAGATGCGCCGGAACCTTCACGGCCGCTGAGGTCCCGACTGTCCGTTCTCATGTGTGGCGAACTTCTACGCCCAGCGGATCCTTCCTGTCATCTGCATGACGACGAACAGGGTCAGGATGGACCCAATCGTGACCGCAAGGCCGGTGAATCCCTTGAAGAAAAATGCGTATGAGAACAGCACCAGGTATATGAACTGCGAAATCCCCGCCTCGACCGCGGCGAAACGCATTCCTACCACCAGCCTGAGATAGCTCACCACCAGGAGAATGGAGACCAGAGAGCAGATGGCGAACGCCAGGTGGATGGAGACGTGATCCACGAGGTAAGCCAGCAGGAGGTGAAAGGAGAAAAAGGCGGCGGCGAGGAAGAAGTAGTTCATCGGGTGCAACTCGATGTCGCGCAGGGTCGTGATGGTAAACATCAGGAAGAAGAAAAAGAACAGCGACACCGGTGCGAACAGGCTGATCTGACCGGCCAGAGGACCGGGCTGAAGCTTCTGCGGCATGATCATCCCGATGTCATAGCCGGAGAGCAGGTTGCGGTACCTCCAGCCGAGTTCCCAGCCTCCGGCAACCGGCCGCTTCTCGGTCGGCGACAGGGTGTTTTCCGGAAAGTCGATATCATCGAAGTTCGTCCGCATCTGAAGCGCGAAGTCCTTCACCTGCGTGACCTCGGTGCCGAAGCGGTAGGTCCAGCTGTCCAAGCCCTGCGATTTGTAGGCCACCGTGCAGGTGAACGCCCGGCCTGCGGCGACCTTCGCCTCGACCGATACGCAGCTGTCCGTGCTCCGCACCTCGACGGGCGACCCGCCGACAAGAACCTTGTAGTCGTCATAGACGGCGCGCTCCGCAGGGAACTTGATCTGGACCTGCACCGTTTCATCCTGACCGCTCGTGTTGTGGAAGACGTACGTGCCGCTGAAATCGACTTTGTAGGTGCTGTACCACAACAGGCCCTTCTGGCGGTGTTCCAGGTCGAACGCAACCGAGACATCGCTCTTCTCCAGCGGGAGCGGATACTGCTTCGATCGGGTTGCGGATTCCAGGATCTTCTTGCCATCCACTGTGCGCTCGACCAGTTCGGTCGTATCGCGCTCGTAGGCGGCACTCGGGGGCGTCTGAACCTGGGCAGATCCCCAGGTCGACGCGACCCTCGCCTTGAGGCCGGACCCGAGGCTCTCGCTCCGGGCGAAAATGGTTGCTCCGAGCACTGCCCAGGCGGCACTCGTGCAGGCAAAGATGAAGACAATCGCGAAGATGCGCCTTAACATCATGTCCTCCCTGTTCACATACTGACTTTATTTCATAAAGTACCTATTCAAGTCAAAGAATTTCCGCTCTGAGCATCATACCGTTCCGGCGGATGACCGGCCGGCGCTTACTTCTCTGATCGGCGCGGAATCCTCCAGATGTGACTCCCCGTGTTGCGACGGAAGCATCGGCTCCGGTTCACCCGGGGTTGTCGATGGTATCCGGTCTTCAGGGGGGCTGCAAAGCTGGACAATCCCCGTCTTCTTAGGGCACCCTGAGCCCCGTCCGGCACGGCAGATATTCAAGTCCGGCGCGCGCAGACCGCGAAGGAGCGCAAGATCAAGACCTGATAGCCTCTTGGGAGACGTGGCAAGATAGACAGCGAAGAGATTGGCATGAAAGCGATCAGTCCACGGAGCAGGAACACTCACACCGCAGGTTTTCTCATGGCCGCGGCAATTCGAGGCGAAATCAGGCCTCAGAAGCACCGAGTCGCCCGGCGATCGCAGACCTCCGATCTTCGATGTAGGAATCGAATCTCCGCGTTTTCCATGCTATTGCTCGCGTGCGCGGCCGGTCTCGCCGCTCAAGAGAAGTCTGGCCCCGGCCTGCCAGCCGTCGAGACCGGCCGGCTTCTCAACCGCCCGGCCACCGACGTCTACCTGGCGGCCGCGAGCGCCGAGGCCCATTGGGCGATTTCGTCGATGGCAGAGGCATTGGGAGACCAGAGTCTGGCCGAGAGCGCGGCGCTGCACTTCGAAAGAGCCGTCGCCGGCCTCGACGACAAGTTCTGGAATCCCGGGACGAAAATCCTGTCTTTCGCGGCCACGGAAGGCGGTGGTCGCAGTGACGAGCTCACGGTCTGGCCGGCGGTCGCGCTCATGTTGCGGCTTATCCATCCCGAGCATGCCGCGGCCCACGTGCTGAGTGAGGTGCCGGTGACGAGGTAGCCGAAAGCTCTGCGTGCCACCTCGGAGCACCACTTGCTGTGGTTCAACCATTACCTCTGGGGCGATCCACTGCCGGACCCGACTAGGCCCGACTTCCCCAAGAAAGAGATCAAAGATGGGGAGCGCGGGACGGCGGAACAGAAGAGCAACCCGGGTCAGGACTGACTCACACACACGGTCGGCGGCTTGCGGTTTCGTGATAGGGTTATGACATGGCACTCCGTTTACGTTTGGCGAGCAAGATCCTCATCCTTCTTTCCCTTGTGATCGCAGCCGCCGCGGCAGTCCTGACCACCCGCCGGGTGGGCGTGCAGCTGGACGGCAGCATCGTGATTCCTACAGGGCAAATGCTGACTCCTGCCGGAACGCACATCGAAGTGAGCGACCGCCCCCTCGGAATGGTGGTCAGCCCGGACGGACGCCTGCTCGCCGTAGCCACCGGAAGCAATTTCGCCCCGCGCAGCCTCCACCTGATCGACACCGCTGCCAGGTCGATGTTTCAGACCATCCCGATCGGCGACAGCTTCGTCGGCGTAGCGTTCGACAGGACGGGTGGCTCCCTTTATGTGGGCGGAGGGCGTGATAACGACGTCAAGATCCTGGAGCGGCAGGCCGACGGCACCTTCCGCCAGACGAGGTCGATCCGGATACCGGGTTCGGCGCCAAGCGGGCTGGCCCTGAGCGCCGACGGGCGGACGCTCTATGCGGCGCTCAACCTGAAACATTCTGTCGCCGCCATCGACCTCGCGAGCGGCCGCTTCGACGAAATCGAGGTGGGCAGCTACCCGTATTCGGTGATTGCCTCCCACAGGGTCTATGTC
>JACADW010000091.1 GCA_013388445.1 Acidobacteriota bacterium | reverse complement strand
TTCAGACGGCACGTCGAGCGAGATCTTGAAGCTGGTGATCCCGGCGTCGGCCATCGCGGGCAATTGGCTGAGTACGGTATCGCTCAGCTCGGATAGCGCCATGTGAAATCCGTAGTCGATCACCGCCCGCGGACTTGCCTTGGCCTTCCACTGCTCCAAAGCATGCTCCAGGCTGACACCCGGAGCCTGCTCGGCGTAGTCCACGACCGTGGTCGTGCCGCCTGCGGCGGCCGCTGCCGTCGCAGTCTCGAAGTCATCGACCGTCGGCATCGCTTCCCATTGGGAGTCCAGGTGCGTATGCACGTCGACACCACCGGGGAGCACCCATTTCTCCGCAGCGTCAATGATCTCGCTCGCGATCTTTGAGATCTCGCGCCCGATCTCGTAGATCACACCATTTTTGACGAGGATGTCCGCCCTGTAGGAATCCGTCGCGGTGATGATCGTTCCGTTCTTGATCAGTGTCGTCATAGTCTCTCCAATGTTGGCGTAGAGAACTCCTGCTTTTCCGGACTGATTATATATCGAATGGCAGATGCCGGGGCGAGCGGCACACCGGCTCAAGTCTGTCGAGACTCGGCGCGGCGGAAAAAAACGCGCAACATGTAACTGCCCAGTATCAGCGCAACAAGAAAACAGACGAGGAAGAGCGCAAAGACCGTCCATTGGGGACGCACTGGCACGGCCGACGGGTCAAAGTGCCCTTCGAGCTGGAGCAGCCTGACGCTGTGTCTGCTGAAAACCATTGCCAGCATCGATAGAGACAGAGCGCCGCCGGCAATGACCAGGTTCCTCCGATGGTAAAACCAGACCGAGAGCAGAGAGAGGACAAGGCCAGGCGCGAGGACCCAGATCGCCGGTGATCGCATGAACGGTCCGATGACCTCGCCGAGCGAGAAAAGGTAGGCGAGGCCCGTCAGAAAACCCAGGACCATCCCCCATAGAAAGAATCGCCTGCCCGGGTCCGGGCTTGCAGGATTTCCGACCGCGACTGAGGAGGCGAAAAACCCGCCAATGGTCAGTGCACCCGCCATCATGTGGAGCCAGCGCAGGAGGTAATCCTTGAACCGGGGATTCCAGACAAGCCCGGATTGGTCCTCCGCATAGAGCTGCTTGACGAGTTCGGGCCGCTCCATCATCGAGAACACCGAGCTGTAGGCCAGCGAGACATAGACGGCGCCGATCAGAGCGACGGCGAGACAGACTTTCCTGGCGGAAAGCCTGTTCGAGAACGAGGCGGCATAAAGCGCATAATAACTGGCGATGACCACGCCCACAACCGCGAGCCAGAACCATGCGCTCACGATGGACGCCGCATAGATGAAGCGCCCGTATACAAGTTGAAGGAAGAGCAACGGGGCGACGCCGAACGTCACGGTGGCGGCCATCACGATCGGAAACAGACGCACGAATCGCAGGATGACGGGGTTGCACCACCGGTCCTGAGCGCGGTACGCAAGGACCAGCACCAGTCCACCGACGACGAAGTTCATCGCGATGAAATGCAGCGCCAAGGTCAGGAGGTGCAGAGAGGTGATCAGCCAGAGCGGGGCTGGCAGGACTTGATAGTCGGGCAGGTTCATTCGGCACCTCCATGCTTGAGCGTCTTGAAATACTGAATCAGCGCGGCTCGTTCCGCCGCGTCTCCGGTAAAGGCCGGCATGCCCTCGCCCAGCTCCGACGCCATGTCGAGCAGGCCCTCGTAGTCTGCGTCTGCAAGACCCGCGAGGCTGCCGGTCTTGTCGGTCGCTCCTCCGATCCGGTGGCATCCGCCGCAGCGGACGTCGTATACCTTCTTACCGAGCTCGCTACCATGCAGCCCGTAGATCTCGCTGAGATGCCGGGTGTCAACCCGATCACGGATATGCGCTGCAATCAGGTCCGCCTCCTGCGCAGAACCCCAGAAGGGCGGCATACTACCCCTGAGAAGATCGGTTGATTTGACAATCGCCGCGATAAACGCGGTGTCCGTCCCGTCGAACGCGGGCTTCAAGGCCTTGTAGCCGTTCACGGTATGGCAGCTCCGGCAGGCGTGGCGGAAGAGGTCTGCGGCTTCATCACCGCTTGGGCAGGAAATAAACCGAAGATATGCATTCTTCCGGTAGATGGGTTCCCGCGCCACCTCCAACGCGTTGCCGTACATGTAGCCGCTGATGATGAACGGCTTCCGGACCGACTCGCGAAACCATTCAAATGCGCCGAACCAGGCAAGCCCCAGCGCCATCAGTATGGCCGCGACGGCCACGTGCAGCCGCCTCGCCAGCAGCAGTCCGAACAGGATGAGCGCGGCCGCGATGACAGCCGCGAGCCAGTAGGATAGATGGATCCAATAGACCGGTGTCGTCATCCCCTGCACCGCGGTCGAGGGCACCTGCCCGAGGATGGCACGCCAGTACCAGAAGAACGAGGGCGCCATGATCGCGAGTCCTGTGATGCCCCAAGCCGAGTTACGGCGCAGCAGCCGTGCCCTGAAATCAGCGGGTTCCTCGCGTGAAGCGATCAGGAGTGAAAACAGTCCGGCCAGCATGACACATACGCCGGTGCGGAAAACCAAGGACGGCCAGAACGTCGGGTTGAAGAAACCGTCCCAGAAACTGCCGGTCCGAAGCCATTTGCCGGGCGTCAGCATGAATGTAAGGATCCCGTTGATGACGAACAGCGAAAGCCACGCGGCCGCAAAGTAGATCCATCCGAGGACCATGTGATCCCGCGGCGCCATGTGTCTCCACCCGTAGTAATAGAGTGCCGCCGCCAGTATCTCGACAATGAAGAACGTCCACTCGATCGCCCAGCCCCAGACGAAGGTGTGAATCAACGCCTCGGTCGCCGCCGGGTTGAGCAGGCCGATGATGAACCAGATGCCCACGCCCGTCAGTGCGCCAAAAACCAGGGTGACGAGAACAAAGAACCTGCTCAGCCGCTCTAGGTACGCCAGATGGCGGTCATCGCCCGCCCTCCTGGCGGCATGTTCGGCCACTATGAGGTAGAGGCCGCCTCCGATCGCAAAATGAGACACAAAAACGTGCGGCACAGCCACGGCGGCCATCAGAATCCCGTAGCCGATCCCGACATCCCAAAACGGGTAGTGCATAGGTCACCCTCCCGGCTCCTGGCAACCAATTATTTCAGGTTCACCCCCCCGAGCGCAAAGAGATCGGTTCTTTCGCACCCGCTCCTGAAACCCGCCGTGAACCCGGTGGCGCAGCCAGACCAATCGATTTCAGATGATGCCCGCTCGCCACAACGCTCACGCTGCATATCCGGGCATGCCACAGCTGTTCCGGGACGTGTATCCGCATGATTCCTGGTTGCCGATCTCCACTGTTCCCATCCGGGATCGGGAGGCTTGGTTTCTGCGATCCGACGGCCTGAAGACCCGATGCTCACAGGCTTTGCGCCCCAGCGGTCGAGTATGCGAAAATCCCGCCGATTCCATGGCAGAGCGCATCATCGAAATCTCGGGACTGAAGAAATCCTTCCATGGGCATCCTGTGCTCCGGGGCATCGACCTCATGGTCGCTTCCAGCCAGCT
Source organism: Acidobacteriota bacterium (assembly GCA_013388445.1). Classification (GTDB taxonomy): domain Bacteria; phylum Acidobacteriota; class UBA6911; order UBA6911; family UBA6911; genus JACADW01. The sequence continues at coordinate 22,914 of JACADW010000091.1, read as the reverse complement.
CACTGCGCTGATCGGATCCTCAGGCTGCGGAAAGTCCACTCTGCTGCGCTGTCTCAACGGTCTCGAAGTCTTCGACGAAGGAAGGATCCGGGTCGGCAGCCTTTGCCTGGAGATGCACCATGGGCAGGCCCGGACCGCGCACGATCATCGCCGCATCACCCATGAGTTGCGCGGCATGGTGGGCATGGTCTTTCAGTCCTTCAACCTCTTCCCTCACATGACGACCTTCGACAACATCGCCCGTCCTCCGGTGATTGTCCGGCGCGTGCCGCAGGAGCTGGCCCGGGACGAGGCCATGCGGTTGCTGGAAAAGGTCGGCCTGAGGGAAAAGGCCGGCCACTACCCGGACCAGCTCTCCGGGGGACAGCAGCAACGCGCGGCAATCGCGCGAGCCCTCGCCATGAAGCCCAAGGTCCTGCTCTATGACGAGCCCACATCGGCTCTCGATCCCGGACTGGTGGACGAGGTCCTCGAGGTGATGAAAGAACTGGACGGCGAGGGGATCACTCAAGTCGTCGTCACTCACGAGATGCGCTTCGCGAGGGATGTCGCAGACAAGATCGTCTTCATGTCCGACGGACTCGTTGTCGAGGAAGGGGATCCGGCAAATATCTTTTCCGATCCCGCGGATCCCAGGACCCGGCAGTTTCTCAGGCGCTTCCTTTGAAAGGGGAGTGCACGATGTCTGCTTCGCAGCCGATTGCAGGCGCTCCTGCTGCGCAGGATGGGCGGATGCCATCCGGCGGCGCGAATCCGACTTGCCGCCGCGCTCCAAAGCCCTGTCACGGCATCGCCCGCGGCATACTTCTGTTTCTCGTCGCCGGCTGCTCTTTCCACGCCCGAGCCGGCGCACAGACCACGCCGCTGAGATGGGGAGGCGATGCAGAAGGCGGGGCCCCATATCAGTTTCAGGACCCGAGGGACCCGGGCCGCATCATCGGATTCGAGGTCGAAATCGCCGATGCAGTCGCAAGGATACTCGGCCGCCCGGCCGAATTCGTGCAGAACCAGTGGGATGGTCTGGTACCGGGACTCGAGCGGGGCAACTACGACATGATCATTTCGGGACTTGAGATCACGCCGGACCGCGCCGAGGTAATCGCGTTCAGCCGCCCCTACTACATCACCTTCGAACAAGTCGCCGTCCGCAAGGGAAACGAGTCCATCCGCTCGCTCGAGGACTGCACAGGAAAGACGGTCGGTACTCTCAAGGGCAGCTTGGCCCAGCGGATTCTGGAGGCGAGGCCGGGCATCGATGTCCGGAGTTATGACGGTCAGGTGAACGCTTATGAAGACCTCATGAACGGCCGGCTCGACGCCGTCCTCATGGACCATATCATCGCCCTTTACAACGTCGCTCCCCAGCCGGGCTTGAAGATGGTGGGTCGGCCTGAAGGCCGTCTCGAATACGGCATCGGCATCCGCAAGGAGGACACGCGCCTGCTCGCCGAAGTGAACAGGGCGCTGGGCGAGATGATCTCCTCCGGGGAGCTTCGCAGCATTCTCGAGCGGTGGGGAATCTGGACGGAGCTGTGCGGCGACTACTTCCTCGACCACTCGCCTGGAAACCAGAGACCGGTCGCTTTTGAGGACTACCTGGCCGCAAGGCAGGCGAGCCGATCCGTTTGGGACAGGATCCGGCAGTACGCAAGCTACCTGCCACTGTTGGGCAAAGGGGCCGTGGTCACGCTTGAGCTGTCGGCCCTGGCGATGGTTCTCGCCGTGTGCCTCGGTCTGCTGCTCGCGCTCACGCGGTTACATGCCCCCGCGGCACTGCGCCTGCTTTGCGGCGCCTATATAGAATTGATCCGCGGCACTCCACTGCTGATCCAGTTGTTTCTCATCTTCTATGGATTGCCCCATGCCGGAATCCGCCTGTCTCCGATGCTGGCTGCCATCCTCGGCCTGGCGCTCAACTACAGCGCCTATGAGGCCGAGAACTATCGTGCCGGGATTCAGTCCATCCCGCGGACGCAGATGGAAGCAGCACTTGCCCTGGGCATGACGCGGATCCAGGCTTTGCGCTATGTGATCGTCCCGCAGGCAGTCCGCCTGGTCATCCCGCCGATGACCAACGACTTCATCGCATTGTTGAAGGATTCTTCCCTCGTGAGCGTCATTACCATGGTCGAACTGACAAAATCGTACAGCCAGCTGGCCAGCATTCATTACGACTACCTTGGAATCGGCCTGCTCGCGGCGGCGATGTACTTCCTTATCGGATTGCCCTTCGTCCGGCTGGCGCGGCAGGCTGAGAGGTACTTCAGTCCGGAGCACCGCGCCTTCCTCGTCGGCGGCAAACAGCGACAGGCCGGAGAATAGGCCCTGCCGCCATGAAACAGGTCAGGATGCATCCCGGATGTTGCGGGCGGGCGCCGACCTTTCCCCGACCTATCTGCCTCCTGAACGCAGGGGCCGCCCGTAGGTCCCCCGTGGTAGCATTAATACATGGACACTCCATCCCGCACCGGAATACAGGCCCCGCGCGGGCCGCAGCTCCGCTGCAAAGGCTGGCATCAGGAAGCGGCACTGCGCATGCTGATGAACAATCTCGATGAGGAAGTCGCGGAACGCCCGGACGAACTGATCGTCTACGGCGGATCGGGGAAGGCCGCCCGCAACTGGGAGTGTTATCAGGCCATCGTCGCCGCACTGGAAAGACTGGAGAACGATGAGACCCTGCTGGTCCAGTCGGGTAAACCGGTCGGCATCTTCCGCACGCACGAATACTCCCCGCGTGTCCTGATCGCGAACGCCAACCTGGTGGGGAACTGGGCCACCTGGGACGAGTTCCGCCGCCTGGAAGCCCTCGGCTTGATGATGTACGGTCAGATGACCGCCGGCAGCTGGATTTACATCGGCAGTCAGGGAATCGTGCAGGGCACGTACGAGACTTTCGCGGCTGTCGCCCGGCGCCACTTCGGCGGCGATCTGCGCGGCAGAATCCTGGTCTCCGGCGGCCTCGGTGGAATGGGGGGAGCCCAGCCGCTCGCGGCAACGATGGCCGGAGCCGCGTTCTTGGGGATCGAGGTTGATCCCGCCCGGATCCAGAAGCGGCTCCGGACGGGCTACTGCGATCGCATTTCCTACAGCCTGGACGAAGCCCTACAGATCGTCTGCGACGCCGCCCGGCGCCGCCAAGCGGTTTCGATCGGCCTCGTGGGCAACTGTGCGGAGGTTCTTCCGGAACTCGTCCGCAGAGGCTTTACTCCCGACATCCTGACCGACCAGACGAGCGCCCACGATCCCCTTAACGGTTATGTCCCTGCGGGCATCACGCTGGAAAGCGCCCTGGCTCTGCGCAGATCCGATCCCGCAACGTACCTGCGCAGGAGCATGGAATCGATCGCAACGCACGTACGCGCGATGCTCGACCTCCAGGCCCGCGGGGCCGTCGCCTTCGACTACGGCAACAACATCCGCGGCCAAGCTCTGCGGGCGGGGGTTACCAACGCGCTCGACTTTCCGGGTTTTGTCCCCGCCTATATCCGCCCGCTCTTTTGCGAGGGCCGCGGACCCTTCCGATGGGCGGCTCTCTCCGGTAATCCTGCGGATATTGCGGTCACCGACGCGCTGGTGCTCGAGATGTTCCCGGAAAATGAGTCGCTCTGCCGCTGGATACGCATGGCCCGCGAGAAGATACGCTTTCAGGGATTGCCGGCACGCATCTGCTGGCTCGGATATGGCGAACGCGCCGCGTTCGGCATGAGACTGAACAGCCTTGTGGGGCAGGGCAGGATTGAGGCTCCGATCGTCATCGGGCGCGACCACCTGGACTGCGGTTCTGTCGCCTCCCCCTATCGTGAAACGGAAGGTATGAGGGATACCTCGGACGCGGTCGCGGACTGGCCGGTGCTGAATGCGCTGCTGAACACGGCAAGCGGGGCGTCCTGGGTTTCATTCCATCACGGCGGCGGGGTGGGGATCGGCTATTCGCTGCATGCAGGGCAGGTGACGGTTGCCGACGGGACCCGGGAAATGGAGCGCCGCATCGAGCGTGTCCTGACGAACGACCCGGGGATCGGAATCGCGCGACACGCCGATGCCGGCTATCCGGAGGCCGTCGACTTTGCCCGTCGCAACGCAATCTCGATCCCGATGATCTGATCTCTCTGGCCCCGTCGCGCCTGGCACCACGCCCATCGCGCCAATCGCCCGCGCCGGGCCAGCGCCGACTGCGTGCCGCCCCGTGACCGGGATCCTCGTGGAGCAACACCAAGAGCTGCACCCGGCGCCGGCCGGCCCCACGCGGTTCCTACTGAACCGTCGTGCCGGTTGAGGCGGCGCGCGGGCCCGACTGTTTATCGCGCTGGGCCTGGAGAGCCTGGATCAACCCGTCCACTATTTGATTGGGGATGACGAGGACTGCCTTGACAGGTGCAGGAAGCGTTCCGGTCTTCTGCACCCTGAGGGCTTCCTCCTCGCTCTGCGGTCCGATCACCTCGCAGAAAGTGAGCGTGGTATCGATGGGCGAGCTGGTGACCTGGACATAGTTGGCATAGACGCGCGAGGACGTGATGTTCTGGTCGGCGATTATTTGAACGGGCCTCTCCTCGGCTGACATATTGCCCTCCTCATGAGAGCCGAGACGCGGTTGCGCAGACCGGACCGGCTCAGGCATGCACTACCCGGGCGGCCAGTGCATGATGCGGCCACCCATGACGTGCAGGTGAAGATGAAACACGGTCTGGCCGGCCCCGGCGTTCGTATTGATAACGGTGCGGAACCCGCTCCGGTCAATGCCCTTCTCTCTTGCCACCCTCGCAGAGACGACAAGCAGGTGTCCCAGCAGCGCCTCGTCGGTCTCAAGACCGGCATCCAAAGCCGCAATGTGCTTTTTCGGAATCACGAGCGCGTGCACCGGCGCCCTCGGGCGGATGTCCTCGAACGCGACACACTGGTCGTCCTCATAGAGGATCTTTGCAGGAGCCTGATGTGCCGCAATGCGGCAGAAGACACAACCGAGCGCTTCCGTCATGACCTTCTGCAACTGTCGATAGAGAGATCTTCCAAACACGACCAGCGGAATGCCCGGGAGCCGCTACCATCATTTCGCCTGGCGAAGCCGCTCGATCACTGCACCCAGCCCGGCCAACTTTTCCTCGATCCTGTAGTAACCACGATCCAGGTGGTAGACGCGGTTCACGATGGTCTCTCCCTTGGCCACCAGTCCCGCCAGGATGAGCGACGCACTCGCGCGCAGGTCGGACGCTATCACGCCCGCCCCCGAGAGCGGCCTGCCGCCCTTCACGACTGCGCGACATCCGTCGACGGTGATGTCGGCCCCCATCCGAATCATCTCGAGCGCGTGCATGAACCGGTTCTCAAATATCGTCTCGGTGATGACCGCCGTTCCATCCCCCTGCGTCATCAGGGCCATATACTGGGCCTGCATGTCGGTGGCGAAGCCCGGGTACGGATGAGTCGTCACGTCGCAAGAACGGATCGGATCGCGTCCTTGGACGCGGACCCTGTCCGCCTCCGCTTGGACCTCCGCACCGGTTTTCGCGAGCTGGTCCAGCGTGGCCCCTAGATGCTCCGGTCGGCAGTTGGCGATTTCGACCGTCCCACGGGTGATCGCGGCCGCAACGGCGAAGGTCCCGGCCTCGACCCGGTCCGGAATCACTGAATGCTCGCAGCCGTGAAGCTCGTTCACACCCTGAACCCGGATGGTCCGTGTGCCGTCCCCTTCGATATTGGCTCCCATGCTCCTGAGCATCTGCGCCAGATCCGCGACCTCCGGCTCGCATGCCGCGTTGCCCAGCACCGTTTCACCCTCGGCGAGGCACGCAGCCATCATCAGATTTTCTGTGCCGGTCACCGTAACGGTTTCCAGGAATATGGACGCGCCGCGCAGACGGGTTGCCGACGCCTCCACATATCCGTGCCTGACCTCGCACTGCGCACCCATCTTCTCCAGGCCCATCAGGTGCAGGTTTACCGGGCGCGCCCCGATCGCGCATCCTCCCGGGAGCGACACACGTGCTTTTCCGAACCGCGCCAGCAGCGGGCCGAGCACAAGAATCGACGCGCGCATCGTCCTCACAAGGTCGTAGGGAGCTTCCAGGCGTGAGACGCCGGCGGCATTGAGAGCCGCCGTTCCGCCAACCTCCACATCCGCCTTGGCCCCCATCTCCGCGAGCAGCCGGCAGGCAGTGAGAATATCCCGAACATAAGGCACGTTCCGCAGAACCACAGGCTCGGAGGTGAGCAGCGCGGCGGCCATGGCCGGCAGAGCCGCATTCTTGGCGCCGCCGATCTCGACGCGTCCCTGCAGCGGAACCCCTCCCACTACCCGGATCCTATCCATGGCTCCTCCGCGCAACTATACAACGCGGCAGCCGTCGAACATCGCTCAAAATCTCAACCACCTCGAAACCCGCACAGGTTGCCCGCTGGCGCAGCTCTTCGGCCTGCGGCGGATCCATCTCAAAGAGCAGGTAGCCGCCGCGGCGCAGGCACGCCGCAGCCTGAGGGAAGAGCCGCGCATAGGCCTCAGTCCCGGAAGGCCCCGCAAAGACCGCCTGGCGGGGTTCGAAGTCGACGACTTCCCTGGGCAGTGTTCCCATCTCCTTCATCCCGATGTATGGAAGATTGCACAGGGCCAGATCGAAGACCGGCTGGGGGCGAAACGGTTCCAGGAGATCGCCGCACACGAGTCCGATCCTGCTTGCGACCTGATGCTGCACAAGATTCGCCCGCGCCACGGCGAGCGCCGCGGGGTTTGAATCTGTGCCGTAACCCCAGGCTCCGCCGACTTGGCAGGCGAACGACACTGCGATGCAGCCGGATCCTGTGCCCACGTCGACGAAACACGTCTTGCCTCCAAGACACGCTTCGGCCAGCTCGACAGCCCGCTCCACCAGGCGCTCCGTCTCTGGGCGGGGGATGAGGACATCCGGTGTGACCCGAAAGCTGCGCCCGTAGAACTCCCGGCGACCTATAATGTATTGCAGCGGCTCGCCTGCGCGACGGCGCCTCACAGCTGACAGGAACCGGTCCTGCTGATCGGGGGAGAGGGCTTCCGACGGGGAGCTCAGGACGCGGATCCGGTCCCAACCAAGGGCGTGACCGAGCAGGATCTCGGCCGTCAGGCGAGAGTGCCTGTCACCCGCAGCACCGAGCTCTCGCTCGCCCCAGATCAGTGCCGCACGCACGGTGCCGGGACGGGCGTAATCCTCCTGGTTCATAGGACCGTGCCGGGCTTTTCAGGGCAACGTGGCGCACGCCCCTTGTCCCACGCCATCCCACGGATGTCCTGGGGGCATGCAGAACGACCTCACGTGCCCGCGAGCGCCGCTTCCTTCAGCCTTTCGGCCTCGAAGTGAGTGATCAAGGCCTCAACCATGGAACCGATATTCCCATCCATGAAATCCTGCAGGCTGTAAAGCGTCATCCCGATCCGGTGGTCGGACACCCTGTTTTGCGGGAAATTGTAGGTCCGGATCTTCTCGCTCCGGTCGCCCGTGCCAACCTGGCTCTTGCGGTTCTCCGCGATTGCCTTTCGCTGCTCCTGCATCGCGAGGTCGTAAAGCCGCGACCGCAGGACACGCAGGGCCTTGGCCCGGTTCTTGATCTGAGACTTCTCGTCTTGGCACGACACCACAAGTCCTGTCGGGAGATGCGTGATACGCACCGCTGAATAAGTCGTGTTGACGGATTGCCCGCCTGGACCGGAGGAACAGAAGGTGTCGACGCGCAGGTCCTTCGGGTCTATCTGGATCTCGACCTCATCGGCTTCCGGCAGCACCGCCACCGTGACGGCCGATGTGTGGATGCGTCCGCTGGCCTCCGTTTGCGGGACCCTTTGCACCCTGTGAACCCCGCTCTCGTACTTGAGCTTGCTGTAAACCCTGTCCCCCTCCACCATGGCGATGATTTCCTTGAATCCGCCGACGCCGGAACTGTGCTCGTCCATGACTTCGACACGCCAGCCCTGCCGCTCGGCGAAGCGCGCGTACATGCGGAAAAGGTCCGCCGCAAACAGGGTCGCCTCGTCTCCTCCTGTGCCAGCCCGGATCTCCAGAAGGACGTTCTTTTCATCGTTCGGGTCCTTTGGCATGAGAAGCAGGCGGAGATCCTTTTCGCATGCCTCGATGCGCCTCTCGAGCGACTCGACCTCCGCCGCGGCCAGAGCCTGCATCTCTGGATCGCTCTCGGAATCAAGGAGGGCTTTGGTCTCGCCTGCGGCATGGAGCAGTCGCTTGTATTCCCGGAACTTGTCCACGACAGGGCTCAGCTCGCTGTAGGCCTTGGCGTGCCTCTGATATAGGGCCGGATCCGCGATGACAGCCGGATCGGCCAGCGCCGAACCAAGTTCGTCGAACTTCTGCTCAAGCGTATTCAGCTTGTCCATCATGGAGGCAGCTCGCTCTGAAATCGTCCTGCCTGTCGGGCCCCGCCGGGCAGGCTCTGCGGGCCACCGCGCTAAGCGGCCTGCGCTTCCTTGGCCCTGGCGCCGTCTATCTCGAGCGCCTCGTTGAGCGCTCGAATCGCGACGGCAAGCTGGTCATCGGAGGGCTCGCTCGTCGTGATTCGCTGGAGCCCCAGGCCGGGCATCACCAGCAGACGGAAGAAGCCCTGCCGGCACCTAGTCGCCGAAAGCCGGATCAGCTCATAGGAGAGTCCCGAAATCAGCGGGATCAGCAGAACACGCGAAAGGAATATGGCCCAGAAGGACTCGAACTTGACCAGCGAGAAGACGAGGATGCTGACCACCATCACGAAAAGCAGGAAGCTGGTGCCGCATCGGGGATGGAGCGTGGACTTGCTCCGCGCGTTTTCGATCGTGAGCTCCTCCCGCGCTTCCCACGTGTAAACCACTTTGTGCTCCGCACCGTGATATTGAAAGACGCGGCGAATATCGTCCATCCTGCTGATGAGGAGTATGTAGCCGACAAAAAAAACCACTCGGATCAGGCCGTCCACGAGATTAAAGACCACCCAATTGTGCACCGCCGTGAAATATCCCTTGAGCCACGTGGTGATATATAAGGGCGCGAGGATGAAGAGGCCGACGGCAACCAGAGCTGCCATCCCCATCGAAAGCAGGACCGGCCACACATCGCTCCCCTTCTTTGCCTCCATCTGCTCCGGCCCGACGTCTTCAACCACATCCCGGGAAGCGATCGTGAAGGAAAAGTTCAACGTGCGGATTCCGAGATACAGCGCCTGGCACATCACGGCAACGCCCCGCACCACCGGCCAGGAAAGCGGCCGCCAGACGTCCGCGATCCGCCGTACCGGCCCCTTTTTGACCTCGATGGAGCCGTCCCTGCGTCGCACGGCGACGGCATAGGCATGCGGCGTGCGCATCATCACCCCTTCGATGACCGCCTGGCCTCCGACGAGGATGTCTTCAGGTGAGGATTTTGAGTTCGATGCCACAGTGGAATCCGCCGAGGGCGATCCCGGCGTCAAAGGGCTACTGCTTGCCGTAGCGTTTCTGGAAACGTTCAATGCGGCCCGCGGTGTCGACCAGTTTCTGCTTTCCTGTGTAGAAGGGGTGACAGGCGGAGCAGAGTTCCAGCCGGATCTCCGACTTCGTGGAACCGGTCTCGAAGCGGTTTCCGCACGCGCATGTGACGACGACTTTGTAGTATTTTGGATGTATCCCCTGTTTCATTCGATCCTCGCCCAGTTCCGCTGATCTCCCGGACAGCGATTGCGTAATCCTTTAGTATAATCGCCCGGCCTTCTTCCTGCCAGCCCTTTTCGCGCGTCCGCATCCCCCCGCAACTGCATTCCCCCCGGAAGCGAGGATCCACGTTGGTGCCGGCTCGCACGGTTCGGACACTCACGGTTGCCCGGATCCCGGTTCTTCTGGAACGGCGGGACGCTTAGTCGCCCTGGCTGATCGCCCGCGGGCGGCAGCTCTGAGTCCCTTCCCGCCCTTGCACGCTCAGGAATTGCTGCGCACCGCCTGTCCGCAGAAGATCGCGTTGAAGAGGAACTTGAAAGTCCCGTGCGCCTGGCCGCGAAAGGTGACATCCGGCCCCAGGAGAAACACTCTGCCTCTGCCCGCGCTGGCTTCCGCCACTGCGACACCCTGGTCCAGGTACCCCTCTCCGATGGCCCAGCCGCTCCGCAGTGTCTTCCCGCCTTCATACCAGACAATAGGCCGTACGCCCCTCAATGCCGCATCCGGACGGAGCCTGAACACGGGGCTGCTCGCAAAAAAGACATCTACAGGATCTGGGACTCCATAGGCCAGCGGATTATCGCGGACCACGCGTGCACGGATCAGCGAGCCGGGAATGTAAAACCGCTCACGCGGAAGCGGCGATTCTGTCCCGTCCGCCCGTCGTTCGACGAGGGCGTTCCCGAGGGGCAACCCAAGGTGATAGGCGATGTTCGTCGAGCTCCCCATTGCGATGACGCTGCCGCCCGCCTCCAGGTAATTACGAATCTCGACCATTGTCTTCCCTGCGGTCACGCTGCCGAGCCGGCCGCGGTACTCCGGCGGAATGGTCATCGGATCAATGCTGTCCTGGGCCCCCATCCTGCCGCCAGGCTCAGCCTGTCCGTCCCCGGACCGCACCGGCGGAATGGCGCCGTCCGGGAAGATGAGTACATCGAACCGCGCTGCCAGCCCACCCGCATCGAGATCCGGCGCGTACACTACGTCGAACGGAAACTCAAACTGCTCCAACAGCCAGCGGATCCAGCCGGAGGCGATCGATCCGCCGTACCGGTCCCAGAGTCCGATCCGCGGGTTTCTCAGCTCCAGCATCTCTCCGTCGGGGGCCTGCCGGAGGCCGAGGAAATTCAGTCCCACGTCGTTAGCGATCTGCCGAAGCCTCTCGACGGTGCCCTCCCGCTTGGGGATGTACATGGTACCGGCAGGCATGCTGATCCCGCCCGCCCTTATCGGCGTCGCCAGCCAGAAAACACCGTCGCCTGCGGCGAGAAGCCGGTTCACGGCATGGAACGAGTCGTTCGTATCGTGGCTGAGGACGAATCCGGCAGCTTCCCTTGCTCCCTCTACGGACCCCGGCGGCGCCTTGGCGAAACCGCTGATCCGTTCGAGGGGACCCTCGAATCCCTCGAGGATCCGGTCGAAACGCACGCCCATCTGATACGCCAGCGTCCAGCCTGCGCTGTCATAAGTCGGCCGCGGCGGTCCGCCCGGGTACATCAGGTCGTTCGGGTGATCCTGGGGTTCGAACATATCCAGGATGTGGGGCCGAAAAGCCTGCGCGGTTCGGACCACATAAGACCCGGCCGGGTAACCCTTCCCCGCGACTTCGAACGCGGAGGTCGCCCGGTGGACGACGATCCCGGCCTTGATGAGCGCATTCACGAACTTGGTGGCTGTCAGAAAGTCCGGCTGGTCCGCGGGGATGACGTAGCTTCTCGCATCCCTCTCCCTGGGATCCTTTAGCTGTTCGAAATATTGCCTGGGCGCAATCCCGGTCCTGGTCGCCCCAACCCGCTCGCGGGCCGCTTCGCCCTGCGCCCGCCCACCTGCCGAAGCCAGCCTCTGCAGCACCGCGTCGATCTTCCTGGGGCTCATGGTCCAGCTGTCGCGACTGCCCCGCTCGATCGAGTTCCTTCCCATGCGGTAGATGTTGAACAGGAACTCTTCCCGGTATTTTGAGGCAACGTCGAGAACGCTCCGGTTCGCCGTGATCGAGTATTCGATGGACTGCCGGAAGTGCCACGGCTGGGGCGCGATGGGCATCGGCAGATCCCCTCGCGGAAGCTGCCTGTCCGGCACGAAAGGAATCTCCATCGGGGTCGGGCTGCCGATCATTTCAGTGAGCAGCCCAATCATGTTATGGAAATAGGTCGTGGTGCGCAGGCCCCCGTTATACCACGTGGAATAGCCGGCACCGCTGCGCATGGTCGCTCCCGCTTTGCCCTCAAGGACAAACCGGTTGTGCATGGCTGCCCCGACCAGATCGATCCCAACCGGGATGAGCGGATCGAAATGGTAATTGAACGGATCGCGAAACGGCGGCGCAAAAAGCACGGTCCCAGGCGGCCCCGATTGGTGATGGTTGTAGACGATCTGCGGGAACCAATCGTGATAAAAGACGCGGTTGATCGCCTCCGTTTCCGGTTGTGTCGACATATAGAAGTCCCGGTTGTTGTCGTGCCCGATGTATTTCTGGTAAAGCCGAGGCAGGTTGTCCAGCGACCGCCGTTCGGGGTCGGGATTCCTCATGTACCAGTTGGAAACCAGCTCCATTCCGTCAGGATTCGCGCACGCCAGGAGTAACACTACATCCTGAAGGAACCTCAGCGTCTCCGCGTCCTCGCGACTCACCATCTGGTAAGCCATCTCGATCAGCTGCTGAGCTCCCACGACCTCTGTGCCGTGCAAGCCGCCATCGATCCAGACAACAGCCCGCCCTTCCCGGGCCATCGCCCGTGCGTCCCCCTCCGAAATCCCTTCGGCGAGTGCCATTCGTCTCGCTATTTCCTTGAGTCTCTGGAGCTTTCTGTGATTCTCCGGCGCGGTTATGATCGCCATGATCATGGACCGCCCCTCGGCAGTCTTGCCAATGACTTCAACAGCCATCCGTTCGGACTCGCCATCCAATCGCCGCCAATAGTCCGCCAGCTGCGTGTAGTTCACCAGTCTGTGATCGTCTCCGATATTGAAGCCAAATTGCTGCTCGGGAGCCGTAATCATGGGCCGTGCCAGTCCCACGGTCCCCATGAAAAGCAGCGCCAGAACACAGCATCGGGAGATTGTCTTCACGGCATCCTCCTTTGTACACCTCGCAGTCACCGGGCCGACTTTATTCTGACTCCGCGCCGATTACTCTGCCGACCGGTCACGCACACGGCCTGGCAGCCAGCAGACGCTGGCCGCCGGCACGCTGGGAATGATTGATTGGACTCACACTGGCCGGACGGGACGTCCCTTACGGCTGCTCTTCCGGGCAGACTCGCCATGCGCAACCTCCTCCACCGTAGCGGAACTTGCTGCATCAGGCAATCGGAATAACTTGTTTGGAAAGCCGCCGGCCTGATTCCGGCCCGCGCATATGCCGCGTCCGGTGCCCGCGAGAGTCTGCTTCGGACGTCATCCGCCAGGCCGATGCCGAATCCCAAACCGCAGTCCAATCGGCCAAATGGCTGTTCCGGAAATATGGGACAACCGGATCATAGGCAGCAAAGTCGCTGCCGACCGGGGGCCCGCGCCGGAGGGGCAGAATCAAGTCCGTCCCGAAGATACCCGCGTCGCCGGAGGCCGCGGCCTGCTGCGCCCGGGCACGTTTTCCCGCGCCTGAGTGTGCGCCACCGGAGTGAGGAACGGCTTCGCGTTGAACGGGCCGACATGCAATCGATGCGGATCAGCGCCGACGGCACACAGGGAGCTTTGGGCGCAAACATGGTCGCGATACCGTAAATTGAGTCCCGTCAACAATTGACATCCGTTGCGCTCATGGGTAGACTTTAGGTTTCGAATATTCGAGATCCGAGGGATGTCGCCCGTTGAGTTTGCTCCGTTTATCAGACCGCAGCCCCGCTGGCAGACTGTTCCTTTTTGACAGGATCCCGCCGCAATCACGATGTTTCGATACGTCCCGGCTTTGGGTCTCTTGCCTGAAGCGGGTAAATCCAGGAGGATTGAATGTCAGTTGAAGTAGATAACACCCTGCCGCATAAAGGCAGCGGCCCCACGGAGCCTGCAGCGCAGACTGCTCCCGAGCCCGCCGCTCAGCAAGGCGAGGACGAGGGCAGCTTCGAAAGCCTCCTCGAGGCTTACGAACAGCGGGCGCAGACCTTTTCCGAGGGTGAGGTAATCAAAGGAAAGGTGATCGCCATCACTGCCGGCGGAGTCATTGTCGACGTCGGGTTTAAGTCCGAGGGCATCATCCCGGCCGAGCAATTCATGGACGATCAGGGGAAGCTCAGCGTCAAGGTAGGTGATTCCGTTGACGTCTTCCTCGAGCAGACTGAGAACGCCAACGGCTATGTCGTGCTGTCGCGCGAGAAGGCCGAACGGATGAAGATCTGGGATGAGATCGAACGGGCCTACCGCGACGGCTCTGTAGTCAAGGGGCGTGTCATCGAGCGGATCAAGGGCGGCCTCGCCGTCGATATCGGCGTTCGTGCATTTCTGCCCGGCTCGCAGATCGATCTGCGACCGGTGCGGAATCTCGACAGCCTCCGCGGCGAGGAATTCGAGATGCGCGTCATCAAGGTAAACAAGAAGCGCGGCAACATCGTGTTATCCCGCAAGGCCGTGCTTGAAGAATCCATGAAGGAGGAGAAGGCCAAGACCCTCGAGGAGCTCGAGGAGGGAAAGGTCATGGAAGGTGTGGTCAAGAACATCACCGACTACGGCGCTTTCATAGATCTTGGCGGGGTCGACGGCCTGCTCCATATTACGGACATGTCCTGGGGCCGCGTCAACCACCCGTCCGAAGTCCTTTCGGTGGGGGACAAGATCACGGTGAAGGTCATCAAGTTCAGCCGCGAGGACGGGCGCGTATCGCTCGGCTACAAGCAGATGACCGAAGACCCGTGGCTTCACGCAGACATGCGATACCCGAAGAATATGCGGGTCCAGGGCAAGGTTGTGAGCCTGACCGATTACGGCGCCTTCGTTGAGCTTGAGCCGGGGATCGAAGGCCTGATCCACATCTCGGAAATGACGTGGAACAAACGGGTCAAGCACCCGTCCAAGATCGTCACGGTCGGATCCCCTGTGGCGGTTGTCGTGCTGGATATCGACACTGAGTCCAGGAGGATCTCGCTCGGCCTCAAGCAGACAGAGCCCAATCCCTGGGACGAGCTCGAATCCCGCTACGCTCCCGGTACGGTCATCACCGGCAAGGTCCGCAATGTCACCGATTTCGGCGCCTTTGTGGAAGTCGAAGAAGGTATCGACGGCCTCGTCCATGTCTCCGATATTTCCTGGACCAAACGCATCAAGCATCCCTCCGAGGTGCTGAAGAAGGGGGACGAAGTTCAGGCGGTGGTTCTCAGTATTGACGCGGCAAACCAGAAGCTGTCTTTGGGGATCAAGCAGCTCGAGCCCGACCGCTGGGAGACATGGTTCAGCCACCACAACCTTGGAGACGTGGTCAGGGGCAAGGTTGTCCGCATGACCAATTTCGGCGCCTTTATCGAGCTCGAAGAGGGGATCGAGGGCCTCTGCCATGTTTCCGAGCTGGATGAAAAGCACGTCGAGAAGCCGACCGAGTTTCTCAATGTGGGCCAGGAAGTCGAGATGCGGGTAATCAAACTCAACCTCCAGGAGAAGAAGATCGGCTTGAGCCTGAAGGCCATGAAGGAGGAGGAGCCGCGCCTGGAGTTCACGTCCTATATGGCATCGCCGGATTCCGGCAGCAGCACGATGGCCGAGCGCCTCGGCGACCAACTCCAGCGTCTCCGGCGAGGCGACAGCTGATCCTGTTCACCGCACAAGGCGGACACAATGTCGGGAAAGCGCACCAATCTTCTTTTATGGTTGGTTGTCGGCGGCGGCGTGCTGCTCTTTTTCACCGTGTCGCTGATCGCCCTCGCCGTATACATGTCGGACCGGGAGACCCCGTCGTTTTCCCTGTCTCACAACCAGATCGCTCTCCTGGAACTCGAGGGAATCATTCTCGATTCCAAGGAATTCGTCGAACAGCTCAAGCAGTACGGCAGGCCCGGCGGCGTTCGTGCGGTTGTGGTGCGTCTCAACACGCCCGGGGGCGGCGTTGCAGCATCACAGGAGATCTATCAGGCCCTGCTCAAGTTTCGTGCTGACACCGGCAAGCGGGTCATCGCGAGCATGTCGTCGGTGGCCGCGTCGGGCGGTTATTACATCGCCTGCGCCGCGGACCGGGTTTATGCAAACCCCGGCAGCATTACAGGCAGCATCGGCGTGATCGCTGAATGGTACAACTACGGCGACCTCCTGCGCTGGGCCAAGATGCAGGACGTCGTGATCAAGAGCGGCGAATACAAGGATGCAGGCAACCCAGCCCGTCCGCTTACCGATGCGGAGCGTGCCTATTTCCAGCAGATTATCGACGGCCTTTACAGGCAGTTTGTCGTTGCCGTCGCCAAGAGCCGCAAGATGCCGGATGATCTCGTGCGCAAGCTCGGCGACGGGCGCGTATTCACCGGCGAGGAGGCCAAGAAGCTGGGCCTGGTGGATGAGCTGGGCACGCTGCAGGACGCCATCCAGGCCGCCGCCAGGATGGCTGGCATTCCCGGGGAGCCGCGTGTCATAACCCCGAAGAAGAAGAGGATTTCGATCATCGATCTGCTACTGGGTGAATCGCGCGCCGTCCTTCCCTTGCCCATGGATCGGTCGCAGTCTCACATACGATTTCAGTACCTTTGGAGATAAACGGCCATGACGAAAGCAGAGCTCGTCGAAGAGGTTGCCCAAAAGTCCGCATTGACCAAGAAGGACGCCGAAGTCATCGTCCAGACCGTCCTGGACAGCATCACGGAGTCCCTGCAGCGCGGCGAGAAGATCGAACTGCGCGGTTTTGGATCCTTCCGTATCCGCAACCGCGCCTCACGCCTGGGCAGAAACCCCAAGACCGGTTCGGGCGTGTCGGTCCCCGCCAAGCGGGTCCCTTACTTCAAGCCCGGCAAAGAGATCAAGGACCTCATAAACAGCTGATGGATCGGCTCTGGACGCCCTGGCGCTTCGATTACATCCGCGGGTTGGATCGCGAGGCCGGTGACTGTGTCTTCTGCACCATTCTCGCGCAGAATGCGGATGACGAAAACTTCGTTCTCCACCGTGGGACGCACGCTTATGTCATCCTCAACCTCTTCCCCTATACGGCCGGCCACCTGCTTATAGCCGCCAACCGCCACATCCCGTTCCTGCGCGACGCCGACACCAACGAACTCGGGGAGCTCATGGAGCTCGCCCGCCGTTGCGAGGCGGCGCTCAGCTGCGAGTACAGCCCGGACGGGTTCAATCTCGGCTTCAACCTCGGCCGGGCCGCCGGCGCCGGCGTGGAGCACCACCTCCACATGCACCTTGTTCCCCGCTGGGTGGGTGATGCGAATTTCGTATCCGTGGTGGCCGAGACACGCGTTCTTCCCGAGGAACTCCCCCGCACTTACGCACGCCTCAAGGCCTATTTTTCCCCCTGATCGGCAAGCCCCCTTTTCGAGCGGCCCCGTTCTCCCCATCGCGGTCCCCTCCGGAAGCGACGCGTGCCGCGCGCCCCGCCGCTGCATTTCCACAGCGGCGCGTGCATATTCCGATCAATTATCCTATCAAAAGTTTGCATCGCGAAATCTTCCCCGACCGCCACCCCTCAACTCCGCATTTTCCCTGCACACGCGTGCCATTGATCCCCTGAAACCTTTGCCAGTCAAGGGATCCAGGGTTTGCCAACCCGAAAGATTTTTTTTTAGTTTTTTGTTGCATGCCCTATGACGCTATGCTAATTTTCGCGCGCGTTGCTCGATTAAGTTGCAGCGCGCCAACCAAAGAGGTTTCGCTCAAAAGCACCCGCCGATCGCGAAATGAGACGGTCAGCGGCAATAGGCAAAGCCGCTGTCATAAGGATGGGGTCTGTTTTCCACAGCTGTGGAAATCGCTGTGGAAAAGAACCGGCAGGCTGCCGGGGGGTCTGGTTCGATGGACACCTGGGATCGGGTTCTTTCGGTGATTGGGAAGAGAGTCAGCCCTCATTGCTACGAGACGTGGTTTCGTCCGCTTGCGCTCGTGGCCCTGGATGCCGACTGCGTCCGCATATGCGCCCCCAACGAGAATTTCCGTCAGTGGTTCCTTGATCACTACGCGGCCGTCGTCGCCGACGCAATACGCGACGCCACTGGCCTCTCGCCACGCCTTGACGTCACAGTTGCTGCGGCGCAGCCGGCCGTCCCTCTCGAGACACCGTCCCCGCAGATTCCAGCCGAGAGCACCCTTTCGCTCAATCACCGCTACACTTTCGACACGTTCGTGGTCGGAACGAGCAACCAGTTCGCCCGCGCCGCGGCCATGGCGGTGTCAGAACAGCCGGCCAGGGCTTACAATCCGCTTTACATTTACGGGGGCGTCGGACTCGGGAAGACGCACCTGCTGCATGCGATCGGCCATGTCATCCGGCGCCGGTTCCCGCGCATGCAGGTCAGTTATCTCTCGGCCGAACAGTTCATGAATGAGGTCGTAAATTCGATCCGGTTCGACCGCACGATGCAGTTCAGACAGAAGTACCGGAATATCGACGTGCTCCTGATGGACGACATTGAATTCATCGCCGGCAAAGAACGGACGCAGGAGGAGTTCTTTCACACATTCAACGCCCTCTACAACGCACAGAAACAGATCGTCATCACGAGCGATTGTCACCCGCGCGAGATTGCGACCATCGAGGAGAGGCTGCACTCCCGCTTCGAATGGGGCCTCATTGCCGACATTCAGGCGCCGGATCTCGAGACCAAGATCGCCATCCTGCGCAAGAAGGCAGAGTCGCTGGCCATACCGCTCTCCGACGCCGTCGTTTCGTTCCTCGCAAGCAGCGTGCGATCGAGCATACGGGAACTCGAGGGGGCTCTGCTCCGTGTCAGCGCACGAGCCTCTTTCGACGGCATCGCACCCACAGACATCGACACAGCATATGCCAGGGAGGTTCTCAAGAGGCCCATCGTCGATGAAGCGCGGCCCGTCACGACCGAAACCATCATTCAGGCTGTCTCCGAGTATTTCGGACTGAAGCCCGCGCAACTGAAGGCAAGGGACAACTCCAGACCGATCGTCCAACCGCGCCAGATAGCCATGTACATCGCGAAGAGATTGACCAGGCAGTCCCTCCCTCAGATCGGGCGGGAATTCGGCGGGAAACACCACACCACGGTCCTTCATTCCATCAGGAAGATCGACGACCTCAAGAACAAGGATGCCGAGATCTCCGAAGCGCTCTCCAATATCACCCGCTCCATCAGTTGACGACCTGTCCTGCCGACAATCCCGCAGTTTTCCTCGGAGTTGTCCACATTTCCAGGACGGCCCCCTGTGGATTTTTCCCGGGTTGCCTGCCGGTTCTCGTTTTGCACAGCGCGCCGGCCTTTTTGCACAAGCAGCCCCACAACCTGTTCACAGCCGCGCCACTGCACACACGCGGCTTTCGGTGCCTTTTCAACAAATCCACACCCCCTCCTTATAACTCTAGGAGATGGATACCTCTCTTTCTGCTATAATCGCGCATCTTCCACCTCTGGCCAATATAACTGGGGGCTTGAACATCATGGTACCTGGCAGCACCCTGATGCGTGTCAACGTTGCAAGGGAACCCCTGCTGAGCGAGCTGAACCTCGTGCAGGGCGTCATCGAAAAGAAGACCACCATTCCCATACTGTCCAACATACTTCTTGAGGCTCGGGGAGGGCGGCTCGATATTACCGCGACCGATCTGGATGTAAGCATCTGTTGCGGCTGCGCGGCTGAGGTAGAAACCGAGGGGGCGATGACGGTGTCTGCCCGGCGTTTTTTTGACATTGTCCGCCTGCTGCCCGAGGACGCCAGGATCGCGTGCATGCAGATGGAGAACGACTGGATGGAGATCAGGTCTGGCCAGTCGGAGTACAGAGTGGTGGGACTCCCGAAGGAGAACTTTCCCTCGATTCCTGAGTTTCAGGAGGCGCTGCTTTCCATCCCCGGTGCGGTTATGCGGGGCATGATCCAACGCACGATCTTCGCGATAACCCAGGAGGAATCGCGTTACTCGCTCAACGGGGCGCTCCTTGTGGTGGCCCCCCGGGAGATCAAGATGGTAGCGACGGACGGGCACCGCCTTGCGCTGGTGAGCAAGTCGATATCTTTTGATGGGCTGGATTCGGAGATCCGGTCGCTCATCCCGAGAAAGACCCTGGTCGAGATCCAGAAGCTGGTAGGCGATCAGGAGTTGTTGGTGGGATTCGGGAGAGACGAAAACCACCTGTTCTTCTCCGCCGGAGACAAAAGGCTTGTCTCCCGTGTGCTGGCTGGGCAGTTCCCGAACTACGAAATGGTGATACCACTGGATAATGACAGGCTGGTCACCGTGCCCACCAGGGCGTTCGGGGATGCGATACGCAGGGCGGCTGTGATGTCCGATGAGAAACTGAGGGCGGTGCGCTTCTCGGTATCGCCTGGCGCCGTTGAACTGACCGCGAGCAGCGCTGAGGCTGGGGAGGGAAAGGAGATCGTGCCGGCCGAGTACGAGGGTCCCGGTCTGGAGATCGGTTTCAATCCTCAGTATCTGCTGGACTTCCTGGGTGTGTGCGGCAGCGATTCGGTAGTCCTGGCACTCCGGGATGCCGACACCCAGGGTATGTTGAGGCCCGCTCTCAGGAGCGAATTCGACTATCGATACGTTGTCATGCCGATGAAATTCTAGGCGTGCATCTCGTCACTCTCCAACTGGACCGCTTCAGAAACTTCACCTCTGACACCGTCAGTTTTTCTCCCGCAACAAACCTGATATTCGGCCTGAACGGTCAGGGCAAGACAAACCTCCTGGAAGCGATCTATATTCTCGGGCACGGCAAGAGTTACCGGACATCTTCCGTCAAGGAGTGCATCCGCTTTGGTCATGAGGCGTGTTCGGTCGCAGGAGCGGTGCGGCATGCAGGAGGAGAGCGACGGATGCAGGTGACGTTGAGTCCCTTCGAGAAAAAGCTGATCCTGTTCGGCCGGGACGTCTCCCTGGAAGAATTTCTTGGACAGTTTCATGTGGTGGCCTTCACACAATCGCATCTTGCGGTAGTCAGGGGTTCCCCGGGAGACCGGCGGGCATTCCTGGACCGCGGTATGGTCACGCTCTATCCCGGACACCTGAGAGCACTGATGAACTATCAAAGGGCTTTGAGGCAAAGAAATCGGCTGCTGGCTGACACAGCGGCTGGTTCAAAGACGTCCACCGGAACGGAGTTGGTCGAGAGCTGGGAACAGTCGCTTGCCAGGGAAGGGGCGAGCGTTGTCTGGAACCGGCTACGGTACGTCGAAGAATTGAGAAGAGAGATCCCCAAAGGGGTTTTCAGCAATGAGTCCGTCAGCCTCCACTATGTGTCGACGGTAAAAGGGGACTTCGATTCCGCAGAAACAGTCGAAACAAACTTCGTGCAGGCTCTGAAACAACGCCGCGCAGCGGATAACAGGCTCGGGTTCACATCCATCGGTCCGCATCGTGATGAGCTGAAGATCACGGTCGGCGGGAGGGCGGCCGGAGCATTCGGCTCCGCAGGGCAGCAAAGGAGTGCGCTCCTGTCCCTCTACTTTGCGCAGATGGAGATACACAAGAAGGTGCATGGCTTCTATCCCGTTTTCCTTGTCGACGATGTTGAAGCGGAACTGGATGACGAGAGGCTGAGGATTTTTCTGGGCTATCTCGGTGAGAGGACGCAGACATTCCTGACAACTGCCAAGCGGGCTGTCCTCGAGAGCTTTTCCTCCGTGGAAGGACGATTCATCGTGGATTCAGGAAGGATCTTCAAGGCCTCGGAGGACTGTTGGGAAACGGCCCGGCCAGGCAGCCTGGATCGCCCACGGTCAATCTCTCCAAAGATCTCATTCAATTAGTCTTAGAAACTGCAGGCACGCAAAGATTTCTGAGGAAAAACTGCGTGCCGCATGCTATACTTTTAAGTTATATCCTGCGGAATAAGTTCCTGCAAACAATAGGTTTGTTTGGGACCTTGGGCCTCCATAAATTCGCCCTCATGAAACCTGAATAGGGCTGCTGACCTATGGATGAGAATGTGCAGTTACCAGGCTCCATCGGGCAAGGCACTGTAGCATCCGGAACCCCTGTTCCGGAGGATGAGTACGGTGCGGACAAGATTAAGGTTCTGGAAGGCTTGGAGGCGGTGCGAACGCGGCCGGCGATGTATGTCGGTTCGACTTCAGTCGAGGGATTGCACCATCTCTTATACGAGGTTGTGGACAACTCGGTGGACGAGGCCCTCAATGGTTACTGTGACCGGATTGAAGTGACCATTCATATAGACAACAGTGTCACGGTGGTGGACAACGGGCGCGGCATACCTACCGACTTGCACGAACAATCGGGAAAGTCGGCGGCCGAAGTGGTGATGACGGTCCTACATGCGGGCGGCAAGTTCGACAACGTGTCCTACAAGGTATCGGGAGGTCTGCATGGCGTCGGCGTGTCGGTCGTGAACGCCCTGAGCAAACGCCTGGATCTTGAGATCTGGCGGGGCGGAAAGGTGTTCGAACAGAGCTACGAGAGAGGAAGACCGGTCACGGAATTCACACAGACGGGGACGACCAGGAGGCGTGGCACAAAGATCACATTCAAGCCGGACGACAGTATTTTCGAAGTGGTCGAATTCAGTTACGACACCATCGCTGCGAGGCTCCGGGAGCTCGCATTCCTGAACAAGGGCCTGGAGATTGCGCTGGAGGACCTTCGGTCCGAGCGGCACGACGCGTTCAAGTATGCCGGGGGAATTGTCTCATTTGTGGAGTACCTGAACGCAAACAAGAACACGCTGCACCCGGAACCGATCTACTTCGAAGCGAAAAAAGAGGACGTCATCGTCGAGGCGGCCATGCAATACAACGATGGCTACAGCGAGACGATCTTCACGTTCGCAAACAACATCAACACGCACGAGGGTGGATCCCACCTGGTGGGGTTCAAGGCTGCCCTGACCCGCAGCATCAATTCATATGCCCAGGCCAACGACCTGCTAAAGGACCTTCAGGAAAATCCGACCGGCGAGGATGTCAGGGAAGGCTTGGTAGCGGTGATCAGCGTCAAACTGCGCAACCCCCAGTTCGAAGGCCAGACGAAGACAAAGCTCGGAAACAGTGAGATCAAGGGAATCGTCGAAGCGGCGGTCAACGACAACCTCGGGGCATACTTCGAGCAGAACCCGCAGGCAGCCAGGCGAATTCTGACCAAGGCCATCGAGGCCGCGCGCGCGCGAGAGGCGGCGCGCAAGGCGCGGGACCTGACGCGGCGCAAGGGCGCCCTGGAC
>JACADW010000148.1 GCA_013388445.1 Acidobacteriota bacterium | reverse complement strand
GCGGCCGCGGCGCGCGCGACGCGGGTCCATGGCTCGACGCCCTCATCGGAGGATGGAGACTCTCGGGCATTACGCATTTCCAGGACGGCACGCCGTTCAGCGTCCATCAGCCCGGCGACTGCAACAATGACGGTATTTCGGACGATCGGCCCGACCGTGTCGGACCGGGGACCTTGAACAGCTCTCTGCGCTCTCCCGACAAATGGTTCGAAACCTCGGACTTTGTCGATCCGGAGCCCTATTCCTTCGGGAATTCTGGGAGGAACGTCCTCGTCGGCCCGTCCTATGCCAAATGGGACATCAGCGTGATCAAGCAGAAGAGGATTTCCGACGGCAGCCTGATCGAATTCCGCGTGGAGCTCTTCTACGCCTTTAACCAGGTAAACTTCGACCAGCCCTATCCGGTGATGGGGACGTCGTCGTTCGGCAAGATATTCGGCGCGAGCCGCGCCCGCGAGATCGAGGTGGCGCTTCGCTATTCCTTTTGATTTTGGAGGAGCGGGGTAGTGCACCGAACGGGTCGACGCTCAGCCGGGCTTCCTGCCGTCGCGGTTCTTGGCCCGGCCGGGCATGCCGATGGAGGGAAAGAGTTCGAATGCCCGGTCCTCCGCTATGAGATGCACCCCCTCTGTGTGCAGCCTGACGAAGTGGGTGCAGTACTTCCGATTGTCACCGCCCAGACAATGATCCACGCAGAAAAGGTCCGTATCCGTGCAATTGACGCACTGCCCCAAGGAGATGCAGACCTTCGGAACCGTGACCCCGCACTCGCCGCAGATGGCAAACAGGGTGTCGCTCTGGATGTGATGTTCGCAGCTCGGCAGCGCGGTGTTGTTCTCGACGTAGCCGTAAATGCGGCATCCCATGTAGATGTGCGTCGATCCCCCGCCGTCTGCTTCGATGTCCCTAAGGCTCTCGTCCAACCAGTGGATACAGTTCCTGCAGTTGATCATCAAGGGCTCTCGGTCTTGGCCCGTCGTTTCACCCAGTCCGCCTTCACAACCTGGCGTTCACGCGCGATCGCAAGGGCCCCCTCCGGCACGTCCGCGGTAATGCAGCTTCCGGCGGCAACATAGGCGTTACGACCGATGCGGACAGGGGCTACCAGCTGCGAGTCGGTGCCGATGAAAGCGCCGTCCTCGATGATAGTAGCATGTTTGCGCACTCCATCGTAGTTGCAGGTGATGACACCCGCACCGATGTTTACATCGCACCCGATCGTCGCGTCGCCGAGGTAGGCATGATGGGCTGCCTTGGATCGGTCGCCGAGGCTGGTCTTTTTCAGCTCGACGAAGTTGCCGACCCGGCACCCTTCGCCGACGACTGAGCGGTCTCGGATACGCGCAAAAGGCCCGACCGAGGATCCCGCACCGACCACCGAGTCCGCGATCTGGCTGCAGTTCAAAATCAAAGCCTCCGCACTGATCCGTGAGTCCGTTATCCTGGCGCCCGAATGGATGGTCGCCCCCTCGCCAATGAAGGTCGACCCTTGAAGGATTACCTGCGGGTAGAGGGTCACGTCTCTCTCCAGTTCGACGTCCAGGTCGACATAGGTGCTCTCCGGGTCGATCATCGTCACCCCCGCTGCCATCAGCTGCCGGTTTTTCCGCATGCGCAGGGCACGATCGGCTTCGGCGAGCTCCGCCCGGGTGTTGATTCCCTGGAGCTCCTCGGAGTCTTCATGAATCACACCTTCGATCTGGAGCCCCGCCTCGCGTTGGATCGCGATGACATCGGTGAGGTAATACTCTCCCTGGACGTTACGGTTCGATAGTCCTTCGAGGCTCGCGACCAGCGGGCGGATCTGGAAGCAGTAAAGGCCGGGGTTGATCTCTGTGATGCTGCGCTGGGCCGGGCTGGCATCCTTTTCCTCGACGATGGCGGCTATCTGCCCCTTTCCGTTGCGGATGATCCTGCCGTAACCGTAGGGGTTGGCCACGCGAGTCGTGAGCAGTGTGGTCGCAGCGCCGCTGTGTCTGTGTCGATCGACGAGCATGCGCAGTGTGTCAGGCTTGATCCTCGGCGTATCACCGTAGAGCACCAGCAAATTTCCCGCCAGTCCTTCGAATTCGGCACGCGCCGTGATCATCGCATGGCCGGTGCCAAGCTGCTCGGCCTGATCAACGAACCTCGCGCCATACTCCTTCAGGGATTTACGGACCAGGTCCCCGTCCTGGCCGACCACGACGATCACGTCGCCCGGTTGCAAGGCCGCGGCAGCGCGGCACACGAGACTGACCATAGGGACGCCACAGACCTTATGCAGGACCTTTGCGCGCCGGCTTATCATGCGGGTACCCTTGCCGGCTGCCAGGATGAGAACGGCCAGGTCTTTCATAGCGAGGCTGAAACCGGACGCATATTGAAACCTTCGTCATCGGTCCGGGACCGCTTCGACCGGGACGATTCGTCCGCAGAGAGTGCTGCCATGCAGTTGCGGATATCGCCGGGCGGGAGGATCTGGAACTCCTCTCTAAGTCTCCCGGAGCTTTCTCCGGCATCCGCCCCGGTTGCCACGGCCGTCAACCGCGAGATCCACGGCCCTTGCTGCGGCGCTTCGATGACGAGAGGATCTAAGACCGGGGTTTTCAGATCCTTGCGAAGGCGCAGCGGTCCCCTTCCCCCTCCGACGGAGAGCACCTTGGCCAGGATTTCGCGGTTCATCATATCAACGGCTCGGATCTTACTTGCACCATTCCGACAAGATCGGCGAATTCCCTGTTCTCGTGCAGAGAATTGAAATCCGGGTCGTTTCTTGCATAGAAGCGGTTGGCTTCGTTAAGCTGGATTGCCTTTCGCAGATGCTCCAGTGCCTGTCCCGTCTCTCCCTTGAGGACATACGATGCTGCCATGGAGTAGTAAACATAGTCCGCATCCGGGGACCTGAGCAGCGTCTGCCGAAAGTGCGTGATCGCTCCATCGTAGTTCCCGCGGTTGTGCTCGATGATGCCGAGGGTGTAAACCTGGTCTTCAGGGGAGGCCGGCTTTCGTGCCGCTCTCTCTTCGCGCTCACAGATCTGGCAATAGGAGCGAGCCTTCGCAACGATCTCGACCTCGGTGCGGTGGTTTTCGATGAGAGCATCCAGCTCAGCCCGCGCCCGCCGGAAGTTTTTGTGATGGATGAGTCTGATCGCTTTCTCCAGAAGATTGAGGGCCGCAGCCGTACCTCTGGAGTTTCGAAGGAGCCGTGGCGGTCGCTCGGGTGCCGGTGTGGCCCTGATCGCCGGAGCATTCTTCCGAGCTGCGATCACGGGCGTGCTTGACGCCCGGAAGGCCTTCGGCGACCGGCGTTTCGTCCGCGACACCGGGATTGCCGGCTTCCGACTGCGCCTGCCGGTCGTCAATCCTCCGAGCGAACCCTTGCGCGCCGCCTTGGGCTTTGCCATGGCTTTGCGTTTCCGGACCTTGGTGCCTTTCCCTGCCTTGTCTCCAGCCTTGATAGCACGTCTCGGGGGCTTCGCCATGTCTGGCCTCTAAGTCATTTATTCACAATAAGATAGTTCATATCAAAGAGCAGGCAACAATTTGGCAGTTATTATTAGGAGAAATCGGCCGATAAGTCAAGCGCGAGATCCGAGGGCAACTCGCACCGATTCCATTGCTATGGTGGCTGACCCGTGTCGTCCGCGATGATGCTGAGCGCGCTCCTGCTCCGGAAAAGTGAATACCAGCAGTTGCAGGCGATCCTTGCCAAGACCCAGAAGGACCTTGGGGCGGACCTTGTTATCCTCATTGACAGGGCAGGGCATGAGATCGCGTCCGAGGGGCAGGGGTTGACCCTCGACCACACGGCTCTCGCATCACTCGCTGCAGCCAATCTGGCAGCGACGCAGGAGCTGGCGCGCCTGGTCGGAGAGACTGAGTTTTCAATCATTTATCATCAAGGCCGTCACCGCAGCATTCATATCTCAGATGTGGCGCGAAAATACTCACTGGTGCTCATCTTCGAAGATTCAGTGTCCATGGGGATGGTCCGATGGAAGGTGAAAAGAGCCGCCACGCTGCTCGAGGAGATTCTGCAGGAAAGCCGGGAGCGCAAGCCGACACGCGAGCCTGGGGTATCTGCGGCGCCGAGCTTCACGGACGCCGAAATTGACCGGCTGATGAGGCACTTGAGCCCAATAGCTGACGTCGAGGGGAAGGTTTAACGGTGACTTTCATTAACTACGTTGCCCACGAGATCAACTGCAAGATTGTCTACTATGGTCCCGGCCTGGGAGGCAAGACGACAAACCTGAAGTATGTCTATGGGATCACGAGCCCGGAGAACCGCGGCAAGATGATCTCTCTGGCCACGGAGACCGAACGAACGCTCTTTTTCGATTTTCTTCCGATCGATCTGGGGCAAATCCGAGGCTACAGTACCCGTTTTCATCTGTATACGGTCCCCGGTCAGGTCTTCTACGACGCCAGCCGCAAGCTGATACTGCGCGGTGTCGATGGCGTCGTTTTCGTGGCCGACTCGCAGGAAGAGAGGATGGATGCCAATTTCGAGTCGCTCTCGAATCTTGAGCAGAATCTGAAGGAACACGGATTCGATCTCTACAAGATCCCTTATGTCCTTCAGCTCAACAAGCGGGACCTTCCCAACATCCTGCCCGCAGACAAGCTTCAGAAAATGCTCCGGATCAAGGGCGAACCGGTATTCGAAGCTGTTGCGACACAAGGGATTGGCGTCCTCGAGGCCTTAAAGGCCGTCACCCGGCAGGTGCTGGTGGCGTTGCGTAAGACAGCCTGATGGGGCAGCACCCGGCAAGTCCGCAGTCCGCCCAATCCGGATCCCGTCCGCCCGCTGAAGCACCCGAGCAGTTACGATATATGGAGGGAAGGGGACTTTCGATACCCCGCTGAACAAGCCCCTCGGGCTGTACCGATTCCTGGAGGCATCCACCTGGCGTTCAGGCATTCTTGTGGGCGTTGCCTATCCGGCTATGCCGCCGGCTGTAGAAAAAGTAGATCGCCAGTCCCAGCGCCATCCAGATCGTTAACCTCTCCCAGGTTTCGACCGGCAATCCGTACATCAGCAGGAAGCATGTGATGATGCCGGCCGGCGCGACCACAGAAATGAACGGCGCGCGGAAGGGACGGCTGACGTCCGGCCGCATGTGCCTCAGCACCCACACTCCCGCACATACGAGTATGAACGCGAAGAGCGTGCCGATGCTTACCAGGTGCCCCAGCACAGAGATCGGAAACAGGCCTGCCGCGATCGCGACCGCGATTCCGGTGAGGATCGTGGTGATGTATGGCGTGCGGAACCTGGGATGAACCTTCGTGAAGACCGGAGGCAGCAGGCCGTCTCCGGCCATACTCCAGAATATGCGCGGCTGTCCCAGCATCATGACCAGCATGACCGAGCTGAGTCCTGCCAGCGCACCCACATTGATGACGTAGCGCATCCAATAAATACCGGTCGCGTTGATCCCCTCGGTGATCGGCGCGGGAACGTTGAGCTTCTGGTAGGGGACGATTCCCGTGAGTACGCCTGCGACCAGAATGTAGAGGACAGTGCACAGCAGCAGGCTGCCCAGGATCCCCTTGGGCATGTCCTCACGCGGGTTCTTTGCCTCCTGCGCTGCTGTC
Source organism: Acidobacteriota bacterium (assembly GCA_013388445.1). Lineage (GTDB taxonomy): Bacteria > Acidobacteriota > UBA6911 > UBA6911 > UBA6911 > JACADW01. Next base: position 9,346 of record JACADW010000148.1, on the reverse strand, counting down.
GAAACCGCATCGAATCCTATGTAAGCGAAAAACACCACTCCCGCCCCGGTAAGCACGCCGGTCCAGCCGAACGATTCGAATCTCCCTGTATTGGGAGGTACGAACGGCGACCAGTTTGCCGGGTTGATGAACCGCACCCCGGCGACGATAAAGGCAATGACCACGCCGATCTTCACGAAGACGATAGTGGTGTTGACGTTCGCGGATTCACGAATCCCCAAGACAAGGACGGTTGTGATCACGGCGACAATCAGAATGGCGGGGATGTTGACGGCGCCGAACGTCTTAGTGCCGTCTGCGAGGGTCACCTCGGTCCAGGGGCCTGACGTGAACTGCGGCGGGATGTGAATTCCCATATCATTGAGCATGCTCACCAGCGTTCCTGACCACCCCACGGCTACCGTCGAGGCGCCCAACGAGTATTCCAGGATGAGATCCCAGCCGATGATCCAGGCAAGCAACTCGCCCATCGTGGCGTAGGAGTAAGTGTAGGCACTCCCGGCGATCGGGATCATCGAAGCCATTTCCGCGTAGCACAATCCCGCAAACACGCAAGCTATGGCGGCTGCAACAAAGGAGAGAACGACCGCAGGCCCGGCGTGCTGCGCGGCGGCCTGTCCAGTCAGGACAAAAATCCCCGCACCGATGATGGCACCCACGCCCAGCATCGTGAGGTCCGTGGCGCTCAGGGCGCGCTTGAGGCCGTGGCCGGTATCGACGGATTCGCGCAGCAGCAGGTCCAGCGGCTTTGTAGCAAAGAGCTGATTCGCCATTCGTACCCTCCTGAAAACTCAAAGCCGGGAAGCTAACATCTTCTGCATCACACCGCAAGCGCCATTTCCCTCATGGGTTGGACCGCCCGTCCTGCGCGGCAGGAGCCGGGGCTCGCGGACTAGACCGCGACTGCCAGACGCGGTCAAGTGCGGGGAGGCAGTCTATCCCCCCAGCTCTATCGGCTGTCGGTACTGGCCTGGCATGCTGTCCCCGAGCCCGTTTGATGCGGTTTCGTCAGATATCGGGTTCTATTCCCGGTTCCGGTCCTGCCAGGGTTGGGCGGGGCACCGGGGGCACTTGCGTCCCCCGAGGAGGCCAAAGGAGGGACGCTGCCACGGATGCCACGAGGATGGCCGCGACGACGCCCAACGATATGAAGATGGGGATCTTGCAGATGTCCGAAAGCACCATCTTGACGCCTACGAACATCAATACCACTCCGAGTCCGGTGCTCAGATACGCGAAACGGTTCACTACAGCCGCAATTAGAAAATACATCGAGCGCAATCCCAGGATAGCGCAGACATTCGAGGTATAGACGATGAACGGATCAGCGGTGATGGCAAAGATCGCAGGTATGGAGTCGATCGCGAAAACTACGTCGGTCGTTTCCACGGTCACAAGCACGACCGCGAGCGGTGTGGCGAGCCAGCGCCCTCCGTGCCTGACGAAAAACCCGCCGCCTCCGTAGTGCGCGACCATGGGTACCACGCGTCTGAAGAAGCGCACGACTGGATTGCGGTCCGGCTCCACCTTGGTGTCACCGTGGCGGAATATCTTGATGCCGGTATAGATCAGAAACGCTCCGAAGACATAGATCACCCAATGGAATGCGTGCAGGAGAGCCGCACCGATCAGAATGAACGCCGCCCGCATGACCAGGGCACCGAGAATCCCCCAGAACAGGACCCGGTGGTGCAACTGCCGCGGCACAGCGAAATAGGAAAAGATAAGGACGAAGACGAACACATTGTCGACACTGAGGGCGTATTCGATCAGGTAGCCCGTGAAGAACTCGAGACCCTTTTGAGAGCCTAGATGCAGGTAGATCCAGGTGCCGAAACTGAGCGACAACGTCACCCAGACCAGGCTCCAAAGCATGGCCTCACGGGGACCAACAGAATGTGCCCGCCGGTGGAAGACACCGAGGTCCAGGGCCAGGAGCATCAGAACCACACCGATGAACCCCCCCCAAAACCATGGTGACTCGACTGAGGTCATGATCTGTCCTCGCCCTCACATCATGCGTTGAACAAGTGGAACCCGGGAGTCTGGCCTTGACCGAGGCCTCGTGCTTCGAAAAGCGAAGTGCAAGTGTAGCGAAGATCGGATCTTGCCGAAAGGCTCTCTTACTCGGGCGCCGCGCACCTTCTCAACCTGTCCATAATGGCGATCCCGAGCCCCACCTCAGGCACCGGGGTCACGACGAGGTAGTCCAGATCCATTCCGTCGAGCCGGTGCAGCGCCGAAAAGAGGTTTGCTGCAGCTTCACGCAAGTCTCCCGTCGCGGAAAGTACCTAAATGGCGGCGAACGACCGCGAGTCTTCGGGCGGAAGAAATGACAGCAATCCCACACGTTCCCCCCGGGGAGAACCGCTCCATTCGCGAAGATCGGGAAGGATTCTCAGGGGCGTCCGTGTCGCGTAATGGCGGGCCAGCTGTCCCGGCGCATCAGGCTTCCCCGGCATGGGGACGGCCCGCCCGAGGGGACCGGTATACTCTTCGATCTCATCGGGCGAAATACCGCCGGCGCGCAGGAGGCACGGACGGTCTCCTGCGAGCGATACGATCGTTGACTCCACGCCGACAGGACAACGTCCCGCGTCCAGTATCAGATCGATCTCCTTCAACATGGAAGCCACGTGGCCGGCCTCGGTCGGGCTCACATAGCCAAAGGGATTGGCGCTCGGGGCGGCAATCGCGCGGCTGGCCGCATGGATCAGCGCAAGTGCCACGGAGTTGGAAGGCATGCGGACAGCGACCGTATCCAGTCCGGCAGTTACTACCGGCGGCACCAGATCGGTCTTGCGGACAACCAAGGTCAGCGGGCCCGGCCAAAACGCCTCAATCAGCCTGCGGGCCAGGCTGCTAGAAAAATCGCCGTAGAGTGAGACCGTTTCAGCATCAGCGACGTGGACGATGACGGGATCGAAGGCCGGCCGCCGCTTGACTTCAAAGATGCGCGCTACGGCCATCGGATTGCAGGCATCTGCCCCCAGGCCATACACGGTTTCCGTTGGGAAAGCCACAAGGCCCCCCAGCCTGATGACTTCAGCCGCTTCCAGAACCGAATCCATTCGTGTCCCGTCCAGGATCTTCAACCTGCCCTCCGCCGTGCATCTGCAATTCTATCAGGCGATGGCCGAAACTGCAGCGGCTGGCTGGTGTGACAACGGAGCGCGGCAGGGCAGCAGGCCGACTTGACACAGTGTTCCGCACTTCCTATATTCTAGGCCTTCTCGCTTGATTCCAACGGGTGAATATGCTTTGTGAGACAACAATGGACGGGGAAATAGACGGACAGGAGGCCGAGCGCTCGTCGCTTTATTTGCCCTCCGATCTGACACCGGCGAGGATCGTCAGACCGGAGCGATTCGACAGGCTGTCCGATGCCGCCTGGTATGCCCTTTACACCAGGAGCAGGCACGAAAAAAAGCTGCTGACCGAACTCGCAGACCGGTCTATTGAAGTCTTTCTGCCGATGCGCGAAGTCCTCAGCCGCTGGAAGGACCGAAAGAAGAAGATCTGGCTCCCGCTTTTCCCGGGCTACATATTCGTCCATCAGGTCGACACGCCCGAAAACCGATACCGGGTGCTGAACATTCCCGGCGCCGTCCGTTTCGTGGGTCATGAAGGACACGCCGAGAGGATTCCGGAAGAGCAGATCGATGCTGTGCGCCGGTTCCTCGAAGCCGAGATCGCCATCGATCCCTACCCCTATATCAAGGTGGGCCAGAGGGTCGAAATCATCGCGGGACCGCTCCAGGGGATCCAGGGCATACTGGTTCGCAAGAGGGGCCGGTTCCGCTTCGTTCTGCGCGTCGACCTGATCCGGCAGGCGGTTTCGATAGAGGTTGATGCCTCGGATGTCCGTCCCCTCTGAGAGCGGCTTGACACCCCTTGTCTCAGGCAACGCGGGTCTCTACAACAACTTCATTCAACTTCAAGGTTATAGCAGGCCGGCAGGCGAGCGAATTGCGCGTGCGGCTCCTTCTGGTACCAGAAAGTTTTGAACGTGTTGTTGTCCCGGAGGCGCAGATAGCGTCCTCCGGATCTCCGGCCCGGTGCCTGAATGGTCACCTTGAGCGATCTTTCGAACCCGATAGGATCCATGATCTACCACCGGTACATGCCGAAGCGCACCTGCGACTGGTCCGAGCCATCGGGTCTGAGGACCTGGAAAATGCCGGAACACGGTTCTGTGAATCCACGGCGGTGTCTCTTTGCCCTGCATGCAGAATCACAGGAACCGCAGTAACATGCCTCAGCGCCTCGTGCCGTACGACCGGAAACTCGCTCTCGCCGTCCACGAAGAACTTGGTCGCGCCCTTGCATCAGCATGGGCCGTCCGGTCTGTCCCAAACGGCGCAGGTGCCCAAGCACTGCCTCTGGCCGTGAGCCCCCGGCACTGATTGTGATGATTCCGGCCGGACGTTTCACGTAGAATTCCCTGTCGGGAAGGACTGCGGCCCGAGTGCGACAGGTCGACTGTGCGAAGAACGACCTTACTTGCCTATCTGGATGATTTTGGGAAGCGCGGCTCGGAGACCGCGTACGTCTTTCGCAGAGGATACCGGACTGAACGCTGGTCCTACGGCGCAGTTGCCCGGTCAGCCCGACAGTTTGCCCGGCTGATCGAAGCCCGGGGCGTGGAAATGGGAGACCGGATTCTCCTCTGGGGCGACAACTGCGCGGAATGGGTGGTCGCTTTCCTGGGTGGAATTCTCAGGGGCGCGGTTATCGTCCCCATGGACCGGATCACGTCGCCCGACTTCGCTGCACGCGTCTGCGCCGGGGTCAACGCGCGGCTGTGCGTATGCTCGCGCGAGCTGCTCGCTTCCTTTCGCGGCGCGCCCGCGCTGGTTCTTGAAGACCTGGCTGCGCTGACCGCGCCCCAGAGTGACGACCTGTATGAGCCGCCCCGGCTAACCCGCAACAGCCCCATCCAGATCATCTTCACCTCCGGGACGACCGCTGAGCCCAAGGGCGTCGTCATAAGCCACGGAAACGTCCTCGCCAATCTCGAACCTCTCGAATCCGAAATCGGAAGGTACCTCAAGTATGAGAGGCTCTTTCATCCTCTCCGGTTTCTCAATCTGGTGCCCCTCAGCCACGTTTTCGGCCAGTTTATGGGCGTCTTCGTCCCGCAGCTTCTCGGGGCCGTGGTCGTATTTCACGACAGTTTGAATCCGTCGGAAATCGTGCGCGTGGTCCGGCAGGAGCGCGTGTCCGTGCTAGTTGGCGTTCCGCGCCTCCTGGACTCGCTCAAGAACAAGATCGAACGCGACATCGACGACGCGGGCAAAGGGGGATGGTTCCGGTTTCAATTACAGGCGGCTGATGGCGAGCATTTCCTCCGCAGGTGGTGGCGTTTCCGCGAGATTCACAGGCGGTTCGGATGGAAGTTCTGGGCCCTGATTTCGGGTGGCGCCGCTCTCGATCCGAAGACCGAGTCGTTCTGGAACCGCCTGGGCTTCCTCGTCATCCAGGGCTACGGATTGACCGAGACGACGGCATTGGTCAGCGTCAACCATCCGTTAAAGATCGGGAAAGGATCCATCGGCAAGACCCTCCCCGGATTGGAGATGAAGCTGGCAGCCAACGGCGAGATCCTCGTGCGGGGCGAGAGCGTGGCATCCGGCTACTTCGACGGCCACGAGCTGAAGCCGGTCGCGGGCGAGGAGGGATGGTTCCACACCGGCGATGTCGGTGAGCTGGACGCGAATGGTAATCTCTACTTCAAGGGACGGAAGAAAGACGTGATCGTGAATCCCGAAGGCATGAACATCTACCCGGAAGACCTGGAGGCGGCGCTGAAGAAACAATCGGAGGTCCGGGACTGCGTCGTTCTCGGCATCGAGAGGGAGGGGAATGCCGAGCCGTGCGCGGTCCTGATACTGAGGGATCATGCCTGCGACGCCGATGCCGCCGTCCGCCGCGCCAACGAATCGCTGGCCCAGTACCAGCACGTCAGGCGCTGGTTTATCTGGCCGGAAGAGGATTTTCCCAGGACCGCCACGCAGAAGCCGAAGATGGCCGTCATCCGCGATTTCGTGCGGTCGCGGGCAGGGGGTCCGGCAGCGGCGCAGACGGGCGGGCTGGCGGAGCTTCTATCGCGCATCACGGGTAGGCCGCCCGGCGTCCTCTCTCCGGACACGAAACTCGCGGCCGATCTGGACCTCAGCTCCCTGGAGCGGGTGGAGCTATTGAGCGCCCTCGAGGATCGCTACCAGGTTGACCTGAACGAATCGCGCTTTTCCGCGGCGACTACTGTCGGGGACCTGGAGCGCATGCTCGCGGAGCCGGCTGCCGCACGGACCGATTACCGCTATCCCCGCTGGGCGCAGCGCTGGCCTGTCGCTCTGCTCCGCTTTGTCGTCTATTATCTTCTCTCCTGGCCGGCGACCCTCGTCATGTCGTATCCGCGGATACGGGGACGTGAAAACCTCAGAGGCATGCACGGTCCGTTGCTTTTCGTCGCAAATCATGTCACGCAGGTGGACGTCGGGTTCATCATGGCCGCACTTCCGTTCCGTTTTCGCCATCGCATAGCCGTCGCGATGCTCGGCGAGATGCTGCGGGAAATGCGCCATCCGACCGCGGGAACCGGGTTGTTCCGAAAGGCGACCGAAAAGCTGTCATATTTCCTCGTTGTCGCTCTGTTTAATGTGTTTCCTCTCCCCCAGAGGACCGGCTTCAGGGAGAGTTTCATCTACGCGGGCGAATGCGCGGACCGCGGCTACTCGCTTCTCGTTTTCCCGGAGGGGCGGCGGAGTCAGGATGGCAGGTTGTCCCCCTTTCAGGCCGGTATCGGTCTTCTGGCCAGGAACCTGAGGCTCCCTGTAGTGCCGGTTCGCATCGACGGCTTGTATGAACTCAAGCAAAGGGGTAAGAGGTTCACCCGGCCCGGGACGGTTACAGTGACTGTCGGGCCGCCGATGGAATTCCCACCCCAGGCGGATGCCGCGGACATAGCGGAGGTACTCGAGGAGCGTATGCGGGCGATGGAGGAAGGGCAGCAGAACCGCACCGGTTTGACTCGTAGCCCGGGAATGCAGGAAGGCGGATGAGAATGAAGAAGGTCGTCGAGAGAGAGCGGAACAAGACATGCTATCGAGTTCTCCACCTGCCCATCTGGGTCTGGGTCTTCTTCATCCTGCCCGGGCACCTTACGTATGACCTCTACGTTCATGGGCCGGACTGGCGGCACGCGTGGTGGCTTGCCACGGTCGCGGCTGTCTGTGCTTGGCGAGGCCTGGCAGGCCGGCTGCCGGGCGTGGAGCCGAAGCCCTATGTTACACACTATGGCGTTGACAAGCCCAATGTGCCCTACAGAGTCGTCTGCTACACCGCTGCCTGGATCGACCTCCTTGTGCCGTTCAGTTTGAACTTTCTGGGCGTCGTTTATGCCAACATCGCAGGACGCTGGGCACTCGGCGACCTCTACACGTGGCTTTACTACCCTCTCGCACTGGTCGTCGTGATCGCGACGGTGCTGGACATGATACCCAGGGCTAGGCGCTCCACTGTGAACGAGGGTGCGGAAAAAGCCTGGTTTTACGTCGCGGTCTGGGTAGTGGTTCCGACTCAGGTTGTGAGCTGGGCCGCGTGGAGGCTCGGCGGCGGGCTGGGCCTTGGACCCCCGCATCTTGCCCGTTTGAGACTTCTGATCCCGTGCGCCGTCGCTTGTGCTACCCTGTATTTGGCCTTGCGCGGAGTGCTTCCGCGGACTCGCCGCTATTATGCCGTGCCCGAGGATGAGTCCGGCGGCTCAATGGGGCAGCTGGAACAAGTGCGAGACGCCTGAGTTCCGTGCTGGAGCTGATGTGCTGCTTACGCGTGATCCGGCAGTACGAATGACCCTGTTCTCGGAGGACTGCTCGACCGTTGTGCAGTGGCGTTGGCGGGCCGGCTGGATCGGTTCGGCTTGCTGCGTCCCTCCGCCAAACCTCGGCAAACCGAGGTCTCCGGCCGAGCGCTAGTCTTCGAGTGATTCCCTCTTCTTTCGTCATGATGGAGCGCCTCATGAAATGCGGAACTCTTGCATTGGTTCTTGGGATGACATTGCCGATGACGGTTCCCGCGACCGGGCAGCCGGGGAACACCCTGGCACCCGAGGAAATTGCGCAGGGCTGGGTGCTTTTATGGGATGGCGTCACGACCTTCGGATGGGAATCCGCGGCTCGTGTGGACTGGAAGACGACAGATGGAACGTTGAGCATGCCTGCGGGCAGCTACACCTGGCTTCGACACAAGACGCCCCTGGGGGATTTCGTGCTGAAGGTCGACTTCCGCATGATGACCTATGAAGCCGACAGCGGCATCTTCATCCGCGCCGCGAAGGACGGGGATCCTTCCAGAACCGGTTATCAGGTCAACATCAACAACATGAACGAGGAGTGGGCCACGGGCAGCCTGGTTTTCCGGCACAAGGCGGATCCCTCTATCGGCAAGGTGAGTGCTGACACATGGCACACTTACGAGATAACTGCCGACGGCGACCACATCATGGCCTTCCTCGACGGTAGAAAAACCGTGGATGTACGGGATACCGCCTCCAGGTTCGGATACATCGGACTCCAGTTCGTGAAAGGAGATGAAATCGAATTCCGGAACGTGAAACTCCGGCCGCTGGGACTGGAACCCCTGTTCAACGGGAAGGATCTTTCCGGGTGGGAAAGGATCGACCGTCCGAATGTTCAGGCGCCGCCGGAGTGGTCGGTAAGAGAAGGGGCGATTCACGTGGAAAAGGGGCCGGGCCAACTGGAAACCGCGTCCATCTATTCGAACTTCGTCTTGCAGCTCGACGTGCGGGCTAACTCCACGGACGCCAGCCGCCATCCGAACAGCGGCGTCTTCTGGCGCGGCGACCGAGGCGCGTTCTGGAGCGGGTATGAATCGCAGATCAGAAACGAGTTCAAGGATGGGGACCGGTCCCAGCCGGTGGATTTCGGAACCGGCGGCATCTACAACCGGCAATCCGCGCGCCGCGTCGTGAGCAACGACAACGAGTTCTTCACCAAGACTATCGTTGCCTTCGGGAGGCACATGGCGACATGGGTCAACGGGCTGCAGGTCACCTGCTTCGAGGACGACAGGTCCGAGGGGCCGAACGCGCGCCTGCAGGCCCGTTTGGCTCCGGGACCCATTTCCCTCCAGGCTCACGATCCGACGACCAATCTCGATTTCCGAAACATTCGGGTCGCGGCTTTGCCGGAGAAATGACGGCAGATGCGTCTCGCCCGGCCGCCAAGTTGCAGACGGGCGGCGGCTTCTGCCCGTCCGCGTGCCTTCGGCGCGGGACCGAGCGGCGCGGCCGCGGACTCGCGGCGGGCCCGCGACCCGGACATTC
>JACADW010000110.1 GCA_013388445.1 Acidobacteriota bacterium | reverse complement strand
CCCCGAACCCTGAGAGCGACGGCCGTCGCGCGAACACGGTCTTGCGTGCGGAAAACCGGGCCGCGAAAGGCGGGCGCGACGCGGGCGAGGCGCAAAACGAGGCGGACCGCCACCGCTCACAGGTCCTGGGAATCCTGATCCTGGCGGCCCTGATGCTCGCGTATGCGTGTTTGCGCTACTGCCTCAGGTCTTTTTGAGACATCAAAGTCCTCATGCTGCAGTATCCAGTCGGGCCTGATCGCCTTCCGCGTGAGACCGGGAATCTCTATCCGGCGGTTGCCGTTGTCGGCGCCACGGCTTCTGGAAAGTCGCGCCTGGCGCTGACGGTCGCTTCCGAGTTCGGCGGGGAGATCATCAGCTGCGACGCCCTCCAGGTCTACCGCTACATGGACGTGGGTACGGCCAAACCGACGCCGGCTGAACAGGCCGCGATCCCCCACCACATGCTGGACCTGAGAAACCCGGGGGAGGATTTTTCCGCGGGCGATTACCAGCGACTGGCGCGCCAGGCCCTCGGCCTCGTCGCCCGGCACAACCGCCTGCCCGTTGTCGCCGGAGGAACGGGGTTCTATCTTCGCTCCCTCATCGACGGCCTGTCTGAGGGGCCCGCAAGATCTGAAACCCTGCGCCAGCGGTTGCGCCGGATTGTCGGGCGCAAGGGGCCCGCTTGCCTGCACCGCATTCTGGCGCGCGCCGATCCGAGATCAGCCGCGCGGATCAGTCCGGCGGACGCAGCGCGCCTGATCCGCGCAGTGGAAGTGCTATGGATTACCGGAACGCCCCTGAGCGCCTGGCAGGAAAAGCCACGGGATGCTTTGACGGGATTCCGGTGGCTCAAGCTGGGCATCGCCTGGCCTCGTCGGGAACTCTACCGGCGCATTGACGGGCGCGTCGAGGAGATGTTCGCCGGCGGGTTCCCCGAGGAGGTCCGCTTCCTCCTCAGCCGTTTCCCCAGAGACGCCCACGCCTTCAAGGCGATCGGATACCGGCAATGCGCGATATATCTGGACGGCACCTGGACACTGGAGCAGGCGATCGAAGACACGCAGCGCGAATCGAGACGCTATGCCAAGAGGCAGCTGACATGGTTCCGCCGGGATCCCGGGATCGTCTGGCTCGACGGCACGGAGGACTTCGCGTCGCTCTCCGGGAGAGCGTCGGAACTCGTGAGGGGATTCCTTGCAGCCTGAACTCGTTTTCGCCCGATTCGCCGGGCGGCAGAGGCGGCGCCGGCGCGGGAAGTTCCTCGACATCCCTCTTGCCCTCAGCCTCACCGCGCCGGCAGCCTCCTCCGTCCTGGCTTTGTGCAAAGGCCGTGCCAAAAACGACAGATGAGGCAAGGCGGCTCCAATACTGCAAGTTGCCTGCGGATGCAGAGGATCCGGGCGTGATTCAGGATCCGGAAGTGATCGGTTTTGATGACTTTCGGTACTAAAAACGAAGAATCCCGGAGGCCGGTCCGGTCAAAATGACCCCGCCGGCCTGTATAATGCTCCTGGAAGAGTGGGGTGACCGGATGGAATACCAGGCAGTCATAGGGCTGGAAGTGCATGCGCAGCTGCTCACTGCAAGCAAGCTCTTCTGCGGCTGCAGCACGCGCTTCGGATCTCCTCCCAATTCGAACACCTGTCCGGTGTGCCTCGGCCTTCCAGGAGCGCTCCCGGTCCTCAACCGAGAAGCCGTGAGCATGGCCGTGCGAACGGCGCTCGCGCTGGAATGCACGGTGAACCCGGTTTCCATTTTCGCCAGGAAGAACTACTTCTATCCCGATCTTCCCAAGGGCTACCAGATCTCCCAATACGATCGCCCGCTGGGAGAACACGGCCGCCTGACGGTCCTGTCGGGCGAGAGGTCCGAGACAGGCAGGATCTCAGGGCGGCGCAGGAAGTCCTTTGGCATCCGGCGCATCCACCTGGAAGAGGATGCGGGAAAGTCCGTCCACGATGGCATGCCTGAGTCCATGGCCAAGTCCTATATCGACCTGAACCGCACCGGCGTGCCCCTGGTCGAGATCGTAAGCGAACCGGACTTCACGACGAGCCAGGAGGCGTATGATTACCTGACCCAGCTCAGGAAGACGCTCCTCTACCTCGGTGTCTGCGACGGGAACATGGAGGAAGGCAGCCTTCGCTGCGATGCCAACGTCTCCGTCCGGCCCGCGGGATCCGAACAACTCGGCACCAAGGTGGAGATCAAGAACCTCAACTCATTCCGCTTTCTCCAGAAAGCCCTCGACTATGAGATCTCCCGCCAGATCCGTGTGCTCTCAGAGGGCGGCCGGGTCGTCCAGGAAACGAGGCTATGGGACGAGGAGCATCAGTCGACCTTCCCCATGCGAAGCAAGGAAGAGGCGCACGACTATCGCTATTTTCCGGAGCCGGACCTGCCTCCTCTTCACCTAGAGCGTTCCTGGCTGGAAAGGCTGATTGAGACTCTGCCCGAACTTCCCCAAGCCAGGACCGAACGTTTCATGAGCGAATACGGCCTGAGCGACGACGAGGCCCTGCTGCTGACGGCCACCATACGGTCGGCCGACTATTACGAGGCTTGCGCGCGTGCCAGCAACAATCCTCGCGCAGCCTTCAATTGGATGACGGTAGAGCTCGCCTACGCTTTGAAGAACAGCGGGAAGCAGATCGAGGAGTGTCCGCTGGCGCCGGATCGATTGGGCGAGCTGATCCGGAAGATCGATGCGGGCGATTTGTCGGGGAAGATGGCCAAGACGGTATTCGAGGAGATGTACCGCTCGGGGGAATCACCCGACGAGATCATCCGGCGTCTGGGCCTTGTGCAGCTCAGCGACGAATCGGCCCTGGCCGAAGTGATCGACAGGGTCATCGCCGCCAACCCGAAGCAGGCCGCAGAGTTCAGGGCCGGCAAGGAACGGGTTCTCGGATACTTTGTGGGCCGGGTGATGAAGGAGACCAAGGGGCATGCCAACCCGGGAGTTCTCAACGCCCTGCTGCAGAAGAAACTCCGGGAGTGATATTGAGCAACGCAACATCCCGCAGGACAGCCGCGCGCCAGAGACACGTCCAGATCCGGTCGAAGGCTCCCGAACTTGCGGCAACATCCGAGCCTCCCCGCTTCGTCGCGGATGTAATGCTCGGACGGCTTGCCAAGTGGCTGCGCATCGCCGGGCTTGATGTCCTTTATTCCAACCGGTACAGCGACGACGAGCTCGTGCTCCTGTCGCAGCGCGAGGCGAGGATCCTCCTTTCAAGAGACACGCGTCTGCTGATCCGAAGGGCCGTCAGTCGGTTCATTTTCCTGGAGAGCGACAATGTGCGGGAGCAGATCAAGCAGGTCTTCGCCAAGGCCCACATCAGAGGCCTGCCGGCGCTCCTGTCACGATGCCTCGCCTGCAACGACCCTTTGTCTGACGTGCCGCGCGAGTCGGTCTCGCAGATGGTACCCCCGTACGTTTACCAGACGCAGGCCCAGTTCAAGGCCTGCCCGCGGTGCCGCAAGATCTACTGGGCGGGCACGCATCGCCAGTCCGTTCTGCGGACGCTGGAGCGGCTGCTCGACGAATCTCAGTGAAACGGATCCGGGCATTGTCCCCCTGGTCCGTTGGGGAGTCGACCATTGCTGACACCGGAGCAAAAGGACCGGGTCCTGCGTTTCGTCCGGAGCCTAGAAACCCGGTCCTTCACATTTCGTGACGTGGTCCGCCACCTCGACCTCGAGAGCGACGAGCGCAGGAGCCTGCAGCACTACCTCGACGAACTGGACGGCCAGGAGGTCATTCATCGCGTGAAGCGCGGCCGCTATGCGCTGCCGAGCCGCGAGAAGGTCCTTTCCGGTGTGATATCGGGCCATCGCGAGGGCTACGGCTTCGTGACGCCCGATCCCGGTTCGCCTTACAGCCAGGATATCTTCATCCCGCCGCATGGTATGGAGGAGGCCATGCACGGAGACCGGGTGCTCATCAAGGTGGCGAGGAAGAAGCGACCCGTCCGCCGGGGCATCCGCGGTGCGCGAGCCCGTGAAGAAGCTGAAGAAAGGCTCGAGGGGACGGTTATCCGGGTCCTCGAGCGAAGGTTCGCCAGCATCGTGGGACGCTATTACGAGCACCCCCGCTATCCCTTCATTGTTCCGCTCGACGACCGGATGGCCCACGAAATAAGGATCCCGTTCCATGCGAGCAAGGGCGCGAAGAACGGGCAGATCGTGGCGGCGGCGCTCACGGTTGCTCCGGGGCGAAATCAGATCGCGCAGGGGCGCGTCATCGAGATCCTCGGATATCCGGGCGATTCCGATTTGGAATACCGGATCGTGGAGTACAAGTTCGGCCTGCCCGTGCAATTCAGCCGGGCCGCCCTTGAAGAGGCCGAGTCACTCCCCGATCAAGTGCTGGCGGAGGAGATCGTCGGACGCGAGGACCTGAGGGACGAGCTCATGGTCACCATAGACGGCGAGGACGCTCGCGACTTCGACGACGCCGTCTCGCTGAAGGTGCTCCCGTCCGGAAATTACCTGCTCGGCGTGCACATAGCGGATGTCTCGTACTACGTGCGCGAAGGATCCGAGTTGGACAGGGAAGCCCACCAGCGCGGGACTTCCGTTTACTTTCCGGACAGGGCCATACCCATGCTGCCCGCCAGGCTCTCGAGCGGCATATGCAGCCTCCTGCCGCGGGAAGACCGGCTCGCGTTTTCAGTCCTCATGGAGGTAGACCGTCAGGGTGGGATGATCCGTCACCGATTCTGCCCCTCCGTGATCCGGAGTCATGAAAGGATGACCTATACTGCAGTGGCTCAGATCCTTCTCGCCCGCGACGCGGCGGCCATGAAACGCTACGAAGCACTGGTGCCCATGTTCGAAAACATGCGCGATCTCTGCGAGATTCTCGCGGCGAAACGATACCGGCGCGGCTCGATCGATTTCGACCTTCCCGAGGCCGACATCCGTTTTGATGAAAAGGGGAAAATCGTCAGCATCCTTCCTGCCGAAAGGAACATCGCGCACCGGATCATCGAAGAATTCATGCTCCTGGCCAATGAGACGGTGGCCGCCCGGCTGGCAGAATCGGGCGGGCCGGCTCTCTACCGCGTGCACGAGGAGCCGGACCGGCGCAAGGTTGCCGAATTTGCCGAGTTTTCACTCGCGCTGGGCTATCCCCTGGGAAGCCACAGAGGCGAATACACTCCGCAGGATTTCCAGGAGTACGTGGCGCAGATCGAGGGGAAGGTCGAGGGGCGATTCCTGGCGTACCTCATGCTCCGATCATTCATGCAGGCGCGGTATAGCGAGGTCAACCTGGGTCATTTCGGGCTGGCGACCGAAATGTACACGCACTTCACCTCCCCGATCCGCCGCTATCCGGACCTTGTTGTTCACAGGCTCCTGAAGCAGTGCCTGCGGAGATCCCCGTCAGATTATTGGCAAGCCGGGATGACCGAGCGACTCCCGGCGATCGCCCTGCATACCTCCGCCCGGGAGCGCGTTGCCGATGAGGCGGAACGGGAAATCGAGAAGGTCAAAAAAGTCCAGTTCATGTCCGACAAGGTCGGCGATGAATTCGAGGCCATCGTTTTTTCGGTAATCCGTCAGGGGTTCTTCATCGAGCTTCTGGAGCATTTTGTCGAAGGCTTCGTGCCTGCCGGCACGCTCATCGACGACCGGTATCAGTACAAGGAGAAGAACCACTGCTTTGTGGGGGAAACCCGGCGTCGACGTTACGAGCTTGGTACCCGGGTTCTTGTCCGCCTGGACCACGCCGACATGGAAACCTACCGCCTGACCTTCTCCGTGGTGAGGCTGATCTCTCCACCTGCGAGGGGCCGAGGCCCTGCCTCCATAGCATGGCCGGTTCCCTGAAGGCGAGGCCTGCTTGAGTTATCAAACGCACCTCCGGCAGTCTTCGTGCAGTGTGCGATTGAGATAGCGGGCGACATCGGAAGATGTGTGCCCGACCGGCCGCGGGCCGAAAGCAGATACAGATGCCCGTGGAATTGCGAGGATACAGCTCGTGATGGATGGTATCTCCATTGAACACGGCGAATGGCAAGCCTCCGGCCCGGCATGACAATAAACGATTCATCCGGGGGCGGATCCGCAGATGGAGCCGGTGCTGAGGATCCCGGCTGGGTGTGGTTCTATAGCAGGTATATAGCCCCGACATCGAACCCCTCTTCAGGAGTCCCGAGCCAGTCGCCGTTCGGAAACACGCATGGCTCGTATCTCTCGTGGCTGTAAGCGTAGAAGGCCAGGCTCCAGCGGTCGATGTCAAAATGACGCAGACGGCAAAGGTGAATCGGAGTGCTTCGCATTCTTTTGATGTAATCACTCCGGCTCTCACCAAGGCTCTCTGTCCGGTGTCTTTTGCCCACCCATGGTTCCAGGAAAGCGTCGATATAGCAGAACGGCCCTCTGAACCTGACCTCGATCCGCGAATACTTGCCGGCGTAGTCCTTGGCGGCGTGCTCGAGAATACGGTTTCGCACTGCATCCTGCACAGTCGGAGAGATCTTTCTACCGCCGGCGTGGGGATCGAACATCCATACTTTTCTCACGTTCATCCTCCCTTCGATTGCATTGGGGCTGGGGGGCCTGTCGCGCGTGCTTGGCGCGACAGCGCAGTGCAACGCTCGCGGTGTTGGACGGGAATTTCGGGCCAGCGTCCGCAGCACTTCATGCATCCCTTGCCGCTGCCGCAGGCTCAGAGATCGTTTCTCCCCGTCTTGGCCATCGGTGCAACCGCCGACGCAGACCGACAGCCCTCGCCTAGTTCTGCAGCCCCGGCGGCTGGAACCTGCCCGGTCAGAACGGACGTCGGCATGCCTCGACGATGGCCAGCAATGTTGAAAGCTGTGCCTGCTTGTCCGGCATGGTGCGCACATAGCGGATGGCCGCTTCGTAATTGTCGATCGCCAGTTCAGTGATAAGGGCGCGTTCGAGCATTTCGGCGCTGGAACGGCGGGCCGTACCTGCCATTCCCTTGGCCTGGTCTTCCTCCTCTTCCCTGATGTCGGCCACCAGCAGGAAGCCCTGCTTCAGAATCTCCGGATCCACCTCGCCGTCGCACCGCCGGCTTGTCCGCACCATCTGGGCGAACATCGGAGCCCTGCCGCTTATCGGCTCGATTCGGGCGATGAGCCTCCCGGCTGTTTCGAGCGCGATTGAAGACAGGTCGGGATCTTCGACGGCCGATACCCACGCCAGATTGAGCACATTCTGGATCTTTTCCGGCGATGGGCTCAGCTGGGAGAGCCGCTCGCGCACTGACACAGGATCTCTGGCGGCTTTGCCGCGCAACTCCAGGTACAGTGATTGATCCCCATAGCTCGCATCGGATCCGTAGTGAGTCATGCTCTGCAGTTCACCGTGGTTCCCGTAGCCGATCTCCACAGTGCCCCCGGCGAAAACGCTGTCTATGCCTCCTACAACTTCGAGCTTCGATTTCAGATTCGGCAGGGTATCGATCGCCTTCATCACCAGTGCCGGCCTCTGCGTAAGCTCTGCCAACAAGTTGAGGGCCACGGCCTCGACGTTCTCCAGCAGTATGACCTGATCGCCCAGCTTCAACGATGGAGACCCCGCCACAGGCAAGCTCGCGGCGGACTCAGTCAAGATCCTGAACGCTTCCGGAAAGCGCTCCGGTGCAATCCTTGAAACGGCTTGAACCAGTTGTATGGACTCGCTTAGTTCGACCGCATTCGGTTTAGCATCTCTCAGGTCTGCGATTGCCTGGCTAAGCAGGCTGACGGCCTGATCTTTACGGCCCGCTCGGACAAGGGAGTCGGCTATCTGCGCGCGTGCGCCGAAATCCGCGTATCCTGTACCCTGGATGTCCGATCGTAGCTTCAGCGCGGCGTCCGGATTGCTGAAGGCCACTCGCTGGACCGCGGCCCGGCGGAACTGGCTTTCCATTTCTGTCCTTGTTTTTTGGGCCACCTCGCCCAAGAACTTCCCAGGTTCCGGCCACCGTCGCACCAGTAGTAATGCCTCGTCAGGATCAAGCTGGGCCAGGGAGGCCAGGAGGGACCGGGCCGCCGATGTGGCCTCGGTATAGTCGCGAGGTTCGCGGGCATCCAGCGCGGCGAATCGGAGCGTGGAAACGAGTTCCTTGATGGCGGACTCAGCCTTCGCGCGGTGCCACAGGATCCAGGATGCCCCCAGCTGAGCGAATGAGGACACTTGCACGGGCCGAGCCCGCTTGGCCAGGTCCGTTGCTTCCTGCAGCGCCTGGCGCGCGTTTCTCAGGCGCTCGACAGGAATGCGCATCCGGTACGCCGTGCGCTTGAGATCCTTGGACGCGGAATCGACAACGACTACCTTACCTTTCTGGGCCGGGATGGCATGGAGTGCGAGAAAAACGCAGCAGAGGGTGACAAGCACGGCTTTCACGGCCTCGCCTCCTGCAGTAATTGTACTCCCCGGCGGCAGGATGAAGGAATGCTTCGAAAGCAGGATGCCCGGCGGGTATGGGCGGCCAATTAGGTGTCCCGCCGGGATCCCCCCGACCGGGGTATTACACTTCATCGCGGAGACACACGGTCTCTTGGGAAGATGCTCGCGGCCGTAACCTCTTCACTCGAGGACGCGGCGCAGGCCTGCGAGCAGAGTCTCTTCCTGGTGAGTGAATACGGTGCGGAGATCGATGACCGCCCTGTCTTCCTCGATGCGCAGTATGATGGGAGGATCCTGCGACCGGAGCGACTGTTCAAGCCGGCCCGCGGAAGTCTTCCCGGACCTGACCGTAATAAGCCTGGTGGGGAGCTGTGACTCGGGGCAGGAACCTCCGCCGACGACCGAGATGCCGTCGACGATCTCCAGGCTGGAATCCGCGGGAAGGCATGGGCCGAGCTTCTCGATGAAAGCGTCCGAACGGGCCGCAATTTCATCGCGAGACATTGAGAGCATGCGCAGGACAGGAATTTCCTCCATGGCCCTTCCTGTCCGGTAGCTCGCGAGCGTCGCTTGCAGGGCTCCATAGATGAGCTTCTCCACGCGAAAGGTGCGCATGAGAGGATTCTTTCGCACGGGATCGACCCACTTCCGCAGCCCCGCGATGACACCGGCCTGAGGCCCCCCTAGAAGCTTGTCAGCACTGAAACAGACGAGGTCCACGCCGGCCCTCAGGCTTTCCTGCGGCAAAGGCTCCTCGCGAATGCCGAACGGCCTCAGATCAACCAGGCAGCCGCTTCCGACGTCCTCCACCAGGGGTAACTGCCGACGCCTGGCGAGCTCCACGAGTTCTTCCAGCGCAGGCCGGTGCGTGAAGCCCCGGATCCGGTAGTTGCTCGGGTGGATCCTGAGCAGCAACGCCGTCTCAAGGCCGATCGCCGCTTCGTAGTCCTGGATCCGGGTCTTGTTCGTAGTGCCGACCTCACGGAGGACGGCGCCGCTCCGAGCCATGATATCCGGAATCCGGAAAGATCCGCCGATTTCTACCAGCTCGCCGCGAGAGACAATCACCTCCCGGCCCGCGCCGAGCGTGTTGAGAATAAGGAAGATTGCAGCAGCGTTGTTGTTGACTACGGCGGCGGCTTCGGCGCCCAGGACTTCCTTCAGGCTGGATTCGATCAGTTTGTCCCGGTGAGATCTTTCACCCGTCTCGAGATCGAACTCGAGGTTTGTGTATTGGGCAGAAACTGCCGATAAGCTCTCCTGAGCCGCCGCCGAAAGGGGGGCTCTTCCGAGGTTGGTGTGCAGGACCACGCCGGTGGCATTGATCACAGGCCTCAACGTGGGCCGAAGCCGAAGGCTCAACTGCGTCTCGAGCTGCTGCGCCAGGCTTTCGGGATCGACGGGAGGTACGGCCGGGGCATGGGCATTGCGTATGGCTTCGCGAATGGACTCCAGGAGCACCTGGATTTCGGACACGACAAACCCGCGGCTGGTTTTCCGGACCCATCCGGCCACCCGGGGGTGCCCTAGAAGTTGATCGACAGCCGGAATGCGCCGGAGTTTTTCCTGCAATGATTGGCGGGTCACCCAAGCATTCTAGCATGTGGCATCCCGCACAGACACCGGTTTGCCCGGTTTGATCGACCGGGCCGATCGGTGAGTACCCCGGGCACCTCGGGAGCCGAACCCAGGCTCGGTGGAGAGACAAGCACATGTATGAGGAAGACCTGAACAACCTGGAGGACTGGCTGCGGCGGCTCAAGGTTGAGTACGACATCTTCTTCAACGGGCACCGCAAGAAGCCGCCTGATGACCTCAAGATGAGAGTTGAGAGGCTGGTAAAGAAGCTGTCAGAGGCAGGTGATCTGTCTTTCCAGCAGCGGTTCCGCTATAACACCCTCGTCGCCCGTTATTGCGTGTTTAAAGACCTCTGGCGACGGACGCTCACGGAGCGCGAATCTGCCGCCGAGGCGGACGACCAGCCCGCGGACAGGCCGGCCGGCGCGCGCCCGGAAGCGTCCCCGAAGCCGGTGGTCACCGTGGTTATTTCCGACCCGGCAGCGGAAACGCAGAATGTCAGGAAGCTCTACCAGAGCCTCGTGCAGATGAACAAAACCTGCCAACCGGATTCCCCGACAGTCTCTTTCGAGCGCTTTGCATCCTATCTGACCCGGCAGACGGAAGAGCTCCAAAAAAAATACGATTGCAGTTGCGTCGTGTTCACCCTGGCGATCCAGGACGATTCCGTACGTTTCATGGCGCGGCCCTACAGCCGGCGCGACTGATCGGCTTGCCCTCCGAAAAACCGGGAGATTTTGACCGTCCCCGGAACAACCACAACCATCACAGATCCGAATCCTCAGGCAGTTCGCGCCCTCCAGCCCAAGAGGATTACTCTCACACCAGATGCGGCATAGGAGGTACTCCCGCCGTGCCGGCTTTTGAAGCACTCGCTCAGATATGGGTCGTGCACCCAAAACGCGCGAAAATGCGCCCGCACGCAGTAAGCCGCGGCAGCCAGACGCGGTCATCTTTGCAACGGCTGCGGCTCTGCCCCCGCGGCGCCGTCGGACCACCACCCTGCGCGGGATGATCGAGAAGCGCCACCGGCGCCAACATGGCGGCCCATGACCGACTGGGAGGGTATTTTCGGAGCAGTCCCTCATGGGCGTGGCGCCCACCCAAGCGCATGAAAATCGGCCTCGCCGACGCTCGACTTGGTGAAGGAATGGTGTAGCTGGCTTGTGGACCTCGCTATTTTCGGAAGAGCAGGGAGTACGTTTGACGCGGTCCCGGCTCCGACTTACAGTCCCCTATTCTCGGAATGTCGGTGGCGAGACCAAACGGGGAAGCCTATAATCGCCTGAGTCAAGTGACGTTTGGGTTGACGCCGAACCCTTTCTCCGGCGAGATCTATGTTCGACAGATACCGGATTGAAATGTTCGTGGCAGTTGCGGCCGTGGTCGTCTTGTGGTCTTCGGAAGGATCGGCTCGAGCGGCTTCGAATGAAGTCTCCCTGGCAAGTCCGGACGGCGCCATCCAGATCAGATTTTCGTTGAGCCGGGGAGCGCATCTCAGCTTTGATATCGCCTTCAGGGGAAAAGCCATCATCGAGACCTCACCGCTGGCTATGATCCTGAACGGCACGGACCTGGGGGACGATGTCACGTTTGGAAAACCGGATCGGTACCGGGTGAATCAGCGATACCCCTGGCACGGCGTTCACTCGCTCGCCCGAGACCACTGCAACGGCGCACGGATACCGATCAGGCGGCTCAAGTTGGGAACGGGCTACACCCTGGAGGCGCGCGCCTATGACGACGGCGTCGCCTTCCGCTGGATCGTGCCCGGCGCCCCCGCAGAGTCACGTGTCCCTGACGAAGGTACGCTGTTCCGCATCCCCGCGGGGAGCACGGTCTGGTATCACGACTTTGAAGGTCATTACGAGGGCGTGCACGCGAAGAAGGCCGTCGAGGCAGCCGCGGCCGAGGACTGGGCAGCCCCGCCTCTTACGTTCAAGCTGCCCGGTGACGCCGGGTACGCCTCCATTACAGAGGGAGCCCTGTTCGCCTTCAGCGGAATGGGACTGCAGGCCGACGGCAACTGCGGTTTTTACGCCCGCCTGGGACACGCCATTCCTCCTTCCTACCCCTTCCGACTACGTTTCGCGGAGGATGTGGCCCGAATGGCACAGCCGGCGTCCGTCTCCGGAACCATCACGACGCCATGGCGAATCGTCATGATCGGGGCGGATTTGAACACGCTCGTCAACTGCGACATCGTTCACAACGTCGCGCCGCCCCCTGATGAGAGAATCTTCCCGAGGGGTATCAACACCGACTGGATCAGGCCCGGCCGCGCCGTCTGGAAATACCTGGACGGAGGCGAAAACACGCTGGATCACATGAGGGAATTTTCGAGACTCGCGGGAGAGCTGGGGTTCGAGTACAACCTGGTCGAAGGGTTCTGGCAGAAGTGGACTGAGCAGGAATTGAAAGACTTCGTCCGCGACTCGAGACAGCATGGCGTCGGAATCTGGCTGTGGAAGCACAGCAAGGAAGTAAAGGACCCGGCCGGCCGTCGCAGGTTCTTCCAGCTGTGCCGGGACGCCGGAGTCGTGGGCCTCAAACTGGACTTCTTCGACCACGAGTCCAAGGATGTGGTCGAAATGTATGAAGCCTGCCTGAGAGATGCCGCCGATTTCCGCCTCATGGTCAACTTTCACGGAGCCAACAAGCCCACGGGAGAATCGCGGACCTGGCCCAACGAATTGACCCGCGAGGGGATACGCGGTATGGAGGCACGCCGCATTCTGCGAGCCGAGCACGATGCGACGCTCCCCTTCACCCGCATGCTTGCGGGGCATGCCGATTACACGCCCGTCCATTTCGGCGAGCGGCGCAACGACACCACCTGGGCCCATCAGGTTGCCAGTGCGGCAATCTTCACCTCGCCGTTGCTGGTCATCGGCGCACATCCTGCCAATATCCTGAAGAACCCGTGCGCGGAGATGGTCAAAAGCATTCCGAGCGTCTGGGACGAGACGATCGCCTTGCCGGTTTCCGAAATCGGCCGGGTGGCCGCCTTCGCGCGGCGCCGCGGCAGTACCTGGTTCCTGGCCGTCATGAACGGAGCCTCGGCCAGGACGATCCGCGTTCCACTTTCATTTCTCGGCGGCGGGAACTACAAGGCCATGATGGTGCGCGACCATCCCGAAGATCCGGCCGCCGTCCAGCTCGAGGATTCCGTCGTCAGCAGCGCCGAATCTCTCGCGATTGATCTCCGCGCGGGCGGCGGTTTCATCGCACGGTTCGTCCGGTAACACTCCGACCGCAGGGAGGCATCTTTGAGCAGGATCGCCGAAGCATGGAGGTTCGATATGCGGACTGTTGGATCCGGATTAATCCTCGCTGTGCTGGCCGCGGCGCACGGTGATCACCTTGCCGGGTTCATCATGCCCAATCAGGGACGGAGGCGTCATGCCTGATTTTCACCAGAACATCGTGCCGACCTTCACCCGGCTGGAGACGGAAGACCTCTCGCGTCTGGAGAAAACCGTCCAGCATTCGTTCCGGCGCACGCCTGTCGGGGTTATTGTGCCCGCACTGTTCCAGGACCTGTCTTCCCCGGCCATGCTGCATATCATCGACGAGTTGTCCTCCATGGCGTTCGTCAAACGGGTATACGTGAGCCTGGACCGCGCCTCGGCGGAGGAATTCCAGCAGGCGCGCGGGATTGTCAAACCGCTCAAGGATGCCGGCGTATTGCTCTGGAACGATGCGCCGGGGGTTCAAAGAGTCGTACAGAAGATCGACGCGGTGTTGCCCGTCGGGCCCAGAGGCAAGGGACAGGCCATCTGGACAGCGTTGGGATATGCGCTGGGGAAGGCCGAGATATCAGTCATCGCATTCCACGACGCGGATATTCTGACCTACGACCGGGGATTCCTCCTGCGCCTGCTCTATCCGGTGGTGCATCTGCGCTACCAGTTCGCCAAGGGATTCTACGCGCGGTATTCGGACCGGCTGCATGGACGGGTGACGCGGCTCTTCTACTACCCGTTCGTGAAGGCTCTGCGAGACATGTTGCCCAAAAACGATTTCCTCGACTACATGGCGGACTTCCGTTACCCGCTTTCCGGCGAGTTCGCTCCCTTCGCCAGCATCGCAAACGAACCGCTCTTCCCTTCTGATTGGGGC
Source organism: Acidobacteriota bacterium (assembly GCA_013388445.1). Classification (GTDB taxonomy): domain Bacteria; phylum Acidobacteriota; class UBA6911; order UBA6911; family UBA6911; genus JACADW01. The sequence continues at coordinate 8,732 of JACADW010000110.1, read as the reverse complement.
ATCGAGGTCGGCATCCCGGCCGAGCTGTACCGGATCATGCGGCCCCACCGTATCTGCCAGGTGGAGATCACCAGCCGCTACGACCACAAGCACCAGGAATTGGGTGATAGTGGAACTTCGGGACTGAGCAAGATGGCCTCGGACATCGCACGCACATTCTTCAGCCGCCTTTCGGCGGGTGGCTGCGTGCTGAACCAGGATTTCCTGCGTACGCTGAAGCACACCTACCTCGCCAATGCCAGGGCTTACGTCCATACCTACGAGGCCTTCGCCGACATGAACAACCTCCAGCAATTCGACCAGCATCAGGAACTGGCGATCATCGAATTGTTCGCCGGCGGACTCGACAAGGCGTTCGTTGAATACAGCGACCTCCTTTTCGGCTCGCCGCTGATTTCGGACTGGCGTCGCATCGAGGTGGCACTGGAGGGCACCCTGTCCGAACTGGTGGCGGCCTTCGACGCCGCCGCAGCCGCAGGGGTTGCCCAGGTGTGAGGAATGAAAAACAGCGCGCTTCTCCCACGCTCATCTGCCTGCGGCTCGGCCGCCAAAGGAGCCGACCAGCGCAAAGACCGGATGCCCACAAGCCCCCGACAGGCTTCGCCGGCAGCGTACTACTGCGGCCGGAGCTCCCCAGGCCGGGGGCTCTCGTCCTTGACGCAGAAGTGTGCTAATCGTACACTGGGTGTGTGAGCGACCTTGTTGTCGATTCGTCTGCGTTGATAACTCTGGCCCGAGCAGACGCGTTGTCGTTGCTGCAGCTGTCGTCCGGGCAGGTCTGGACGATACCGGAAGTCTACCGGGAAACCGTGGGTGCCGGACTGGCGAAATGCTACTCGGATTCCGCCGCTATCCAAGAGTACTTCCAGAACGAAGTCATTCTCCTCCGGCAGCCCCGCCGCCGGGAACGTCTCTCAGGTATCAGCCTTACGGACGCTCTCGTCATCATGCTCGCCGGGGAACTGCGCACTGCCTGGCTGCTGGTCAACGACCACGCATTGCTTAGGCGAGCGGAAGAACAGGGCGTTCCGGCCCGGTTCACGGCAGAGTATGTCAAGCAGCTGTACGAAAAACGCGCGATTTCCAGGCGGCGGCTGGAGAGCCTTTTCCACGCTTTCCTGGAAAGCCGGCGATACTCCGAGGAGTTCCTGAACGCACTCCTTCTACAGTGAGAAAATGGATCCTATTCGACGTGTCAATACAACGATGCCTGAGTCGCTGTTGCGCAAAGTGGACCTGTACAGCGAGCTCAACCTGGAAGACCGTGCCACTGCCATCCGGCAGTTGGTCGCCGAGGGTCTCCGGGTAAAGCTCGAGAAGACGGTCCTGGAGCGATACCGGGAGCGGAGCATGACACTGCGGCAGGCAGCCGACCTGTTGGGGATTACCTATCCGGAAATGGATGAGCTGTTGCGACGCAACCAGATCCCTCTCGTCGAAGAACCTCGCGTCGCCTACCGTCGCCCCCTGCGCCCTCCGAGACGCAGACCCCGGCGACGGTCCTGATCAGCGGCGGCCGCGGCCTGCTCCGCCCGGGCATGTTTTCATGTGTCTTTGGGTGCGCCAGCAGCCCATGAGCGACTCTTCGGAATACAGGATGCCAGGTAGGCCCCAGCGGCCCGATGACTCCAGCGGGCATCCGCTTGCCAGACGGAGCCAGTAGGCGCCGACGGCACGGCGGCGCTGAAGGGGCGGAATCAGGACCGTCTCGGAGATGGCCGCGTCAGGCCGCCGCTCTCTTTTCATGCGCATTCGCGTACGCAATGTGCATCCGCCCGGCAGGCAACCCGCGATAGAATAGCCCGCGGTCCCGGGAGGGAAAGCGCTCCGAATAGAATCCTAAAAGCACAAGCTGGGTTGTCTGCGACAAGCCGAACCTGATGATCCTGTGAAATGCCCGGGCTGCTGCATCGAGAGAGCAGTGTGAGCCTATGGCCGAAAGTACCTGCGGCTCTTGAAGACTTCGTCAGTTGACTTGATCATGAAGGAGGTCATCGTCATGAAAGACAGATCTTGCATGCCGAACTCTCGTAGGAATGCCACAGTCATCCGAGCCACCGTCATCACCGCTGCACTCCTGGCCATCGTCGGCGGCATCGCGCCGCTCGGGCATGCGGAAATCGTGGCCAAGCTCGCCGTGATGGACCCTGCGTCTCAGCAGGCCGTGACAGGTCCCTTGACCTACCAGGGCTCCTGCCCCGTGACGCTCCAGTTCGCGGGAAAAATCGGATCATCCGTTAGCGGGCCGATCCAGTACCGGTTCGTCCGCAGCGACGGCGCCATCGCTCCGATCACCTCAATCACGGTGGAAGCCGGAAAATCCCATGCCGTCGAAACCAAGTGGACGCTCGCACGCAGCGCCACCGCATGGATGGAGATCGAGATCCTCTATCCCCAGCCCATGAAATCCAACCGCGTGGAGTTCAAGGTGGACTGCTCGACCGCAGGCGGAACCTCGTCGACCACCGGCAGGGCCCGTCCCGCCGGCAAGGCGATTCCGGCGCCACAGCAGGCGCAGGAAACGGTAAGTCCGGCGCGGCCTGCAGGCAAAGCCATCCCCAAGGAGAAAGCGGATTCTCAGGCCCGCCCCGCGGGCAAGGCGACCGCGAAACCGGCGGTAGCGAGCCAGAGCAGAGCCACCTTCTTTGTTGCCGGCGACCGGACTGGAGTCGTCGACATCTTCGACCAGAGCGGGACGAAGATCCGGTCATTCCAGGCCCGGTACACGACCGGCGACGGGTTCGGCGTGGGGGACGTCAACGGCGACGGCGCGGACGAAATCATCATCGCCGGAGATGTTCATGGCCGCGTCAATGTCTACAGCCAGAAAGGCGAGAGGATCAGCCAGTTTGACGGGCGCTTTTCAAAAAACGACGGGTTCGCCATCGGGGACGTCAACGGGGACCGAAGGGACGAAATCATCATCGCCGGTGACAAGAGCGGAGTCATCGATATCTTCACGTGGCAGGGCCAAAAGATCCGGTCATTCAACGGGCGATTCACGAAGAATGACGCCTTCGCCGCCGGAGATGTCGACGGCGACGGCATCGATGAGATCCTGATCCACGGGGACCGGCACGGGCACGTGAACGCCTTCAATATCGCCGGCGGAAAGGTGGCCTCGTTTGACACGAAGCTCAGCTCTGATTTTGACGAGTCCCGTGACTCCGGAATCGGAGCGGGAGATGTCACTGGAGACCGCGTCCCCGATATCATCGTCGCTTTCGAAATCGGGGGTGGAGGCACGGGTCTCATGAAGACCGATTTCGACATCAAGAAAATCTGCGTGTTCGACGTATCCGGCAAGCTCCTCTCTTGCGGGACCGGGGAGTTTACCATGGGAGATACCCTCAGAGTGGGGGATGTGAACGGAGACGGCGTTGCCGAGATCGTCAAGGCGGGGGACAAGTTCCGCTCGGTCACAGTATTCGACGGCTCACAGCGCCAGCTCATGACGTTCATCGCAGGCTATACCAAGAACGACGGGTTCGCGATCGCGCGGCACCGGTGACAAATAAGATCCCGACCGACTTCGATCCCATCGGTGAGGAATCCGCCCGAGTGATCGTCCGCCGCCTTTTCGACAAGGTCGACGGAACGGCTGCCCAAAGTGCCTCGGCGACCTACTTCAACCTGTGCAAGCGAGTCGTCCAGGAGTCGCCGGGCCTCCTGCCACCCTCTGCGGCATCCGCAGATTATGCGGGGCTTATGGTCAACTGCTATCCCCTTCACCCTCGCCTGCTCGAAACCGCCCGTGATCGCCAGGGCGCTCTCCAGGACTTCCGGAAAAGCCGGGGTGTGCTGCGGCTGTTCGCCAGGATACTTCGCGACGTCTGGGAATCCGGCGAGGGCCCCGACCTGATCTCGGCCGGCGAGATCAACTGGTCCAGTCCCCGCATCCAGGCCGATCCGCTCCAGCGGCTGAACCGCGATAACTTCAAGGCTTCCGTGACCGCCGATGTCGAGAAACATGCCGGAGAGCTCGACGGCAGAAATCCCCGCGGTGTTCACCGCCGCGTGGCTTCCGCCCTCCTGCTCGAGAGTCTGCCGATGCAGCCGAACAGCGGCATGGATGCCGCGGACCTCACGCTCGCCGTCCTCCGGCAGGCCGAGGCGGGTCCCGAGCCGTCCGAAGCGCTCGATCGCCTGGTCGGCGTCTGCTGGCATACCTACCAGATGCCGGGCGGCCGGGGATGGCAGTTCCGTTACGATCCCAACATCATCAAGCAGATCGAGGAGAGAAAAGGCCAGATACCATTTGAAGACGCCAGGAGCCGCGTGCCCGCCGAAGCCCAGCAATATTTCGGCGGTCCCTCCTTCAAGCTCGCAGCCTGACCTTCGAGTGCCCGCCAGGTCCCGGAATCCATCGAACTTCAGCTTGCTCTTTGCGAGGATGAAAAGGCGCCGAAGGCCGTATGCGCATATTCCGATAACTCGAATCCGCAAGCGCCGATCCCGCGACGCTTCCAGAACGCGATATTCGCCGTTACGGCAACCGCTTCGGCGTTCTCCAACGCCGTCGAGCGAGCCCGGAGACTTCTGGCCGCCGAGGCGATAGAACGGGAGCATCGGAGCGGCGAATCAGCCAAGCTCATCCGCGACCGGTTGCAGCGCATCAAGCCCGAACTGCAAAAACGATTTCGCATCCGGACTTGCCGCGCTTTCGATCGCGTGGTACTTCCGTGGGGCACGGTCTATTCCGTGGAGGAGCAATACCAGGTCCCCGAGGACAAGATGCTCCAGAAGGCAGAAGGCGAGGCATGCCTGCGCAGGTTCCTGGAGGGAAAGGGACTTTTCTATGAAGCGGGCGACGCGATCGACCAGGGCCGCTTTGTAAAAGACATCGTTCCGGGAACAACGCCCGTCCCCGACATGCCTCAAGTATACACAACCCGGGCGATCCATGAACGATTCCTCGCGGCCCCCGGACTGCGCCTCATTCCCGACGGAAGCGTCGTGAGACGGACGGCCCTGAAATCTCTGGAAAAAGGCAGGGTGGTTGTGAGGCTCCCGGACGGCCGGTCCTACGATGACAGGGGCTGCGTCGAAGGACCCGAGGGCAGGAGGCGGCGAGTGACCGGTGAACTCACGACGTTGCCGGTCGATGACTCGGTGTATCTGACGCTGACGGATTCCACTTACGGGGTCGAGTGGGTGAAGGAGGACGCCGAACCGGGCAAAGTCCCGAAACCTCCCGTTCCTCCGCCACCGCCACCTGCCACGGCGAGGATTACTGCGAGCACCTGGGAAAAGGTTCTGGAGCATGCGGCACAGCGGCCGCTGATCTCTCTGGAGCCGTCCGCGACCAGACCGACCGGAGGCGAGCGATGAAGATCCGTCAAGCCTCCTCTTCGCCCTTCGCGTCGTGAGACGGCGCAGCGGAGATGCGGGCGTCCTTTACCGGCGCTCCGTGGATTCAAAGCAGAAAGAAAGGCTGACCCGCGTGGCCTCCATCTCCCCTCTCGCTTTTTCCGCGGGTACGCCATTGCTCCGAGCGGCGGTGCGCGCGGCCGGTGGAGCGCGAGCGCGGCTGACGACTGGCCCTTACCATCCGCTTGACCTCGACTGGGGCGCCCGCGTTGCCTGCTACGCTTTGTTGGCGTCGGGCCTGTGCAATGCCGAGCGGCTCCACCGCGCCGCCGACAACATGCGGAATGCGGATGCGATGGAGGCGGCATGGTGGCTGGGGCTCATGAGCCGGCGCGACGGCAGGCGCGCGGTCCGGGCGCTTCGCATTCTGGCCGACGCCGTCAGATGAAGCCGCCGGAATTGAAGACCGGCCGGTCCGGCGGTCAATTGACAATCTGTACGCGTGTGCATGCACTTGACCGATGAGATTCGAATCGGATCGCCGGAAAGCCGCTGCCAGCCTCACGAAGCACGGCGTCGATTTTGCTGATGCCGCCGCGGTCTTTCACGATGAACCGGCCGGAACCATTCGAGACGACGCCTCAGGAGACGAGCGCTCCGTCACCCTGAAGGGTGGAATGAAAGATCGCCGCATCAACGTCTTCTTCGGCGAGGAGGACGGCGGCTACACGCGAGACCTTGCCGCGGCCCGGCTCCGGCGGGACTTTGGCGTTTTTCGCCGCTGTGGTAGAGTGTTGACATGACCGAGGATGTTGCTGAGCTATTCAAGCGAGCTTCTGACATTCCCGAGAAGGAGCGCGCGGCTCTGGCGGGCCTGTTGATCGAGAGCCTCGAAAGCGAGCGCGAACCGGGTGTCGAGGCAGCCTGGATCGAGGAAATCCAGCGGCGCATCTCGGACCTGGACGCGGGGGCGGTGAAGACCATCCCCTGGCAAAAGGTGCAGGCCAAGCTTCTCCGTCTCTTAGATGAGCCATGAGCTGCGGTTTCATCCCCTGGCCGAAGAAGAAGTCCTGAGCGCGGCCGCGTGGTACGCCGAGCGCTCGACCATGGCCGCCGGGGCGTTTGTTCGCGAGCTCGGGCTTGTTGTCAGGCGAGTCCTGGAAGCTCCCGATCGTTGGCCTCGATGGGAACACGGCACCCGCCGCCTTGTTTTCCCGAGATTCCCCTTCAGTCTCGTCTACCGACTTCTTCGGGCGCGGTCGAGGTCGTGGGGGTGGCGCATCAGAACCGGCGTCCCGGCTACTGGAAATCTCGCTGAGGGAGATGGTGACATGCGATAGCTGTCCGCGAAGGGAGATCGACGCTGGCATCGGTGGAGAGCAAAGTCGATTGCGACCCCGGCATGAACCAGGATCTGACAAGATCGGGGTCGGAATCGCTATCGGAATCGAAAGGAAACTGATGACCTTGTGTCAACATATCCCTCGCACGAGGATGAGATAGCGCATGAACCCCCGCAAATTGCTCAGAAAAGCGCTGGCGTCGCCGAGCAACCTTCGCTTCGAGCAAGCCTGCGCCCTGGCCCGCGCCTTTGGTTTTCATTTGTCGCGGGTGAGCGGAAGCCATCACATTTTCGCTCATCCGAATGTCAACGAGCTCTTGAATCTCCAGGAGGTTCGAGGAAAGGCCAAGCCTTACCAGGTCAGACAATTGCTTCAGCTCGCCGAGCGGTATAACCTGTCTCTGGGCGGTGAAGAATGAAAGATTACCATATCAATATTTTCTTCAGCGAGGAGGACGGCGGCTACATCGCGGACATCCCTGATCTGCCGTACTGTTCGGCTTTTGGCGAAACGCCGGAACGGGCTCTCGCAGAAGTCCTCAAGGCCAAGGAGCTCTGGATCGAGTCGGCCAAAGCGGAAGGGAAGCCGGTTCCCCCACCCTCTTTTCGGCCGGTCATCTATCAGGTTTCCAAAGTTCCAGCGTGAGCTCCCGCCCCTCGGGATTGAGAGCCGAATTGGTCGATAGCGATTCCGATAGCGACCCCGATCCCGACATGGAACAGGATCGGACAAAATCGGGGCCGCAATCGCGATCGGTATTTGAATCGCAACGGAGGGAGTGAATGCATCAGCGGAAGCCGCCCAGGCTTCTGATCGAGGAGTGGCTGCCTGCGGCCGCGATCGGGGCGGAGTGCATGCGGGAGCGCGGCAGTGCAAGCGCACTCGCTCCGCATACCTACCAGCACGTCTGGTGAGCGCGCCGGCCGCTGACGGTCTCCCGCGCGGCCGTCCTCGCCTCCCTCCTCCCCGCCGACTTCCCTCGCGACGTCTTCGAGCGGCTGCTGGGGTTTGGGCGCTCAGCGGCCGAGCTGGTTGACATCCGCAAGCGGGATGACTTTCTGCACTCTTCCTCGCACCTCTGCGGAAGAAGAAGTGTATATTGGCGCCTCATGCCAAGCGCAACGAGAGTCTCGTTCTCGCTATCGTCCGCGTGTCAACTGACTGGAGCAAGCCGGCCGCTGGGGGGCTGCATCAGAGCAATTGTCTATCCCAACTACAGGAAGTCCTTGCGACTGTTTCAGGTAGTCATGAACTCACGGATCGCGGCATGCCCTGTGAATCTGGTATTCTGAATTCCGAGTTGCCGGACCCGCGCGCACTCAAGCGCGTCCCATTCTTTACAGCTCAGCTATAAAGGAGGTAAAGCCTTGATTCCCATCCGACGTGCTCTCATCAGTGTTTCCGACAAGTCCGGCTTGATCCCGCTCGCCCTATTGCTCCACGACAGGGGTGCGGAGATCCTCTCGACAGGAGGGACCGCGAGCCACCTCAGAGAGGCGGGCATCCCGGTCCGCGACGTATCCGATTACACGGGTGCGCCGGAGATCCTCGACGGAAGGGTGAAGACGCTTCACCCGAAGATCCACGGAGGTCTCCTGGGGATCCGCTCGAAAGACGCGCACCGCGCGCAGATGAAAGAACAGGGGATAGAGCCCATCGACATGATAGTCGTCAATCTCTATCCGTTCCGTGAGGTGGCGGCACGGGAGGGGTCCACGTTCGAGGAGGTCATAGAATACATCGATATCGGCGGGCCGAGTATGGTCCGCTCTGCGGCCAAGAATCACGCATACGTCGCCGTGGTGACCGATCCCCGCGATTACGGGTGGGTAATGAAGGAGCTCGAGGCGAACAACTGCAGCCTGGGCCCCGCGAGCCGTTTCATACTTGCACAGAAGGCGTTTGCGGCAACGGCAAGCTACGACGCAGCCATCGCGGCATGGCTTACCGACAGGTCCTGGTCCACGGACGGGCCCGCGAGGGCCGGCGGCGCGACGCCTCGTCTGGAGGTCCTCGCGCTCGAGAAGGTACAGGACCTGCGCTATGGCGAGAACCCGCATCAGCGCGCCGCCTTCTATG
>JACADW010000161.1 GCA_013388445.1 Acidobacteriota bacterium | reverse complement strand
GCCTTCGCAAACGGTGTTCCAGAGCGATGCCGATCTGCCGGATTCTGAATGCTCAAGGCCCCGCACGGGGGTGTTTAGAGACGAGACCGCTTGGATGGTCGCAAGTGTGCGAGGATCTTGAATCCAAATCTTATGCGGATCAGAGGACAATCCCCGAAGAAAGCTCGTCATCGATCTGACCGCTGCCTGCGCAGTATCTGCGAGATGGGCTGTGCCCTCGAGCAGACTTCGCCGGATGCAGTGGTCACGCTTGATGAGGCCGGAACGATCACATTCTGCAGTCAGGGCGGAGAGGAGATGCTCGGCGCGGCGGCCGCTGAGGTGGTCGGACAGTCCCTGGGTTCGTTCTGCGCGGGCGGCCAGCCTGAGTCCCGGCGATTTCTCGAGCGCCTCCTGCAGGAGGACCGGATTCGAGACTACCTGACCGAGCTGATTACGCCGGCAGGCAAGCGCATTCCGGTCGCCCTTTCAGGGCGCGCGATCCGCGGCGAGGCCGGCGAGCTGCTCGGCGCCGTTTGCGTGGCTCATGACCTGTCCGAAATCCGGCGCCTCGAGGACGAGCTGGCCGCCAAAAATCGCTTTATGGCCAACATCCTCAAGGATTCCGCCGACGCGATCATGACCCTGGACCCGGACAACTTCATCACCTCATGGAACCGCGGCGCGGAAGCCATCTTCGGATTCAGCGCAGCGGAGGCCGTGGGCAAGCACATCAACCTGATCATCCCCCCGGAGCTCCAGGCCGCGCGTGAGATCGAGCGAATCACCGATACCGTGCGCGCCTACGGCGTCCTGCGCAGCTACCAGACAGAGCGGATCACGAAAGACGGGAGGCGCATCCAAGTGATCTTCACCCGTACTTCAATCCGCGACGACGCCGGCAGAATCATCGGCAGCTCCGCCGTCCTGAAGGATGTCACCAATGTTCTGAACCTGGAGCGGCAGCTGGCCTACGCCGAGCATCTGGCATCACTCGGTGAGCTCTCGGCCGGGCTCGCGCACGAAATCAAGAACCCGCTAGCCGGAATCAAAGGAGTCATTGATGTCATCCGGGACTCCCTGGCTCATTCCGACGTCCACCGTGAGATCCTCGGGGACGTGCTGCGTGAGGTCGACCGCATCGACCGGACAGTCCAGGACTTGCTGACCTACGCCAAGCCCAAGCCTCCATCTCACGGCGACGTCGACCTGATAGCGGCCGCACAGCGGATGATCGCCATGTCCAGGCAGTCGTCCAGGAACGGCGCCGTTTCGATCGAACTCGACTCGAGCGTCGACATACCGCGATTCACCGGCGACCAGACCCAGCTCGAACAGGTGCTGCTCAATCTGCTCCTCAATGCTCAAAATGCGGTCCATTCCCGCGGGCGCATCGTGGTCCGGCTCCGGTATGACCGCACCAGCGGCGATGTCCGGATCGTGGTGGAGGATGACGGCTGCGGCATCCCTGAGGAGATACGCAGGAAGATCTTCCAGCCGTTTTTCACGACCCGAACGGACGGCACCGGGCTGGGGCTTGCCACGTGCCTGAAAAACGTTCAATATCACGGGGGCACGATTGACGTGCAGAGTGAGGTCGGGAAAGGGACCAGGTTCATCGTCACGCTGCCGATGTTCTGCCGCCTGTAGCATACAAGATGCCTAGAGAGACAATTCTGGTCGTCGACGATGAGCGCCTCGTCCGCTGGTCCCTCCAGCAGAAGCTGGAGCAGTGGGGCTATCACGTCAGCCTCGCAGAAGACGGGGCCTCAGCCCTCGCGCGCGTTCAACTGGACAACCCCGATCTCATCACGCTTGACGTCAAGTTGCCGGACATGACAGGCATCGAGGTCCTGTCGGAGTTGCGCGGCCGCGGCATCCACCTCCCAGTCATCGTGATCACCGCCTTTGGCGTCGTGGACGACGCCGTGCGCAGCCTGAAGCTGGGGGCCTATGATTTCATTGAGAAGCCGATCAACTTCGAGAAGCTGGAGAACTCGATCCGGAACGCGCTCGAAACCCGGCGCTTGCGCAACGAGTTCGCGAGAACACAGGAAATCCGGCGCAGCGAGTTCAGCGTAAACCGCATCATCGGCGTATCCCGGCATATCCAGGAGGTCAGAGAGCTGGTCAAGAAACTCGCCGGCAGCGAGGTTTCGACCATACTCATCCAGGGCGAGAGCGGGACCGGGAAAGATCTCGTGGCCCATGCCATCCACTACGAGTCTGCTCGCCGCGACCGACCGTTCTTTGCCATCAACTGCGCCGCCATCCCCGAGTCGCTGATGGAATCCGAACTCTTCGGACACGAAAAGGGCGCGTTCACCGATGCCCGCTCGCTCAAACGCGGCATGTTTGAAATGGCCGACGGGGGAACGCTGTTCCTCGATGAGGTGAGCGAAATGAACCTCGGGATGCAGGCAAAGCTCCTGCGAGTTCTCGAGGGTCAGGCGTTCCGCCGTGTCGGAGGCGTCAAGAACATCAATGTGGACGTGCGCGTCATCGCGGCTTCAAACCGCAACCTCGAGGAGGCGGTCCGGACCTCGCGGTTCAGACAGGACCTTTATTTTCGCCTGGCGATTATTCCCCTGATGCTCCTTCCCCTCCGGGAACACAGGGAGGATATCCCTCCGCTCCTGGAGCACTTTACGCAACACTACAACGAGAAATTCCGCAAGAACATCCAGGGGTTGACCAAGGAGGCGGAGGAACTGCTCCTCAATTACGACTGGCCGGGAAACATCCGCGAGCTCAAGAACGCGATCGAACGGGTCATGATCCTTGCGGAGGGAAACCGGGTGGCGGCAAAATACCTCCCGATAAGAATCTCTGAAGGAGGCACCCTGCCGGTGCCGGCATCGGGGACATCAGGAAACGGCACCGTGATGCTTCCGCCGGGCGGTACTTCGCTGTACGAAGTCGAGCGCGACCTCATCCGCCAGGCGCTCGAACAGGCCCGCGGCAACAAGACCATGGCCGCCAGACTCCTCCGCATAACCCGCGACACGCTGCGGTACAAAGTGAAGAAGTACAGACTCGACTGACCCCCGTCCCGGTCATCACTGATTATTGGATGCGCGGGGTCGCATCCGGCGGGCAAAGTAGGGCCTCATCAGGCTCCTCAGCAGTTCCATCCAAGCCAGGTAAAAACGGTCGCGAGCCTTTCCTTCAGAGAGATAGAGCGTGTCGTCGGGCTGGAGCGAGAGGCTGACTTTGATGTTCGGGGCAATGCCTACCGGCAGGTTGTGGTTGCGGCAGGTGCGGTAGACATGCTGGAAAACGCGCAGCATGTCGCCGTAGGAAGGCGGCGGGTAGTTCTCCATCTGCGAACCGATGAGCGGGCGGAAGATGCACACGAAGGGGAAGGCCCCCGCACGCACGATGTATTCGATCGCACGGAACGTGTCCTGGAGCGGCTCGATGCCGGCGATGATTTCACCCGACACCCTCCCCTTGCCCATCTTCCGCGATGTGTACTCCATGGCGCGCAAGAAGATGTCGCGGCCGAGGATCGTCGTCTTGCCGGGCAGGTACCGGCGGAAGTAATCGATATTGTAGAACTCAAAGCAAAACGAGAAATGGTCGACTCCCAGCCGGATCGCCGTGTCATATTGCGTAAAATCCTGCTCGGGTATGAACTGCACCCCGACCAGCAGCCCGACCAGGCTCTTGACGGCCTCGACATAGGGAAACACTTTCGTGAGGCCGCGCGCGCCCTGGTAGCCGCTGTTGAAATGGACGAACGTGACGCCCGACTCGGCCTTGGCAGCCAGGGCCGTCTCGACTACGTCCTGCACTGACTTCTCGGCCTCTTCATCGCGCCCTACGTTGAGCCCTGTCGTACAGAACTTGCAGTTCAGGGGGTGCTCGGGAGACCAGAACCTGCACGTTTCCCCGATGTAAATCGACAGGCACGTGCCCTGCAGCGTGGCAATCCGCGACATCAGCGCGCCGCCGGACGTCCGGCGGTCGTACCATTGCGGCTTGGGCGCGAGGCTCACCGGGTAGCGATGCCCGGCGGACTCGTCGAGCAGCGCCCACGACTTGCCGTCGTTCTGAAGCAGATAGCGGGACCTGGCAGCGAAGCTCTCGACTACCGGCGCATTCACCCAAACGTCACGCGGCCGGCCCGGGATCACCATCTCCAAACCGCTTCCCAATCCCGCCCTGGTCCTGACGAGCGGGCGTCCTTCTCCAACGACCTGGAACGACTCGCCGATGCGGATCCCGCTGCACAGGATGTCGATCTTGAGCTCCGCGGGGTTCAGGCGTCTCGCCGGCGCCGGCCGCAGGTCTCCGGCTCCCAGCTGTTCGTTCAGTGCCGTCGTCGGTTTACCCATCGATCAGAATGCGCCTCCCGATCGCAGGAAAATCTATCGCTCGCCCGAGGCGGGGTCAAGGCGCGAAAAGGGAACTTCGATGCAGCCCCTTGCTCGCACGCTCCGGCTCTCGCGGTCTACACGTACAGTCCGGCCTTCATGTTGCGGCGGATGCGCCAGACCTCCGAAAGCACCTCCAGATATGAGCCCATCCCGACCTTGCTGCCCGGGGCGTTGCACCAGCGAATCGGCACCTCACAGATCCGAAGCTTGTGGAGACGGGCGATCGCGAGGACTTCGATGTCGAACCCCCAACGCTCGATCGTCACACGCGGGAAGATCATCTCCGCACCGCCTCTGGTGAACATCTTGAAGCCCACCTGCGTATCCAGGATTCCCGGCACGGCGCAGGCCCTGATGATCCAGTTTCCGAAACGCCCCGCCATTTCCCTGTATTTCGGCTGACGCACCGGAACAATCGCGCCCGCTACAGCCCTCGATCCAACCACTACATCGCAGCCTTCCTCGAACCTGGGCCAGAAGCCCTCGATCTGCTCCACCGTCGTCGAATTGTCGGCATCCATGAACAGGCGGAATTCTCCTCTTGCTGCAAGCATGCCGAGCTTCACAGCCGCGCCCTTTCCGTGATTGGCATGGTCGGGATGGCGCTCGAGATGCAACATAGCCTCCTGCCCGGACAGCCGCTCGACTACCTCCGCGGTGCCATCAGTGGACCCGTCGTCGACCACGAGCACTTCCGAATGGTAGGGTTTCGACGACAGGTATGCCAGGACATGCCGGAGGGTCCGAGGCAGACGGCTTTCTTCGTTGTACGCGGGAATGATTACGGACAGCTGCGGCCTGAGCATGAGTGTCGCAAGCGATACGCAGCGCCCAGTATATCACTGCGCCGCCTGGCTCGGCGCGGGGCCGGAGTGTGTTATATAGGGGCCCTACGGAATTTGAACGGGGCACGGGAAGAGGCAGAGCGATTGACGAGTGGCGATTTCCGGTAGGGGCGCGGCAGGAGATTCAATCTCCCGACGATGGGCCTGCCGCAAATCTTCTGATCCCGGATTGGTCCCAGACCATCGGCAATATTCGTCAATCGTCAATTCCGTGTTAGGGGTTCGGCTTCCCGGAGGATGATGATCACATGGCACTTCAAGGGATGTTCGGTATCGCAACGTTTGTGTGTCTCGCCTGGCTGATTAGCGAGAACCGCCGGCGGGTTTCTGTGAGGACCGTCGCGGTCGGTATTGCACTTCAGTTCTCTCTCGCGCTCCTCCTGCTGAAGGCCCCGTGCGTCAAGAACCTCTTTCTCATGCTGAACCGGGTGATACTGGCCCTCCAGGAGTCAACGTGGGCCGGCACGGCGCTCGTCTTCGGCTATCTGGGCGGCGGCGCCGCACCATTCGAGACAAAACACCCCGACGCCGGTTTCATTCTTGCCTTTCGGGCCCTTCCCCTTGTCCTCCTGATCAGCGCGTTGTCGTCTCTGCTCTTCTACTGGAAGGTGCTCCCGGTGGTCGTGACGGGCTTTTCGAGAATCCTGCAAAGGGCGATGCGCATAGGCGGTGCAGAAGGACTCTCCAACGCCGCCAACATCTTCATGGGCATGGTCGAGGCGCCGCTCTTTGTTCGTCCCTACATGCCGCAACTCACCCGCAGTGAGCTCTTCAGCGTAATGACCTGCGGCCTTGCGACGATCGCGGGCACCGTCATGGTCCTCTACGCCAGCATCCTCTCCAAGACCTTGCCGGACGCGCTGGGCCATATTCTGGTCGCTTCGGTGATCAACGCGCCGGCGGCGATTACCATCGCGAAGATCATGATTCCGGAGACCAAGGAGCTCACGACCGGAAGGCTGACAGCACCGGAGAAGGCGTTCAGCTCGATGGACGCCGTCAACAAGGGGACCGTGCAGGGGGTAACCCTGATGATCAACATCGCCGCCATGCTGGTCGTGATGATCGCCCTGGTGCACCTGGCCAACCTGATCCTCGGCATACTGCCCGACTGGGGTGGCGAGCCTGTTACGCTTCAGCGCGTCCTGGGCTGTATCATGGCGCCGGTCGTGTGGCTGACGGGCATACCGTGGAAGGAGGCCCACGTCGCCGGCCAGTTGATGGGCACGAAGACCATACTCAACGAACTTGTCGCTTACCTGGATTTGAGCCGCATCCCCCAGGGCTCCCTCAGCCCGCCGAGCGTGGTGATCATGACCTACGCCATGTGCGGCTTCGCTAATCCCGGCAGTCTAGGCATTATGATCGGGGGATTGGGGACCATGGTACCCGAGCGGCGCGGCGAGATCGTTGAACTTGGATTCAGGTCGATCGTCTCCGGAACCATGGCCACACTGATGACTGGCGCCGTCGTGAGCATCCTCCTATAGCCGCGCACGCGGCCGGTTCCGGCGGCGACCGATCAGCCTCGAAGCGTGTTGCTCAATTCGGCTGCGGCCTTGGCATGCGCCTTCTCTATCATGGAGGTTACGCGCCGGAGCACAGCGCGCTCTTCAGCCGAAATCTTCGATCCCAGCCCGAGAATGCCGCCCGAGGCGGCGGCGATGCGCTCGCACGCATCCACCAGCCTGAGACCGCTGGCGCGCCACGCCTTGTCCGACTGGTAACTCACGATGTCCCGGATCACAGCGATGGCGCGTTCGAAAAGAGCGGACGGGGGCCTCGCTGCCAGCCATTCGCCAAGCCGCGCATGCGCCGGAGTCCCCTCCTCTATCCCGTGGCTGTGAGCGGCCTCCAGGATCAGTCTCCTTTCCTCTCCGGATATCGCACCGTCGCTCCATGCCACTTCCAGGAGGGGCACCAGGAAGAGCAGCACCACCGTGGCCCGATCGAATCCCATCTCCATGAGCAATTCGAGTATCTGCCTGTTCTCGAGTCCGACGGCCTCGGCGAGCCCTTTGCGTGATGCCTCTTCCTCGGCTTTCTTCCGCAGCTTCTCTATCAGTTCCGCTTCCTTCCTCCTGAAGTATTCCTCTTCGGCCGGCCTCCATCGCTCACCAATCTCAGGCATAGGTCCTCCGGTAAAGCGGGCCAAAAAGTAGCATTGCGGCCCGTGCAAGTCAAATCCACCGCCTGCCGAAGGGTCATCGCCGCGAAGCGTGGCGAGGGGCATCAGTCCGGCAGCCACGTTTGATCTCGACGGGCGAGCCGACCATCGCACGATTCCCCGGGCCCGTTGCCCCGTGGGCCGGACCGCCGGTCCGGCACCGGCCGGGCATCCTATTTTCGGAAGAGTCGCTCGCGGGCCCTAAGGAAGGTGCAACCGGCACGTCGAGCTCCCTGTTTTCGTGAAAGAAAAGTCTTGACATTGGTCATACGTTTGATTTATTCATACGTACGTTTAATACCTTTCTGAAACCGATGAAGCAGGCCGGAGAGACAAAGCACAGGATTCTCGACGCCGCGGAGCGGCTTTTCGCCGAGCGCGGGTTCGATGCCGCATCGCTGAGGGCGATCACGGCGGCTGCCGGCGTAAATCTTGCCGCGGTCAATTATCACTTCCGGTCCAAAGACGAACTGATCCGGGCGGTGCTGGCCCGAAACATGGCGCCGTTGAACGCGCGCCGCCTCGAACTGCTGGATGCGTTCGAGGCGCGCGCGCAAGGCCGGCCCGTGCCCGTCGAACACGTCGTCCGTGCCCTCATCAGTCCGATGCTCGAGTTGAAGCAGTCGCCCGGGCATGCCAATCTTCCCACGCTCGTAGGCCGCATGTATGCCGATCCAAGCCCGCGCACCCGGCAGCTGTTCGTAGACGAGCTCGGCGAAATCTCCCAGCGCTTCCGCAGCGCGCTGCAACGCTCTCTCCCGCACGTCCCTACGGCGGACTTGTACTGGCGCATCGGTTTCATGATCGGCTCGACAGTGATCACGGTGGCAGCCTCGTGGATCATCCGGATGC
>JACADW010000090.1 GCA_013388445.1 Acidobacteriota bacterium | reverse complement strand
GTACAGACGTTGAAAAACGTCAGGGCCGACCAGATCCTCGAAATAGTCGAAGAGCAGACAACCGACTAGACACAGTGCTCCTGCCTGCGCGCCCTGTTTCCAGAGCAAATTGACCTGCGCAGGTCAAGAATCGAGAACCTCCGCAGCACCAGTACCGGATTGCTCGGGACATACAGGATCGGCTGTCACTGCCCTGTGCTGCCGGTTCCGCCGGCTGGCGCAAAGCTGGCGATCCCCTCGGCCTCGTAGTTGAAGATCTGGAACGCGGGGATCATCTTGTGAACCACCAGGGCACTATGGACCATTCTCTGAAGGTTGGCGAGCTTCAGCCGACCGCCTTCCGTAGCGGCCATGACAACTCCCTCGACCAGCGTTCCTATGCCGGAACTGTCCACATAGGCACACTCAGCCAGGTTCAGGAGGATGTGTTTCTTCTGGGAGGCCAGGAGACTCCGTATCTGCTCGCGAAGCGCCTTGACCTCATCTCCCATGACCAGCCGGCCGCTCAGGCTCAGAATCACCACTCCGCTCTCTTCGCGTGACTTGATCTCGAGTTTCATCAGCCATCCTCATGTATGCTCCCGATCTTAGGACTCTCCGCTCCCCAAGTCAACGCACCCAAGACTCAGCCAAAATGCTCGTGGCGCCAGCCTCCCCTCCCGTCCGCTAATCGTCAATCATCAATCGTCAATTCCCAGGTTCTTCCACCCGCGTCACCCGATCCACCGGGACATCGGCCAGTGTCTGGACCTTACCGCGGGGCCAGCGGATTTCCACAGACCTGACGGCCTGCTCTCCGCCCAAGCCGAAGTGAAGCCGCCGGTCGCTCGAGGACATGAAACCCACGCTGGGATTGACGTGGCTGTACAGGACCCGCCCTGAACCGGTCGTCACTTTGGCCACCGCACCGATGGCGTCGTGGTTGCTCGAGCGCCCGACGAGATCCAGAAGCAGCCAGTGGGATCCATTGCCGCCCGTGTTCTGCAGAATGCGCGGCCTGTCCTGAAGGGAGGTGACGACAAGATCCAGAAATCCGTTGCCGTCGAAGTCACAATAGGCCGAACCGCGCTGAAAGCCCATGCGGAGGAAATCCTTCCCCAGTTTTTCCGAGACATCCACAAATCGCTTTCCCTCGAGGTTCTGGAGTATCGTGTCGTGCTGCCGTGCGTTGGGCTCGAAATAATCGACATCGCCGTTGGCGGAATAGATGTCCGGCCAGCCGTCGTTGTTATAGTCGAAGAGCGCGTTGCTCCAGCCGGAGAACCTGGCGCTCAGTTTCTCGACCTGGGATACCGGAGAGACATACTCGAAGAGCTGCCCCTCCTGGTTCTGAAAGAGCGCGTGAATCTGGCCCTGGAGGTTGTTGTAGAAGACGTCGACCCATCCGTCCTGGTTGAAGTCCCTGACGTCGCAACCCATCCCGGAGACGGTGATCATCTGCTCGTTGTATGCGACCCCATACAGCAGCCCTTCTTCCTTGAAGGTACCGTCTCCCTGGTTGATGTAGAGGAAGTTGCGCTCCGTGTCGTTGGCGACGAAGATGTCCTGAAGGCCGTCGCGGTTGAAATCCGCTATCCCGACCCCCATTCCCTTGCCCAGGGCGGCGACAAATCCGGACTCCTTGGTAACGTTCCTGAATCTGCCCTTTCCCTCGTTGTGGTAGAGATCGTGGGGCACACTCTTGTAGGTACGGGGATTGCAGTATGCGTCATCCTTCCCGTCGCGCACGCAGCGGACGTCGGTCTTGGGGTTCCAGAAAGTGTATTGCGAGACGACGAGATCCAGAAGACCGTCGTTGTCGTAGTCCAGCCATGCGGCGCAGACACTGAGGAGGTCTGCAGGCTTGTCGTTCAGTCCGGCATCCGTGGTCACATCGGTGAAGGTCCCGTCGCGATTGTTGTGGTACAGCACGTTCCGGCCGGCATTGCAGATGAACAGGTCCGTGTAGCCGTCGTTGTCGTAGTCCCCCGCTGCAACCCCGAAACAGAAATCCAGGTCGGCCCCGTACAGGCCGGCTTTCCCGGTCACATCCTCGAAGACCCAGCCACCTTTGTTGCGGAGCAGGCAGTTGTAGAATTCCGGCCCGGCCTTTTTGAGTTCCGGCAGCTTGGAGCCGTTGGTGAAGAAGATGTCGTACTGCCCGTCCCTGTCATAGTCAAGAATTGCAATTCCACCGCACATGGGCTGGGGAAAGTACTTCCGCCCGGTGAAATCGTTGTTGGAACGGTAGCTGAACTGCGAATGCGAGGCGACGTCAAGGAATTGAATGCCCCCTCCGGGGCCTGCCTGCGGTACCACGGGCTGCGACGCGCGGAGCACTCCCGCCAGCAGAAAGGCGGTCCACAGCGTCGTCCTTGAGGAACACATGCGGCAATATTATGTGTGAGTGCTATCCGGCGGGCAAGTCCGTCCGGCCTGTCACACCGGCGCGCCGGCCTTGCAGGGCCTTCCTCAGCTATCGGTCGCTCCAGAACCGATAGACCTGCGGGCCCGCGCGCCGGTCTGCTTGGGCGCAGAGCGCCCCCCGAGCGGTCAGACTCTCACCGACTAATGACACGATATCCTGCCGGAGGCAGGTCCACGACAAAGTCGGGGACGTAATCCGCATGCGCCACGGAATTGGTGCCGGGGCAGTTCTTGTCGACGGGTCCTGGACCCGCTTCCTGAAATGTCGGCGGCCAAGAGATCTGCCGTCCGGAACCAATTTCGCGTTTGAACACATGACCTTACCGTTGCCATGCTGCTGAGATTTGGTGCTTGACAAGCAAACTTCGGCTGGCGCATAAACGACCCTGAACGGCTACGATCCCTGGAGTCTATGCCGTTTATGGAGGTGTTCAAGAGACCTCTGGCCACCCTGGCACCACCGGTCCTCATAGAACGTTGTGACTTGAGTCCACCAATCGTCAGTCACGGGGGAGGTGTGCATCCCGAACCTGACGCGTCCACATCGCACGTAACAACGAGGAAAAGGAAATCGTGACTATGCTGAATCCCTTTCTGAACAGAACCTTCAGGGCTCCTGGCTGTTGGCTTGCGGCAGGAATACTGCTCGCAGCTTTGGCACCTTTGGCATATGGTCAGGCCACGGCGACCCTCACAGGCATCGTGATGGACCAGAGCAAGGCGGTCGTCCCGGGCGCGGACATCACCCTGACGGACGAATTGTCCGGTGATGCGCGCAGGACGGTCAGCAATGCGGAAGGGTTTTTCACTTTCACGGCTTTGCAGGCCAGAACGTACAAGCTGAAGGTCGAGATGACCGGTTTCCAGGCCTGGGAGCGTCCGGGTATTGTCGTTCACCCGGGCGACCGTATCAACATCGCCGATATCGTTCTGATCCCCGGGGCCCGGTCGGAGACGGTCGTGGTGACCGGCGAGTCCTATCAGACCACGCCGGTCGACTCGGGCGAAAAGAGCGTCGTCGTCACGGCCCAACAGATCCAGAACACCGCGATCGTCGGACGTGACGCAACCGAACTCCTGAAGATACTCCCGGGAATGGTAGCCATCCCGGCCGACGGCATTACCAACCGCCCGGGTTTCACGGGTGAGGTCATCGGGATCAACGGAAACGGCGCCGCCGGCAAACAGAGCGCCATCGGCAATTACAGCGGCAACGGGAGCCGCCCCGATGCCATCGACATCAATGCTGACGGCGTCCACGTCTCGGACCCGGGGTGCAACTGCGCCTCTCCCGTAACTCCGAACGTGGACATGATCCAGGAGTTCAAGGTCCAGGGCGCTTCGTTCTCGGCAGAGAACTCCAAAGGTCCCGTCGTCGTGACGTCCGTCGCCAAGGCGGGCGGTTCTCAATTCCACGGATCGGGCTACTACTACTTCCGTCGCTGGAACCTGAACTCCGCGGAGTGGCTCGCAAATGCCACGCCGGAGTTGAAGGACAAGAGACCGAAGAGCAACTTCAATTTCCCGGGCTTCAACGTGAGCGGACCGGTAGTCATCCCCGGCACCGATTTCAACAAGAACCGTGACAAGCTGTTCTTTTTCTATGGCATGGAGTGGATCCGCCAGGATCTTGACACTGGCGTGAGAAAGGCCGTAGTACCAACGGACGCGATGAAGGCCGGCGACTTCTCGGATGGCGCTTACCTGTCCTCGCTCGCCCGGTGGGCGGTCCAGAGCGTTCCAAACAAGAACGGCTTTGTCAACGGCAAGCCCGTGGTGCCGCTCGATCCCGGCGGCAGGGCGCTGATCAACCTCTATCCCAAGCCGAATGCGGATCCGAAAACCAACCAGGGCTACAACTTCGTGGAGCTGGGCACCGTCAAGCAGCCGCTCAACATCATCATGACCCGCGTGGACTACAGCATCAGCGACAACACCAAGCTGTACGTCCGATACAACTGGCAGCGCGAAACACAGCCCTTCAAGTACGGACTCTGGTGGGACTCCTCGGAAGTGCCGCTACCGTCAAACATCTCGGCACCGAATCGGTCGGACTCGGTTTCTGTGAACCTGGCCCATGTCTTCAGCCCGACGCTGACCAACGAGTTCACATTCGGCTACACTTTCATCGACTTCCCGAACACCTGGGACGATCCG
This sequence comes from Acidobacteriota bacterium, assembly GCA_013388445.1. Lineage (GTDB taxonomy): Bacteria > Acidobacteriota > UBA6911 > UBA6911 > UBA6911 > JACADW01. The sequence goes on along the minus strand of JACADW010000090.1, from coordinate 17,997 downwards.
CAGAAGGTTTCCAAGAAGGCCATCGGGTATCCCTACAAGGGCCTTTTCAAAAATACCTTCAAGTCCTTGGATCAAATCCCGGGCTACACGGACTGGAGCAGCGGCATAGCGTCCCTGCTCGAGGTCGGGGGCTTTGATCCTGTTCTATATGCGACGAAACACCTGCTCAGCTTCGGCGACAATGTGACCAAGGTGGCCGGCACGCATACCCTTAAAGCCGGTTTCTACTACGAGCATATCATCAACAAGCAGCCGAACAGCGACATGGACAACGGCCGGATCATCCCGGCCACGTGGGCCGCCAACGACACCGGGAACTCCTACTCCAACCTGATCCTCGGCGTCACGAGCGAGTATTACGAATCCACGCGGAATCTGGTCAACGACGAGGCCTACCATGTAGTAGAAGGTTTCGTCCAGGACAGCTGGAAGATCCGTCCCAACTTCACGCTGGAGGCCGGATTGAGGCTGTCTCATCTGGGACCGTGGTACGGCAGGCACGAGGCTGCCGCCGCGATCTTTGATCCCAAGCGCTACAGCAACAACCCGGCCGACCTGACCAGGTACACCGGCATCGTGGACAATTTCATCGATTCGAGCGTGCCCCGCTCGGGAACCGACTCTGCCTGGGCATACTGGGGCCCGCGGTTCGGGTTCGCCTGGTCGGTGAGGAAGGACACCGTCGTGCGCGGCGGATTCGGAACCTTCAACTTCCACGACGCGCAGCAGGCCAGCGCTCTGACCAACCCGCCCAGGACACTCAAGTCCACGGTGTACAACTACAACATCTCGCAGATCGATGCCCTGACTCCGGCGCTGGCGAAGGTCGACGTCTTCGTTCTCAACCGGAACGACGACCGAATGCCCAGGACCTACAGCTGGAACTTCACGATCTCGCAGCGCCTGCCGTGGCAGACCCTGCTGGAGGGTTCCTATGTCGGCAACGCGAGCAACTACCTGCTGAACAACGGCAAGGACTTCAACATTCCGGCCGACGGGTGCTGTTACAGGCCTGTGGGGGAGGATGTGGACTGGAATTCCGTGCGGCCCTACCAGAATTACGGCTCGATGGCGCTCAGCGAACACACCATGAATTCGAATTACCATTCGATGCAGGTGCTGCTGTCGCGCCAGACCGGACGTCTCACCTACTCGGCGGCCTACACATTCGGCAAGGCGCTCGGTTACCGGAACGGAGGCTGGGCCACGGGGACTGGCAGCAACAGCTATGACCTGCGGCGCCGCGATTACGGCGTGCTCGGCTATGACCGGACGCAGGCCTTCAACATCGCTTACAGCTACATACTCCCCGAGTTCTTCAAGGGGAGCGCCGTCGGCAAGGCCCTGATCAACGGCTGGCAGTTCTCCGGTATCACCAGCTTCCAGAGCGGCGTCAACCTGGGAGCGCAGACAGGGAACTTCGGGATCGAGGTCAGGCAAACCCAACCGAATGGCGATATCGTGACACTGAACAATGCCAATATCGTAGGATCCAACTGGACGACCGTCCAGCCGCTTGTGACTTGCGATCCGAGAGCGAACCTCAAGGAGGGCCAATACATCAATGGCGGTTGTTTTGGAGCGCCCAGCCCCAGAAAGAATGGGGCTTACCAGTTTCCCTACATCCGCGGTCCGATGTATATGAACTGGGATCTCTCGGTGTTCAAGAGTTTCCAGATCGGGCAGGACGAGAACCGGAAGTTCCAGGTGAGGTTCTCCGGTTACAACTTCACGAACCATCCGCTCTGGACCTTCTACTCGGGCGACCCGGCTCTGAACTTGAGGTTCCTGGATGGGAAGCAGGTAAACGACCAGTTCGGCTATCCGAGCCGCAAGGTCGGAAAGCGTCTTGTCCAGTTCGCCTTCAAGTTCATGTTTTAGAGCGTTATATCATGCACCGCTAACCAGGCACCGGTGGTCCCCGCGTGGGATCACCGGTGCTTTTTTGTTCCGGCGGTCCTTCCTGAATTGGTATCCTGACCCGCGTGACCCTTTCGAAGACGCTCCTTTGTCTGTGTCTTCTTTCATGCCTCCCTGTCTACCCACTGCAAAGCCCCCAGCGCGAGACCGTCGCCAAGGTCGCAGTCAACGAGGTCCTGCTAGATGTTGTCGTCACAGACGGGAAGGGCAAACAGGCAAGGGGGCTTGCTTCCGCGGACTTTGCGGTCTATGAGGACGGAGTGCTCCAAACGCTGACGGCCGTGCGCGAGGTCAGCAAACCTTCTGCCGGGCCGGCGGAAAAGGAGACCTCGAGCAAGGTTCCGGCAGTGGCGCCGGAGCGCGGGGAAGCGGCGGCGAGGAGGACGCCGATTCCTCAGTTCAACGTCATCTCCCTTGTGTTCGATCGCATCTCTCCCTCGGGACGAAAGATCGCCGGGGAGGCCGCTCTGGATTTCGTCAGGAATCTGGGGTCGAATGATTTCGCCAGCGTGGTCGTGATCGACCGTGTCTTGCGAGTCATCGCCCCGTTCACACAGGATGCGGCGCGCCTTGACGCGGCCGTGCGCCTGGCAACCGGCGGCACGCCCCAACAGTTCGTGCAGGCCTCCAAAGAAGTCTTTGCTTCGACCCGTGAGGCCGAGGTCTCGACGGAAAGCGCCCAGTCGGCTGCCGCAGACATGGGCCCGGCGAATTCATCCACGACGGCGATGGGATCCGCCTTCGCCAACGCCGCCTTCAACCAGGCGACGAGCATCATGCTGAGCCAGTCGACAACTGCGGATGACACAATCCAGGGCCTGGCCACAGTGGACGCGCTCATGGGAGTCATCCGCGGCGATCGGACCCTGCCAGGACGCAAGGCGGTGCTCTACTTCGCCGAACGGATCGCGCTTCCGCCGGTCGTCATGGGGCGCTTCCGGGATCTCATCAGCGCCGCGAACCGCGCCAACGTGAGCTTCTATTGCGTGGATACGACGGGATTGGAGAGCGCAGGGCAGATGGAATCGATGGCCGGCGAGCTTTCCAGGCTGGCCTCCGTCGGCAAGCGACAGCTGATGAAGCGCCCGGGCGAGGCCGTGCGGCGCGACGAGGTCATGCTTGCCGAAGACGGCGACAACGTCATCAGCATGGTGCGACAGAACAACCTGATGGACCTGGCGGAAAGCACCGGCGGCAACCTGATCGCCAACACCAACGACCTGACACGCGGTCTGCGGCAGGTATCCGAAGACCTGCAGTACCACTACGAGCTGAGCTACGTGCCGACGAACAGCGTCTACGACGGGTCATACCGTCGAATCGAACTGAAGATCAGACGGCCGGGACTGGTCGCCCGCAGCCGCGCGGGATACTATGCCCTGGGGAGCGACGAGTTCGCGGAAAGCCCCTATGAGCTTCCCCTGTTCGAAGCGCTGAACTCGGGCAAAGCGCATCGCGACCTGGCGATGCGGACCACGACGCTTCTCTTCCCCGCCGAGGGTGTCAGGTCCAGTGTCATGCTTTACATCGAGACGCCGCTATCCGACTTCCTGTTTTCAGTAGACAAGAAGAAGAAGGAATACTCGGCCAGGATCCAGGTGCTGGTCGTCGTCAGGAATGCCGCGGGCAGGATCGTACGGAAGTTCAGTCAGGAATTTCCGTTTCAGGGCGTCGAAGCCAGAGCTGCGGAAACGAGGCAACGGAATTTCATCTTCTATCGGACCACGGATCTGGTGCCGGGCAGGTATACGGTAGAGACAGTCGTGCGGGACCCGCTGTCTGACAGGTCGTCTCTCAAGAGATCCGTGGTTGTCGTGCCGCCGCGCCCGCCAAAATCCCTCGCCTTGAGTTCCGTGGTGCTTGTTAAGCGGCTGGACGACACCAGACCCGAGCCCCTCGTCACCGACAGCCCGCTCGCTTTCGGAAAACAGCTGGTCGTTCCCAACCTGGACAGCGAGATCAGTCTCGAAGAGTGGTCGGGCCTGGCTTTCTACTTTGTCGCCAGCCTCCCGTCGGCATTCGGAGCATCCGTGGATGCAGTGATCTCGCGGGAAGGGCAACCGGTGGCTCACATGGGAGAGCGTCCACTCCCTCCGGCTGACAACAGCGGCACCGTTCGGTACCTCACGACTCTGCCTCTGGAGACCCTGACCGAGGGTAACTACGACGTCGAGGTCGTCGTGCGCCAGGGTGATACAGCCGCGCGCAGCCGTATTCCCTTTGTATTGAAATGATCCCATGAAAGTACTCGCCCCTGGAGTCCGGGTTCAATATCTGGCATTGGCGCCGACCTTAGGCCGGCGCCCCGGCAACGCCGTGATTTCCGGCGGCTCCACTCCCAGCCTGCGGCGCTCTTTCAAGCGGGCCACTGCAGTCATCTTCCTATCCATGCTCTTGGCCGTCCCGGTGCCGTCGCACGCCCAGGTCACCCAGACCGAGTCGATCTCAGGGCTGGTATACCTAGACGAAAGGCCTCCGGGCCGGCTCGCACCGACCATCGATCTCGAGCTCCGGTACGCCAATCGTCCCGGCGAGCCCATGCGGACGGTGGTCAGCGGCGAGGGAGAATACCGCTTCGGCGGCCTGTGGCCCGGCGTCTACATCATCACCGCCAGCGCACCCGGATACCGATCGGTGACCGTTGAAATCGAGCTGGCGCGAGGGAGCCGGCCCCGCAGGAACACGAAGCTCGTCCTGCAATCGGAGGCTGCGCCTCCGGGGCCGAGGCCGGGGGGCATTGTCAGCCAGAATGCGCTCCAGGCCCCCAGAGAGGCCCGGCGGCGCATGGAACAGGCGGAGAAGGCCTTCCTGGACGGGCAAACCGATACGGCGGCCCGCCTTGTTGCCGAGGCCTTGGCCGCCTATCCCGGCTACGCCCGCGCCCTGTACCTGAGAGGAAGAGTTCTCGAAAGACAAGGCCGACCTGAATCTGCCGCCAGGAGCTACGAGGAGGCAATCTCGCGAGATCCCGACCTCTACCTCGCCTACTCGGCTGCCGCCGAGCTCTATCGCGTTCTGGCCGACAATGGCAGCCTCCGGCGGATTTCCGAACTCTGGAAGAAAGCGCAGCCCCTGGAGTCCGCCCCCTACTACTATTCGGCGCTGGCCAGATACGAAAGCGGCGAATACCGTCCGGCGTTGGAGGATGTAACTGCGGCCTACAACCTGCCGCACTCGAACCTGCCCCACATCAACCTGCTGATGGCCAACTGCTATCTGAAACTGAAGAACCCGAGAGCCGCGGCTGAGCGACTTCTGGAGTTCCTGGCGACCCAGCCGGACGATCCTCTCGCGGAGCAGGCCCGCCGGACCCTCTCCGAGATCGACCGCATCCTGAGCCCTTGACCGCAGCGAAATGGGTGCCAGGCATCCCTCTTCCCTTCTCTTGACATCTTGATGGTATGGGCGGTTCTGTTGCATCCTAATCTTGGAGTCTATGTGCTATTTGCTTTTAATCCTGCTCATCGCCTCTCACCCTGCCGCGCAGGCGGGCCAGGCAACGGATCCGCACTTTGCCCGGGGGATAGAACTTCAGAATGAGGGGAAACTGGAGGAGGCCATTCAGGAATATGAGGCGTCGCTAAAAGCGGGCCCCAGGTTTCCTGTCCTCGAGAACCTCGGCGTCGTCCTGGCGCGGCTCGGGAGATATCAGGAGGCGATTGCACGGTACGAGGAGGCGCTCCGCATGGCTCCCGGTCAGCCCGGACTTCTGCTCAACATCGGTCTGGCCAACTACAAGATGGGCTCCTACGAGAGAGCGCTGCCGTACTTCCAGGATATCTTGAAGCAGCAACCCGATCATCTCCAGGCGCTCATTCTTCTGGGAGACTCACACTATCAGCTTGGTGAATACCAGAGGACGGTGGACGTGCTCCAGCCCGCGGCGCACCGGCACCCAGAGAACCTGTCGATCGCTTACATACTGGGCAACGCCTATCTCAAACTACGCCAGTTCGACAAGGGAGAGCCGTTGATAGAACGCATCCTCGGCAAAGGAGATACGGCAGAGGCTCATCTGATGATGGGTCTCGCCATGTCGGGAGTCTACAGGAACAAGGAGGCCATCGCGGAATATGAGAGGGCCATCCAGCTGAATCCGCGGATGCCGCATGCGCACGCCGCGCTGGCTGCCGAGGTCCTGCGCACCAACGACCTCGAGCGGGGTCTCAAGGAATATGAGGCCGAACTTGAGATCAATCCGAACGACTATAGTGCGAACTTCTACGCGGGGTACCTGAGACGCCGTCACGGCGACTATGAGGGAGCGATCGCAAGTCTTCAGAGAGCCCTGACCCTGCGCCCGGACGACGGGCCGGCCATGCTGCAGCTTGGCATTGTGTATCAGCTGAAGGGCCAGCTGGACAAGGCGCAGGAAGTGCTGGAGAGACTCGTCAGGATCAGCGCCGATTTCACGGAGGCATGGGTGACACTGGCCCGCGTCTACTACAGAAAGAGGATGATCGCGGAGGGTCAGCATGCGCAGAAGATCGCCGACGAGCTCCGCATCAGACAGGAGAATGCCAGGGAGAGTTCCAGCTCACGGACGGGCATCGACCTGACCGGCGACAGGCGTCCCGATGGAGCACCGCCGCCCAATCCATGAGAATACAGGCTCATACGCTCATCTTATCCGCGGTCATTATGGCGGCCGCCGAGTCTGCTGCATCCGCTCCCTTGCAGGCTCCGCCGGCTCCCCCTAAAAAGACCGCACGCCCGGTTCGGACTGCTGCCCCCGCGGCTGAGGATTGGGAAAGGCTGAAGGCACAGGCAGACGCGGCACGCGAGACGGATCAGATTCCCGAAGCGGTCGGGCTTTACCGCAAGCTCGTCAAGTTGAAACCAAAGTGGCCCGAAGGGTGGTGGTACCTGGGGGCGCTGCAGTATGAACGGGACCAGTATGCCGGCGCAGCCGAGGCATTCCGGAAGTACCTCGTGCTGGAGCCGGAAAACGGTCAGGGGTGGGGGATGCTGGGCCTGTGTGAGTTTCGCGTCAAAGACTACGTCAGGTCTTTGCAGCACCTGACCAAGGCACGAAGTCTCGGACTGGGCGGCAACGAGGAGCTGGCTCGTTCGGTCCGGTACCATCAGGCGCTCCTGTTTACTTTGGGGCGGCAGTTCGAAGCTGCATTATCGGTCCTGAACGGATTCGCCGTTGAGCACCGCGAGTCTTCACCGGTTCTGGAAGCGATGGGAATGGCCGCACTCAGGATGCCGAACCTCGCGGAGGACCTCAAGCCGGGGGACCGGGAGGCGGTCCGGAAGTTCGGAAAGGCTCAGTTCCTTGCGGGCGAACGGAGGGACGACGAAGCGATTGAGATGTTTCTCAAGCTCGAAGCGGAGTACCGCGGGCGGCCGAATGTCGCTTATGCCGTGGCGACTGCGATGCTCCTCAGGGGCGATCACGAGAACGCGCTGCGCTATTTCAAACAGGAGCTGGAGCGGGATCCCCGGCATGTTCCCGCGATGATTCAGTATTCCCTGGAGGCGATTGCGCTGGAGAGATTTGAGGAGGGTCTGGTGCACGCCCGGAAGGCAGCAGAGCTGGAGCCTGATAACTTTGCAGTGCATTATGTGCAGGGTCGAATCTACCTGTACCTCGGCGATCTCCCGAGCTCGATCGCGAGCCTCGAGAGAGCAGCTGCGCTTGCTCCCGAGTCTGCGCCGGTGTTCTACACGCTTTCTCAGGCATACAGGCGTGCCAACAGGCCTGCGGACGCTGAAAAGGCCCTCGCCGAGTTTCGGAGGCTCGACGCCCTGGAAAAGCGCCGCGTCACTGGTGTGCCTCTCCCTGAGGCCAGAGGAAGCGTCCCGCCCAAGTAAGCCAGTGATGAACTGGTCGGGTTATCCAGTAGTCCGGCTGCTGACGCATACACCGGATCTGTCCAGGCTGTTATTCGGTTACTTCATTACTCGATAAACGCCTCGGAAGCTGCACAACTATCGGAAGATAAACCGACTTCCGTCGCGCTTTTTCTGTTCGCCTGAAGGGATCGAGGGCTCGAGGGGCAAAGCGCCCGCAGCCAATTGTTCCAATCGGCCCTCTACCTCTATGCCCCCAAGGTCGGCGAGCGAAGCGAGCTAGGTTCGACGGGATCACGGCGCCGACAATGCCGCCTGCCTCGCCCCTCGCGTGCGTCTCGGTTTCTCCATGGCTTTGGGCGGGGTTCCGCATAGAATAAACGTTCGGCAATCCAGCGATCGACGTTTTGGCGGAGAGGAGATCGTCATGAAAGTCCTCGTCACCGGAGCCACAGGTTTTATCGGGTCGGCGCTCGTGCAGTTCCTTCTCTCACGTGGCCACGATGTCCGCTGCATGGTGCGCAGGTCTTCCACGCCTGGAAGCGATGACATCGAATGGAATCCGATCATGGGCTCCGTAAACACGGCGGCGCTGGAGGGATTCGATGCCGTTGTCCATCTGGCCGGTGAGAATATCGCCGGGGGTCGATGGACAGTGGCCAGAAAACGACGCATCCGGGAGAGCCGCGTCATCGGCACACTCTTTCTTGCCGGGACGCTGGCCGAGCGCCGAAGAAAGCCGCGGGTCCTGGTCTGCGCCTCGGCCACAGGCTACTACGGGGATCGCGGCCCGAAGCTGCTCCAGGAGGACAGCCCGCCGGGGCTTGGTTTTCTGCCCGATGTCTGCAAGGCCTGGGAAGCGGCGGCAAACCCCGCCGCGCAGGCGGGCATTCGTGTCGTTAACCTGCGCATCGGTTTGGTTCTGGGCGCCGGCGGGGGTGCCTTGCAGAGGATGCTGGGTCCCTTCCGCGCCGGTATCGGCGGCACGATAGGCGACGGCACCCAGTTCTGGAGCTGGATAGCGCAGGATGATCTGAACGCCGCCTTCCTGCATGTGATGCAAACAGAGACTCTGAGCGGCCCGGTGAACGCGGTGTCGCCGCATCCGGTCACAAACCGGGAGTTCACCAAGGTGCTTGGGCATGTCCTGCAGCGCCCGACTATCCTCTCTCTGCCCGGGTTTGCCGCAAAACTGGCCCTGGGGGTCATGGCCGGGCCACTGTTGCTTGCCAGCACCCGGGTCGAGCCCGCCAAGCTCATCGCTTCGGGGTTCAAGTTCCAGTTCGTCAACCTGGAGCAGGCCCTCCGTCACCTGCTGGAAATGCACTGAACACGGGCATCGAGGAAACCCGGCGCCGAGCCCCCGACCCGGAACTCCTGAGAACTGTGCTGCGGGCGTCATCACAGGTTGTCGCGCCCGGATCCAGGTTCGTTCTCCTGCAGTGCCGGCACCGGACTGCCGCTTCGTGTGGACCCCGTGCGTCGTGCAGGCGGGCTAGCGAAACCTCACAATGACGTAGTTCCGGCCCCGATAAAAGCGTATGCCATCACCGGCAGCCACCATGGCCAGAGGACGGGGATTGCGGAGGCCCGTGTCCCGCGAGGTTCGGACCGAAAAACGGAGCGTTCCGGCCAGATCGTATATATTGAGCACCCCCTCCTGGGTCACTCCGAAGGGATAGACGCCGACCGCCAGAGTCCTCCCGCCGATCCGCACGGGAATGTCGGTGGCCCAAAAACCTTCAATCTTCTCGCGAATCTCTGCCGAATATCCTGAGTTGTCCACCAACGCCACGATCACATGTTTTTTCTCGCGGATCCGGATGGCCGCCGCATTGCGCATTTGAGTAGGGGCCACCTGACCTTCATAGTAGAACCCGGTCGGCACGACGCGCGACAACTCCTCTTCAGGCACCACAACGGGCTCCTGCGCATAAGCGCAGGCAAAGCTCACTGGAAAGAACAGCGACGTCCCAAGAATGATGCCCAGCCAGAATCTACGCATCGTTTCTCCTCGCGGCATGCACCGCGTGCCCCTCGCCTCGACACTCTTCGACCGCATGATTTGAGCAGGCATCGGTTGCTTGCACCAGGGCTGTTCAGGCTCCGCTGCCTTGCAGCAGCGGCGAGCGCTTCCGACCACCATAATGTCGGGGGCTGAAAGGCGAAATGGTTCCCAGGCACGTTCTTTCGCTCCCGTTGTTTTGGAGGATGGAGCCGGAAGCCCCCGAAACGTCGTTCCCTGCGCCAGTCTCGCGCCGCATACGAATGACATTCCCGACCTCGCTGTGGCCGCAATTTCCTTCGCGATTCGAGGGGTTCTTTGCAGGGGGCCTGGTCTATAATCAATTATTTGGACAGGCTCAACCCGTCCGGCGCCCTTCCGAACCGGCTCCTGTATGCATTGATTTTAGCACAGTGTGCCGCAGGTTCGGATGGCGGTGCTGCGGCGCCCACGGCCACGCTAAAGCCGGGTGCTGAAGTCGGCATATAATTGACGCCTTGGGCTTTGCCGTCACGGTGCCATGGCGCGGCACAAGAGGGGCACTGAAGGAAAATGGATGCAGCCGACTCCGTCAAGAGGATGCCCTGGATGGTCATCCTGGTGTTCCTGGGGTTGTCCCTCGTCATCAGCCTGGCTGGATTCCTGATCTACCGCAGCGGTAAAGTCGAAATCAAGAAGAACATCGAAAACGACCTGGCGGCCATTGCCGACTTGAAAGTGCATCTGATCGAAACATGGCGTGGGGAGCGGCTGGCCGACGCCAGCGTGATCCGCGACAACCAGCTTATCGCGGGCCGCATCGCCCAGTGGCTGAAGAAGCCTGAAGACCCTGCCTTCACGGGAAGTCTGCTGATCTGGATGGTCGCACTGCAGCGAGAAAACGGCTATCAGAGCGTATTGCTGCTTGACCCGTCCGGGAAACCCCGCCTGGGCACACGCTCCGACAACCTCGCGGACAGCTGCGACCAGGAGTGTCTTTCCGCCGCCATGCATTCCAGAAACGTCGTCCTCTCCGACCTTTATCGCACGCGGGAAGGGAGGATATACCTCGACCTCTACACGCCCTTGCTGCAGGAAAACGAGCGGGGGGCGCAGGTCATTGCGGTCATGGTGCTCCGCATCGACCCATACAAGTTTTTGTTCCCCCTCATCCAGTCCTGGCCCACTCCGAGCCGGTCGGCGGAGACTCTGATCGTCCGGCAGGAAGGAAACAGGGTTCTTTTCCTCAACGATTTGCGTCACCGCGAGGGGAGCGCTCTGACTCTCTCAGCTCCGCTCCAAGCCCCGCAATCCCCCTCCATGTGGGTGGGAACGATGCAGAGGGGAGTCGCGGAAGGAATAGACTACCGGGGCGTGCCCGTGCTGGCGGCTCATTGCCCTGTTCCAGGCACCCCATGGGTCATGGTGGCCAAAGTCGATGCGGAAGAGATCTACGCCCCCATCCGGGAGCGCGCCAGGACCACCTTCATAGTCGTGCTCTTGCTGATGGCCGTCGTAGGGACCGGCGTCAGCATTGGCTGGAAGCATCAGGCGACGCAATTCTACCGGAAGCAACTGGAGAGCGAGCGCGAAAGGCAGGCTCTGGCAAGGCAGGCCGCCGAGTCCTTCTCGCAGCTGGCCGCCATCGTGGAGTCGTCAGGTGATGGCATCATCGGGGTGGACCTCGTGGGGGCGATTCTGAGCTGGAACCCAGGAGCGGCGCGAATGTTCGGCTATCAGGCTGAAGAGATCCTCCGGAAACCGTTCCTCTCGCTTTTTGCTCCCGCTCGGTCCGGTGCGTGGGCAGGCATTATGCAGCCCGTCAAAGAGGGCAATTGCCTCCATGACTATGAAACTACGTTGCTCGCCAAAAACGGTTCGGTTCGCGAGGTCTCGCTCACGATTTCCCCTATCCGAGACAGCATGGGCCAGGTCGTGGGGGCCTCTACCATCGCGCGGGATATCACGGAGCGCAAACGCGCTGAAGCGGAACGTGCAAAGCTCCTTGAACGCGAGCAGGAAGCGAGGCAGCAGGCAGAGGAGGCCAGCAGAATGAAGGACGATTTCCTGGCCACGGTCTCCCACGAATTGCGGACGCCGCTCAATCCGATCCTGGGCTGGGCCTACAACCTGCGTACGGGAGGTCAGGATGCGAACCTTCTGCAAGAGGGCCTCGAGTCGATCGAGCGCAACGCCCGCGTTCTATCCCAGCTGGTGGAGGATCTGCTCGATGTCTCCCGGATAGTGACCGGCAAACTGAAGATGAATGTGCAGCCCGTCGACCTCCAGCATGTGATCGAGGCCGCCGCGGAGAACTTCCACCTTGCCGCGCGGGCCAAGCGCATTGAATGGGTACTTCATTTCGATGCCGATATTCCCCGGGTGGCGGGCGATCCCGAGCGGCTCCAGCAGGTCTTCTGGAATCTTCTGTCCAACGCATTGAAATTCACTCCGGAAGGAGGACGGATCGAGGTCCGGCTCAGGCGCGCCGACTCGCACGTGGAAGCATCCATCACGGACAGCGGAGAAGGGATTCCTCCCGACTTTCTTCCGCGTGTCTTTGACCGTTTCAGTCAGGCCGACAGTTTCGTGACCCGCAAGCATGGAGGCCTGGGAGTCGGGCTGGCCATTGTCCGACATCTGGTGGAATTGCACGGTGGCACCATCCGTGCCGAGAGTGCAGGGACCGGGCGGGGAGCCACCTTCTCTCTTCAATTGCCGGTGATTACGGCGCCGGAGTATGCAGCCCGGGCGACCTCGGCCACGGAATGAGCGCACTGGCCCCGTATCTCAGCACGGATCTGCAAGAGGGATGGCCTGCGATCCGACAGAGACCGGTTGCCGCTGGACGGCAAGGTCAGGATTGAGGAAAGGTAATCCCCTCTCATGTCGAGTTGGAGCGTTGCCGCCGCGGGGGCCTGGATGTTTCTTCTTGAACCTTGATTCTGAGCCGGATCCGAAGCACGCGAGACAGAACGATTCTCCCGTATAGGAAGCATGCAAGAGCGCGGGTTGAATCGGATTGTCCGGGCCCGAGCCCAGAAAAGGCATAGTGGCTCTCGGCATGGATACTAGCCGGGGGAAGAGGCACGACCCTTCCGTCTGTTCGACCGGCCATCCTGCCGGGGCAGCGCGATGCCCATGGCCTTGAGCTTCCGGAACAGCGTGCTCTTGTGGATTCCGAGTTCGCGCGCCGTGGCCAGCCGATTGTAGCGGTTGCGCTCGAGCCCTTCCATTATGGCGCGGAATTCCATGCTCTTCAGGTCCGGTCTTCCCGTTCCTGCCTGCGCGTATCCGGCCGCAACACCGGCGAGATAAGCCGGGAGATGATGGGGTTCGATCGCCGGCATGGTGCACAGAACATGGGCGTGTTCCAGGATGTTGATCAGCTCGCGTATATTCCCGGGAAATTCATGGGACCGCAGGATGGCCATCACCTCGCTGCTGACGCCGTTTATTTCCTTGCCATATTCCCGGTTGAAATCGCGAATGATCTTCTCGACCAGCAGGGGCAAATCTTCCTTGCGATCTCTCAACGGCGGCAACTCCAGCGTGACCACGTTGATCCGATAGTAGAGGTCGGAACGGAACCGGCCTTCCCTGACGAGCGTTGAAAGCGGGCGGTTGGTAGCCGCGATGAACCTGGCCGCCGTCCGCTCAGCTACGGTACTTCCCAGCGGCAGGTAGGTCTTCTCCTGCAGAACGCGAAGCAGCTTGGTCTGCAGCACAGGGCTCAAATCCCCGATCTCGTCAAGGAAGATGGTCCCCTCACCCGCCAGCGTGAAGAGCCCGGGTTTGTCTCTTGCCGCCCCCGTAAAGGCCCCTGCCCGATACCCGAACAATTCTGATTCCAGCAGACTGTCCGGCAAGGTGGCGCAGTTGACAACCATCATCGGCTTTGAGGCCCTGGGACTGAGGTTGTGTATGGTCCGCGCCAGCAACTCCTTGCCGGTCCCGGTCTCTCCCTGTAGGAGCACGGTGCAGTTGCTAGCCGAAACCTGCGGGAGCACCCTCAGGATCCCCTGCATCTGCCGGTTGAAGCTTGCCAGCTCGCCCAGTTCGTACCTGGCAGGCCCGGCGGACGGGGAGGGATCTGCAAAGAGGTACAGCTCCTCCACAGTGGCGTGGGATCCGCATGGTTCGGCCTCTCTGCGATCCTGCATGCAGGTTCCCGGGACCTGGCCGCTGCTGCACATATCATTCAAAGCCCGGGTTCCCGCTTCGCGCACGATCGTCAGGAAGGCATCGCCTCCCGCGAGCGCCGCATATCTGGAGCACATCTCCACGCTGAGCCGGGAGCCATCTTTGCGGCGGTGCACCATTTTCTGATAGATGCCGCCGCAATCCTTGAGCGTCGCGCCGACGCCTGCCGGAGACGGCCGGGGCTCCGCAAAGAGATCGCGGACATTCCTGGACAGCAGTTCGTCACGCGTGAATCCGTATAGCGACACCGCTGCCTTGTTGGCATCCAGGATCTTTCCGTCCGGACGAATCGCCAAATAAACGTCATCGGACGGGCCCGACAGGTGCTGGAACTGCTGGAGCGAGGATTCCAGGTTCTTGCGGTCGGTGATGTCGCTGAGAATACAAACGGTTCCCAGGAAACGTCCCTCAGGACCTATGACGGGATCCGAAGAAACCTTCAGCCACCTTCCGGAGCGGACGATTTCCGCCGACTGACGGCTCCGGCTCTGGTAATTGAAGCGCGCCGGATCGGTGCTGTTATCGGAGGACTCCGAGAGCAGCAACTTCCCGAGACTCTGCCCGGCGAGGTCTGCCAGGGTTTTGTCCAGCAAGGCTTCACATCTTGCGTTACAGCGAAGTATCGCTCCCTGGTGGTCGAGGAGGGCGATGCCGTCCTCGACGGCATCGAATGCGGCCTGCCAGTACTGGAACAATGGATTCCGGACACCCTCCAGGTCTCGAACACGCAGGAGGGACTTGATCGTCGCCACAAGCAGCGGGGGTTCGACCGGCGAGGTAAGATAACCGTCGGCACCCCCATCCAAGCCTTTGATTTTGTCGGAACCCTTGGTAAAGCATGCCGATATTTGGACTATCAGCGTCGAGGCAATGGCGGGATCCGTTCGTATCCGCCGACAGACCTCGTATCCGCTCAGGTCGGGCAGGTTGACATCGAGCAGGACGACGTCGGGCCTGGATTCCGACGCCAGTCGTATGGCTTCTCCGCCTGTCTCGGCTTCGATGACCGCGAATCCGGCTCGCCTCAAGGTTACGGTCTTGATGCGCAAGGAGTCCCTGCTGTCGTCCACATTGAGCACGACGACCTTCTTGTCGGACCCCTCAACAATGCTCGTTTCCAAAATCCCCCCGAAGGGACGCTTAAAGACGCATTATATCATCAGCGGCCATAGCCGCCCATCGAGCAGTCCGGCCAGGGCAGCCAGGCACTTCAGAAAGACGCGATTTGCGACTCCAGATCCCGCAAGAATCTTGAATTGCGACCCTCAACAACCAAGGCGCGCTTGCGAACAAGGTCACTATCTCATTGTCGAATAAGCCATTGTGCGAATTATCTTTCCGCGCCCGCAGCTTGGCGATCAATTTGCAGATACGCTCATCGTACCAGTAGATAGGAGTGTGCCGATTGTGCGTCTGATCTCAGTCGCCGAAGCGGGATGATGCAAACACTGAGGATCGCGCATTCTTACAGCCGGCCGTGCTCCCTGTTGCATCCCTGCGTCTTCTATTCTCGCGGGCGCCGCGGCGGCAATGCCGGCTCTGTCAATCTGGCGCTGCCTGCATCTCCGCACTCGCGAAAGGAACAAGGATGATTACATGTGTGGCCAGTAGTACGGACAGGTCGTTGGTGGACCTGGGTTGTCTGACTGAAGGTGAGCGGGACGAATTGACAAAGCTGGGACTTCTGTCAGCCGATGGACGGGTCCGGGAATACGAGTATCCCGAGTCTGTTCGGGACAGAGGACCGGCAATCCAAAAGCGAGCCATCCATGCCCCCGAGGTATTGAACGAAGCGTTCCATTATGCCAAGCCTTCGTCGTTTTCACGGGGTCTGCGCCTGGATTTCGGTGACCTGACCGTGCTGGTCATTTCAGGAACTGCCAGCGTTGATGAGAACGGAAAGACCATTCACAAGGGAAACTTCGGCGCTCAATGCTGGCGCACGTATCGCAATATCTCCGGCCTCCTCGAGTCTGAGGGAGCCACCTGGCATGATGTCGTGCGCACGGTCTGCTATCTCCGGGATATCGAGCGCGACTATGAACAGTTCAACAGAATTCGTACTGCGTTTTTCCGCTGGCTTCACCTGGACCCGTTGCCGGCCAGCGTGGGGATCCAGGCGCGTCTCTGTCGCGAGGATCTTCTGGTCGAGATCGAAGCCGTGGCCCTGTTTCGAAGAGAGACAAGTGAGCGATTCCTGCCATGATCTCAGAGGAAAGGATCCGGGAGAGGGATGAGATCCTGATCCCTGGACAGCCTGCGCTCAAGAGGGCCGGCCGCAGTGCCAAGCCGGAGAACACCGTCATTGCCGTGAACGGAGTCGGCATCGGGGGCGGCGAGATAGTTGTCATGGCAGGCCCTTGCGCCGTGGAAGGGGAAGAGCAGCTCGTGTCAACAGCCAGGGCAGTGAAGGCCAGTGGGGCAAAGATTTTACGAGCCGGCGCCTTCAAACCCCGCACTTCCCCATACAGTTTTCAGGGCTCCGGGATCGAGGGACTGAAGCTGCTGGCGATGGCGCGTCAGGAGACAGGATTGGCCGTCGTCACTGAGATAATGGACCCGCGGCACCTGGACCTCACATGCAGATACGCGGACATTCTGCAGATCGGCTCCCGCAACATGCATAACTACTCGCTCCTGGAAGAAGTCGGCACCTCCCGTAAACCGGTGCTTCTCAAACGTGGAATGAGCTCGACGATCGAAGAACTGCTCTTCGCAGCAGAGTATGTCATGAGAGGCGGCAACAGCAGTGTGATGTTCTGCGAACGCGGCATCCGCACTTTCGAGACGTGCACCAGGAACACGATGGACCTGAACGCGGTGCCGATGCTGAAACGAATTTCTCATCTTCCTGTGATCGTGGACCCCAGCCATGGGACCGGCCACTGGTGGATGGTACCGCCGCTATCCAAGGCCGCCATCGCGGTGGGGGCAGATGGGCTGCTCGTCGAGGTGCATTGCGATCCGGAGAAAGCACTGAGCGATGGGCCGCAGAGTCTGCGTCCGGATCGGTTCGATCAGATGATGCGCGAGCTGAGACCCGTTGCGGAGGCGATCGGGCGGAGCTTCCACTGCCCGGGCGACTCCCGCCCTGACCGATCGTGAGAAGCAACGGGCTCCTGCCGATCGACGCGTCCGGGTCTCATATGGTGACGGGCTCTCGGGCGGGCAGCGGCGCTGGAGTGGTGCCGGCACTTCCTGAGCCGCCCGAGGGAGGTCGGACCATCGGTGGAGACATAACGGGACCCGTGACTGATCAATCGATTGAGCCTGCGCAAGTGCCTCCTCTTCCGCGATTCGCGCCTCGTGCCCGGCCGCTGCCAAAGCTCACAAGCCAAAGCGGAGTATGCTACCATTTCGACTGAAGCAAAAGCCGGGACTCGCGCCTTCTCGGAGCGACGTTCCTCACGGAGAGGAACAGTGGATCGCTCCAGGGGGCGAGAGCCTACGATCCGCCATTGAGGGAAGGCAACGTTGCGACTGTTGACTCGAGCCTTGCTGTATCTGACGATGGCCGCCGCAGCCTTCGCTGTTGTCCAGCGCGGAGGTCCGCGTTTCCTCAACGGGGCGGCGAATCCCGGCGCGCATCCGGCTGCCGCTGAATCGTCCATCCGTGCGGCCGATGGCCGGCCGGAGAACCTGCCCCATCCTCTTGTCGTGACCCAACTCCGCGCCGGGAAGCGGCCGGCAGGCTTCCTGCCGGAGGGGATGCTGCAACCCGACCCCTGCGAAGGCGGGCAGGTCATGATCCGGTTCCCGGACGGGCGGCGCATGGGCCTTACCCCGGGATTCCAGAGCGCGTGCGACCCGGAAGTCTCTTTCGATGGAGAGCGGATCCTTTTCTCAGGCAAGCGGACCGCCGCGGACAGCTGGAACGTATACGAGATCGGTCCCGATGGGAGCGGGCTGAAGCAGATCACGAAGGATCTGGGTGATTTCCGCAGCCCTCTGTACCTTTCGACCCTGTACACTCTGATCTCCGACAAGCCATGGCACCAGATCGCTTTCGTGAGCAACATGGCCCGGACTGCCGGGGAGTATGGCGACTGGCCGGTGACCGGCATCTACTCCTGCAGGATCGACGGCACGGG
>JACADW010000059.1 GCA_013388445.1 Acidobacteriota bacterium | reverse complement strand
TTGCTGGACGCCTGGCCGCCGGCGCGACCGGAAGTCAGGAATGTCGAGGAATCGCCGGCACGGCTCCAGCTAGGGACAACCTCCATACAAGCCGCGGATGAGGAAGGCTGGGTTGTCTCGATCACGCCGAGCGGCGGCTGGGTGCCGGCATTCATCGCCGGCCAAAGTGGCATCGGGATGAGCCAGCGGATGCAGAGCTTCGTGCTGGACCCGGCCGAGAACCCGTTCAACGTGGTCGATCCCGGCAAGCGCCCGCGGGCGACGCTCACGCCGGCACTCGCGCTCAAGGACGGCCGCCCCTACCTGTCATTCGCGGTTCAGGGCGGCGACACTCAGGACCAGAATCTGCTGCAGTTCTTCCTCAACGTGGTCGAGTTCAGCATGAACGTGCAGCAGGCCGCCGAGGCGGCGAACATCACGAGCTACCAGATGTTCGACAGCTTTGACCAGCATGTGATCCAGCCCGGACGGCTCACACTGAACGAGGCCGTGCCGTCCTGGGTGCGCGAGGACCTGCGAAAAAAAGGGTACCGGCTGGACTTTGGGCGGCTGACGTCCGGGCCGATCAACGCCATCTATTTTGACTGGAAGCACGGGTCTTTCTGGGGAGGTTCGAGCAACCACGGCGAGGACTACGGTATCGCCTGGTAAGCAAGAAAACAGGGGTCAGTAGGTGACTTTTGGGTTTTTGCGGTTTGGACTGCTTACGATGTAGGCTGGGATCTGGCGACAAAGCAGGCGAGCCCCGCCGGCGGCGCTTTCCAGCCATCCCGCGCGGCGATCAGCACGCAAACGTCCGCCGCCGCGGGGCGAACCGGCCTCGCCAGGGCTGCGACTCAGCTTTCACGACCTGAGGCGCGGGCCGCGTGAATGAGCCGCCCTTGCGAAAAACCCAAGAACCACCTGCCTGACCCCCTGTTTGTTTTGGCTTGATAGGGGGGCCGGAGGTGGGATATCCTTCATTCCACGGGAAATTGCACTTAACTGGGTCTCGTCCGAATATGGTTCGGCATCATCCAGGAGTGCCAACAGCCTCTGTTCCATACCCTCGCGCGAGCCTGCGCCCTGCCGTTGGTAACGGCATGTCTCCCGGCTTTCCGGGAGAAACCATTTCGGACGATCACACTTCCATGACCTAGATTGGAGGATACGAATGTTTCGCTACGCCAAAGAGTCTGTCGCCGCGATCAGCGCTCTCCTGCTGATCGGCGTCGTTTGCACGCTGTATCCCCTGCCGGCAGGCGCGCAGGAGGTAAGCGCGGGCATCACCGGCAGGATCACCGACGCTTCCGGGGGTGTTATCCCGGGAGCCACGGTAACCGCCAGAGACATGAACCGCGGAACTGTCTGGACCACTCTTACAAACCAGGAAGGTGTCTACGCATTTCCGCGCGTGCCGGCGGGCACGTATGAAGTCCGGGTGGAAGCCCAGGGATTCAAGACCGTCGTTCGGCCGAACGTCATTCTGGAACTCAACCAGAGGGCGCGCCTCGACATGCAGATGGAAGTCGGCGGCATCACCGAAACCCTCGAGGTGACGGGCGCGGCCCCGCTGCTCAACACCGACACGACGATCGTGGGATCGACGATCACTTCCACGACGATCGAAAACGCCCCGCTCATCTCCAGAAACTATATATCCATGACACTGCTGGCGCCGGGAGTGACCACCACAAATCCATCGGCATTCAACAGCGGACAGAGAACAGCGGGAGGCGGACGGCCATATGTCAACGGCAACCGCAAAGAAGCGAACAATTTCCTGCTCGACGGTGTCGATAACAATCACACATCAGACAACCTCACCGCCTATCAGCCCAACCTGGACGCCATCCAGGAGGTCAAGATGATCACCAACAACGCCTCAGCCGAATTCGGCAACTTCCAGGGCGGAGTCATCAACGTGACCATCAAGTCCGGCACCAACGAGTTTCACGGGACGGCGTTCGAATATTTCCGCAACGACGTCCTGAATGCCAACAATTGGGGCCGGAACTGGTCTCTCGCTGCCGACCCGAAGACAGGCAAAGCCCCGAGATCCCCCATACGGTGGAACGAGTTCGGCGGCACCTTCGGCGGGCCGATCATCAAGGACAAACTCTTCTTCTTCGGCGACTACCAGGGAATCCGCCGTAACACTCCTACATCGGTCGGTACGGTGACGGTCATCCCTGCGGATTTCCGCAACGGCGATTTCTCACGCCTGCTGCCGGCGATCCAGCTCTATGATCCGCTTACCACGGATGCCAATGGTAATCGGCAACCTTTCGTGAACAACCAGATCCCGGTCACGCGCAGGAATACCGTCGCGACCAAGCTCTTCAGCAGCCCCGATCTTTATCCCTTGCCGCTCACGTCGGACTTGCGTTACAACCAGCTCAACGCCAGCCGAAGCCAGCTTATTTCGGACCAGTTTGACATCAGGTTCGACGCCAAGATGAGCTCAGAGGACGATCTCTCGGTCCGATACTCCTGGGGTCGGCAGGAATTACCGGGGTTCAACACATTCCCCTTGTACTTCGACAGCTTTAACAGCTCACCGTTCCGCAACGGGGTCGTTAATTGGACGCGCACCATCAGTCCAACCGTGGTGAACGAACTGCGCATCGGTGCGAATCGGATCCTCCTGTGGAACGGGGGCGCCGACAAAGGCCTGGGAAATGTTGCGGACAAGCTGGGCATCCCTGGGGTCAACGAACGTGGGCCGGGCCTGATGGCTCTCACGTTTTCCGGAGGGTATGCCAGCGGACTGGGGAGCGCCAACATCGGTACCCAGCAGAAATTCCCCTGCAACACCTTCCACTACGCCGACAACTTCACGCTCATCCGCGGACGACACATGATGAAGATGGGCGGCCAGTTGCTGCGGCAGCAGATGAATCCGTTTTACGCAGGCAACTGGGGCAGAACCGGCCAGATCCGGTTCAACGGACAATTCACGGCCGGACCGAACGCCAAGTCGCCGACTTCCAAGGGATTCGCCGAGGCTGATTTCTTCCTGGGATATGTGGAATGGGCAGGCCGGGGCGTAAACACCGGCAGCTGGGGTCATCGGAAGAATATCCTCGGCTTCTACTTTCAGGACGACTGGCGCGCCACCAATACCTTGACCCTGAACCTCGGCCTGCGCTGGGAGTATCACAGCCCGCTCGTCGAGGTGAAGGACCGGCAGACCAACTACGAGCCATTCACCGGAAGGGAAATGCTCGCCGGCAAGGACGGCAACAGCCGGGCGCTATACAATCCTTTCAAGAAGGACTTCCAGCCGCGGGTCGGCTTCGCCTGGACTCCCGAAGCCCTCGGCGGCAAGACCGTATTCCGCGGGGCTTACACGATTTCCTCCTTTATGGAAGGAACCGGAACAAACCTCCGATTGCCTTTGAACCCGCCATGGAATGTGGAGAATGAGGCAATCTACACAGGCGCGATTACTCCCGGCCCCACGGTGGATCAGGGACTGACGATCCTGCAAGCCAAAGACCCTTACAAGGGTGCCACCATCCGGCTCTGGGACCCAAATGTCCGTCCTGCCAATGTCCAGCAGTGGAGCCTGATCATCGAGCAGCAGTTGACCCACGAGACGGTGATAACCGCCGGATATGTCGGTCAACATGGCACGCACCTCGTAGTGCCGATGCCCTATTTCCAGAAACAACTGCTGCCGGATAAAACCACGAAACCGAGCCCGTACCTGGCCGGGAATCCTGCCCTCTCGTCTGTCATCTCTCAGATTTCGGGGACCGAGTCGAACGGTAACCAGCGGTATGATTCGCTGCAGGTGACCGCGCGGCGCCGGTTCACAAGAGGACTGGAGTACCAGCTCTCGTACACCTTTTCCAAGGGGATGAGCGACGCCATCGGGTACTATGGTGAGGGAGGCCAATCCGCCTCTCAGTCTGCCTACTTCCAGAACCTTTACGACCGGAAGGCTGAGTGGGGCCCGACCTACTTCGACGCCAAGAACATGCTGAGCTTCGTATACAACTACGAGTTCCCGTTCGGGCGGAAGAAGAGCTGGGGCGCCAACTGGAATCCGGTCGTCAACGGTGTCCTGGGCGGTTGGCAGATGGGCGGAATCCTCACTCTGCGCAGCGGCTTCCCGCTGA
Source organism: Acidobacteriota bacterium (assembly GCA_013388445.1). Taxonomy (GTDB): domain Bacteria; phylum Acidobacteriota; class UBA6911; order UBA6911; family UBA6911; genus JACADW01. Next base: position 475 of record JACADW010000059.1, on the reverse strand, counting down.
CCATACGGGCCACCGACAGGTCCGGAACCATATCGAGGGGCGCCAGGGCTGACCGTGTCGGCGACGGCGAGGGGCCCAAGCAAGTAGGCCGCGGCACCACGTGGCTGGACAAGTCGGCCTTCAAGGAGCCGCAGTCGGGGACTTTGGGTAACTCCGGCAATGGCGTGGTGAGAGGGCCGGGGTGGAAGACCTTCGACATCGCCCTGAGCAAGAACTTCGCGGTCACGGAATCCAAGACCATACAGTTCCGTGCGGAAATGTTCAACCTCACCAACACACCGCAGTTCAGCTCTCCGAACTGCAACGCTTCCAGCGCGACGTTCGGCGAAATAACCGGTTCGCAGGGCGAGCGCAATGTCCAGTTCGCCCTCCGCTTCATGTTCTGATGTGCAACCACCGATGCACGCAGACCATCTGCGTGCATCGGTGAAATTGGTGTCAGGCTACTATTTCCCCAATTTCCGGGAGCCTGTCC
>JACADW010000126.1 GCA_013388445.1 Acidobacteriota bacterium | reverse complement strand
GTCGGATTTAACCGCCGCTTCGACGCGAATTTCGCGCGCGGGATGGCCACGCTTGTCGGCCGCATCCGGCCGTGTCCCGTTCTCGGGTGGAAGTTCACGGCAATGGGCCACAACACGGTGAGGGGCGCCGCCGGCGCTTCCATTCTGAATGCGGAGTTCCTCAAGGCCGAAGGACTACTGGACTAGAGTATGATCATCTGCAAATTCGGTGGCACCTCGGTACAGGACGCCGAGGCGATGGAGCGGGTTGCCGGAATCGTAGGGCAGCGGGTTGCGGCCAAACCGGTGGTCGTCGCCTCCGCCATGGGAAAGACCACGAACGGCCTGCTGGAGGCTGCGCGCCTGGCCGCCGACGGAGAGAGGGAGAAGGCCCTGGGCGTTCTCGATGAACTGAAGACCAGGCACCTCTCCGAGGCGCGCCGGCTCGGCCTCGATACCGGCTGCCCGGGCCTTTTCACCACGATCGACGAGCACTTCGCCGAGTTGTCTAACATCGTCGGCGGTCTCGCGACGCTGGGTGCGCTCACGCCGCGCAGCATGGACGCCACGGCCGCGCACGGGGAACGGCTATCGACGCTGATTCTCCATGCGTGCCTGAACAGCCGCGGCATCCCCGCTGAACTGATGGATTCCCGCCGGTTCATTATTACCGACGACAGTTTCACCAGGGCTTCCCCGTTATTCGATCTCACGGACGCGGCCGTCCGGCAACACATCATGCCCGTTCTCCGGGCCGGCAAGGTGCCGGTCGTACAGGGATTCATCGGGTCGAACCGGCGCGGCGTCACGACGACCATCGGCCGCGGAGGATCGGACTACAGCGCATCGATCGTCGGCGCGGCGCTCGACGCCTACGACATACAGATCTGGACCGACGTGGACGGCATCATGACCGCGGACCCGCGGCTCGTTCCGGAGGCGCGGCGCGTCCGAGTCATCTCCTTCGACGAGGCCGCGGAGTTGGCCTATTTCGGCGCGCGCGTCCTGCACCCGGCGACCATCCTCCCGGCGGTGCGGAAGAAGATCCCGGTCCACGTGCTGAACAGTTACCGGCCGGACCAGGAGGGAACGCTCATCACCGACGAGGCGCCGCCTTCCGAGAACACCGTGAAGTCGATCGCCTGCAAGACGGGCATAACGATCGTCAACATCACCTCGTCGCGCATGCTGATGGCCCACGGCTTCCTGCGGGCGATCTTCGAGATCTTCGACCGGTTCCAGGTCCCTGTGGACGTGGTTTCGACTTCAGAAGTCAGCGTGTCTCTGACTGTCGACGACATCACGCACCTTTGGGATATCGTGACCGAGTTGAAAAAAATCGCCGAGGTCAACGTCGAGGGGGGCAAGGCGATCGTTTGCTGTGTGGGGGACAATCTCAGGGGCACGCCCGGCGTGCTGCATCTCCTGATGGAGGCCGTCAAGGACATCAACATCCTCATGGTTTCGCAGGGGGCGTCGGCGATCAACGTGACCTTTGTGATCGATGAAGATCAGACGGCACGATGCGTCCGCAACCTGCACGATGTCTTCTTCCAGAAGCTGGATCCCAGGATCTTCGATTAGCCGTTGGGGGAGGATCCATGAAAATCGCGATCATCGGCTACGGCAAGATGGGCAGGATGGTCGAGGACTTGGCCCTGCGGCAGGGTTGGGAAATCGGGCCGCGACTGGACGTCGAAGAGAACCGGGGAGGCAGCGGCATCACGCGCAGTTCCATGGCGGGCGTGGATGTCGCCATCGAGTTTTCCCAGCCCGATGCCGTCATGGACAATATCGAGGCGGGAACGCGGGCCGGGATCCACATGGTGGTGGGAACGACCGGCTGGTTCGGCGAACTGGAACGGGCGAGACAAATGGTGCTCGAGTCCGGCACGGGCCTGATCTACGGCTCGAACTTCTCGGTCGGCATGAACCTGTTTTTCCAGATCGCCGCCGAGGCGGCCCGTATCGTCGGGAGACTGCCGCAATATGACGCTTTCCTGAGCGAAGCGCATCACCGGGCGAAGAAAGACGCGCCTTCGGGGACCGCGTTAAGCCTGCTCGAGATCATCAGGCCCCACCTGGGGACCCGGAAACCGGGCATCGCGGTCACGCGGGCGGGCTGCATTCCGGGCAACCACGCGGTGGGCTTCGACAGCGAGGCGGACACCATCATTCTCGAACACCGTGCCCGGAACCGGCAGGGACTGGCTGAGGGCGCGATCCTGGCGGCTCGATGGATTGCGGGCCGGAAGGGATTCTACGAGTTCCGGAGCGTCTTTGCCGAGATCGCCGGTCTCGTGAGCGCCTGATGCCGCGACGGGCTCCGGGCACCTCTGTCGTCGTGTCCTGCTATGGAGGGAGCTGGCGATGTTGGAAAAGCTGAAGGGGTGCGGAACCGCTCTGATCACGCCGTTCAAACCCGACGGCAGCCTGGATGAGAGTGCGCTGGCGGCGTTGGTGGACTGGCAGGTCCGGGAGGGGATCCACTTCCTGGTTCCTTGCGGCACCACCGGAGAGAGCGTCAACCTCGAGCACGACGAGTACATCAGCGTCGTCAGGATCACTCTGGAGGCGGCGGCACGCCGCGTGCCGGTCGTGGCGGGGGCCGGCGGGAACAATACCCGGAAGGTCGCAAGGCTGGCCGAGGAGCTGGAGGGAATCGGAGTCGACGGCATCCTCTCCGTGTCTCCCTATTACAACAAACCGACGCAGGAGGGCATCTATCAGCATTTCCGTGCCATCGCCCGGGCGGCGTCGCTGCCAATCGTTGTCTACAACGTTCCCGGCCGTACGGGCTCGAACATTCTTCCCGAGACGGTCCTTCGCCTGGCGGAGATTCCCAACATCATCGGGATCAAGGAGGCCAGCGGCGACATCTCGCAGATCGGCGAGGTCTGCACGCGTCTCCCTGAGTCTTTTCGCGTCTTTTCGGGGGACGATGCGCTGACTCTTCCGGTCATTGCCCTCGGGGGCCAGGGTGTGATTTCGGTTGCCTCCAACGAGGTGCCGGGGATGATGGCGAAGTTCACGGAGGCCTGCCTGGACGGGCGCTGGCCTGAAGCACGCGCCTGGAACCGAAAGCTATATCCGCTGATGAGGGCCAACTTTATCGAGCCGAGCCCGATTCCGGTCAAGGCCGCTCTGGCCATGATGGGGAAAATCTCGGAGGTCTATCGCCTGCCGCTCGTGCAGATCTCCGAAGGCGCGCGAAAGAAGCTGGCCGCGGTCCTGGAAGAGCTTCTGGGTCCCGAATACAGTCATTGATGTTACGCACAAGCTATTCCGAAAACAGAATGATCAGCGGGTGCCGGACCGGCGCTTCCCGCTGCGAGGGATGGCTGGAAAGCGCCGCCGGCCGACGATTCGCGGCAATGGCAGCCAGCGCCCGCTCGGCCGTGGCGGCCTGCCTCGCCCAGGCGTATTTTCATGCGTCGTTAGGATCGCCAAGGACCGATGAGGGACTCTTCCGAAAATGGTATGCCAAGCGGGCACGGGCGGCCAAGCAGGCGCCGGCGGCCCGATGGCGCCGGACGGAGCCATAAGGTCTTTGGATCTTGCGCCGCGCGGGATTGGTCGCTCCTGGCAGTCGCGACGTACTGCCGCGGCGTGCTCCCCCGGATTACATCGTTTTTTGCAGGGCCCGGATTTCTCCCGATCAGACATCCTCGAGTGTAGCCATGCGAGACCTTCAGGATAGAATCCAGAAGCTGTTTCTCGAGCCGCCCGAAGAGGGCTATGCCGAGGAGCACTTCCGCCTCTTCGAAGAATTCAAGTGCCGGCTCAACTCAGGTGAGGTGCGTGCCGCATACCCCGAGGGAGGATCATGGAGGGTAAATCTCTGGGTGAAGCAGGGGATCCTCGTCGGCTTCAGGATGGGCGTGCTCCAGGATTACTCGATCGATGAGAACTTTCGTTTCTTCGACAAGGACACGCTGCCGACGAAGAGGGTGACCATCGACGACGGGGTGCGGATCGTGCCCGGCGGGTCCTCGATTCGCGACGGGGCGCACATAGGGCGAGGCGTGACCTGCATGCCTCCAATGTACATCAATGTGGGCGCCTTCGTCGGCGACGACACGATGATTGATTCTCATGCCCTTGTCGGTTCGTGCGCCCAGATCGGCAAGCGCGTTCATCTGAGCGCGGGGAGCCAGATAGGGGGTGTCCTCGAGCCGGTTGGCGCCCTCCCTGTGATCGTCGAGGATGATGTCTTGGTTGGAGGGAATTGCGGCATCTACGAAGGGACCGTGGTGCGCGAGTCCGCCGTCATCGGCGCGGGGACGATACTTACCAGAGGCACTCCCGTGTACGATCTCGTCAGAGAGACGATTTACCGGAAGGAAGGGGATCAGCCATTGGAGATTCCGCCTCGCGCCGTGGTGATTCCAGGCGCGCGAACGGTCAGCCGCGGATGGGGCAAAGAACTCGGCCTGTCCCTTTACACACCGATTATCGTAAAGTACAGGGACGAAAAGACAGAAGGCAGCATCCGCCTCGAGGATGCGCTGAGGTAGGAACAGAAATATTCAGGTTCTTTCATGGCATTGATCTACCCCTTCCGTGGCTTTCGCTTCAATCCTGAGAAGGCGGGAGATTGGGACCTCCTGGTAACCCAGCCCTACGACAAGATCACGCCTGAATTGCAGGAAGACTACTACCGCCGCTCCCCTTTCAACATCGTCCGCATCACGAAGAACGCCGAGAAAGACTCCGATAACCGCACCGAATACCCGGACGCCGCTGCCACCCTGGAACGTTGGATTGCCGATGGGATACTTGTCCGTGATCCCGCGCCGTCCATTTATGCCTACTACCGGCAGTATGAATTCGAGGGCGAAGAACTGACTCAGAAGGGGTTCATCGCCCTCCTGGGGCTCGGACACGGCGCCGGCGGGATCCTGCCGCACGAACACACGCTCTCCGAGCCCAAAGCCGACAGGCTGCGGCTCATGCGTGCGACAGAAAGCAACGATGACCTCATCTACACGCTCTATACGGATGACCGGTTCATCGTGGACCGCGTGCTGGACGAACCCACGCACGCGGCACCGCCGGATATCGTCGCGCGGGACGACTACGGGGCCGCCCACCGACTGTGGGCCATCTCGGAGCGCCGTTTTCTCAAGAGGATTCAGGACGCGATGATCCCGGAGGAGCTCTTCATCGCGGACGGCCACCACCGTTTCGAGACCTCGGTCGCGTACATGAACGAGTGCCGGAGCCGCGGCTGGAAGGCCGCGGCGGTCGAATCCTTCGACAAGCGCCTCGTGGCCTGTTTCAACAGTGCGGGCGAGGGAATCACGATCCTTCCCACGCACCGGCTGATTCACAGCCTCGCCACCCTGGATGTACGCCGGTTTGTCGGCGAGGCGGCACAGTACTTCTTCATCGAGGAGGTCGGGTCCCCGGAAGAGATGTGGCAACGGATGAAGCAGGGTCGGGGCCGCGCACACGTTTTCGGTTTCTACGCCGCCGCCCTGCGCATGCCTTGCGTGCTGACGCTCCGCGAAGAGAGCAAGGTCGACCCTCTGATGCTGGCGCACAGCGAGGCGTACCGCCAACTGGATGTCAGCATCCTGCACACGCTCCTGCTCGACCGGCTGCTGGGAATCGACGCTGCGAAACTGGCTTCCCAGGCAAACGTCGAATACGCAAGAGAGAAAGAGGCCTGCATCCGTGGAGTCGACGAAGGCAACTACCAGGCGGCCTTCTTCCTCAATCCCACGACGGTCGAGCAGATGCAGCGCGTCGCCCTGCTGGGCGAACGGATGCCCCAGAAATCGACGGACTTCTACCCCAAGCTGCCGACCGGCCTTGTGCTTATGAAGATGTGCATTTCCCGGCCGTGACGGCCTTGGAGGCCGGCGCCCCGATCGCGCCTACGCCCGAAACCGGCCGGCCGCGCCTCCTGATGCCACGGCCGAGGCGTACGGCTGAGAGACTTCCGAGCTCGGCATCGCAGAGGCGGATTTCTCGTGCTCCGGAGTGTTTGGAGGGGGCCGCGCGGACC
>JACADW010000143.1 GCA_013388445.1 Acidobacteriota bacterium | reverse complement strand
GGGATCGCCGGTCTGCCTGGTTCTTCCCGCGGGCCTCTCATGATGCCTATTCTAAGTTAGTTTGTATTTACTAACAAGGGTTTGTTTTCCGCTTTGTGCGGAATCGCGCGTGGGCGCCGAGGATGCGCATGCCTCGGGCCTGCGAAAGGGGGCGGGCGTCAGGGCCGCGGACATCAGCCCCGGGCGCCTGGTCATCGCCGCGCGTGGAGGTGGACAATCCAGACGTGGCCGGGCTGGATCGCGCCGCTCAGAGCCACCGCCGCGCCGTCGGCGGTCACCGAGACGTCGGCGCCCGTGATCAGGTCGCGGCCCTCGAAAGTCCCCGGGCCGGCCAGCAGTCTGATCCGGGGTGTCACGGTCTCCTTGCCGTGGTTGAAGCCGAACAGGATCCTGTCTCTGCCGCTTTGGAGGATCTTCACTTCGAGCTCTGCCTCTGTCACGGTCACGGTTGGCTCGACACCTGCCCAGCGCAGCAACGCCGAGTAGAAACGGCGCCCGGTTTCGCCGGGCCTGGACTGGAAGGCCGCGCTCACATAGGAGCCCAGCATCAGTGCCTTCCCGCCGCCGAACGACGAGATCACCGCCGCAGGCCGGCCGTCGGCGAAGCGCGCCGCGACTCTTGAACTCGAGCCGAGGGGCGCGAGCGTCTCCTCATACCAGCGGGCCGGAAGCGTATCCCCCGGCTTCATGCCCGGGATCGCGTCGGAGTCCCACCTCAGCTCGGTCCGTCCCGCCTCGCCGGTCTGGACATGTTCCTCGCGGCAACCCATCACCTCGTGAAGGCCCATCCCCGGAATCGTCTCGGCGGCGCGGCCCCGCTCATCGTTCCATCCCAGGCGCGCTTCCGCCACAAGGGTGCCTCCCTGCCGGACGTACTCGCGGAGTTCCGCGGCGGCTTTCGCCGGCATCATCAGAGGGTAGGGGAAAATGACCAGACGGTATTGCCGGAGCGACTGCGCGGTCATGCCGTCGATGTGGACGTAGTCGATCTGGACGTTCGTAGGAAACAGCGCGCGGTGCACGCCGAGAAGCGAGTCGCGCTCGATGCCCGCAACCTCGCCCTGCGGGCCGCCGTAGGCCGCGGCGCGTTGCCTCCCGCCCACGAAGTGCATGAGCGGGTTGTAGACGACGGCGACCTGCGACGGGGCGGGACGGGCGTCCAGAAAGAGTTGCGCATCGCGGTCGACGACGCGCGCGATCTCCCCGGCTGTTCGGCTGCGCCCGGTGAGCGTGCCGTCGAGCTGAATGAGGCCGAAGCCGCCGGACTCGTAGCCGGAACTCATCGGATAGTAAGCGTAGTAGCAGATCCCCTTGGCGCCCCGCGCGATGGCGCTCCAGGTCCAGATCCGCAAATCCTCGGGCGTGACCGTGGGACTCACGTTGAGGGCGATGGTCCCAAAACCGCCCTGAAGCTCTCCGATCCAGAATCCCGGCCGCCCCTCCGCATAGCCGAACGATCGCGCGAAGTCGAGCAGCGCAGCCCGCCAGGGCACGTCCCGATCGACGAAGGCCGAATGCTTGGGGTAGAAGGATGTCCCGTAGAAATCGACCTGGCGCGCCATGATCCAGTCGTCGGACTGACCCTCCCAGTAGTGCGGCGAACTGAACAGGCCCACGCCCGCCGCGTGGCTGGTCACGACGGAGTGCGGCGCGGCCTTCTTGACGGCATCGTACCGCTCGCGTAGGTCCTCTCCCAGCTTGTCCATGATGAAGTACTTCCAGTCGATGTAATCCGTGTAGGAGAGGATCGTGCTCAGGCGGTTGGGCTCAACCTCGTTCCATGCCCGGAGTCGCCGGTACCAGGCTTCGTTGAGCGCGTCGAGTGTTCCGTACTTCTTCTGCAGCCATCCCTGAAAGCGCCGGATCGTGTGCGGGCAGAAGCAGAACTCCGGGTTGGGAATGTAGGTGGGATTGGCCCAGTTGATGACGTGCGGTTCGCTCCACAAGTCCCAGCCGTAAAAGGCGGGATGGTCCTTTACATGAGCTGCGACGGCCGAATAGAACGCCAAATCGGCCTGCCGGACTCCTGCGTGGTCGCGGCAATAACCGGGCGAGGACTCCGGGTGTATCGCCGCACCGTTTGAAGATACGAACAGGGAATCGGGATACTTGCGTCCCACCCACTCGGGAGCGGAATCCATATATACTTGGAGGATAACCTTCAGGCCCGCTTCCTGCGCCAGCGAAAGAATCACGTCGAGCGTGTCGAAACGATAGAGGTCCTCGGCAGGCTGGCCCGTCGCCCAGTCGAGCCAGCAGCGCACGGTGTTGAAGCCGAGCTTTTTGATCTGCTGCATGTCGCGGCGCCAGATCTCCTTCTTGGCCCTGGGATCGGCTTCCAGCATGGGGGCGCGCGCCTTCCCGCCGCCGTACCAGACAGCCATGGGGAAGTGCCCGGATTGGGCTGCGAGCAACGGGACTAACAAGGTAAGAGCCAGGGTGAGAACAAGGCATGTTCGCATCGCCGGAGTTCCTCCTCGGAAACAGGGGCCGCGGATGGAGTTATAGCATAGCAGGCGCCGTGCAGGCGCGTGAGCGACTGCTGCGGAGAGATGTAACCGTGGTCAGAGTGGATCCCGGCTCCGAGGCAGGCGCCGGCGGACCGACGGCGCCGAGCCAGCTGAAGATCACCGACATGCGGGCGATCCGCATTGCCTCCAACTACGATTACCCGATTGTCCGGATCGACACAAACCAGGGTGTCTACGGCCTGGGGGAAGTCCGCGACGCCGGCAACGAGGGAATGGCTCTCGTGCTGAAGCCGCACATCCTCGGCCGCAATCCGCTGCAGATCGAGCCGATCCTGGACAGGGTTCGCAATTTTGCCAACCAGCGCCGCTTTGGGGGTGGTTACAGTGCCCTCGACACGGGGATCCCGAAGCCGATCATCCAGAACGGGTATATCCGTGTGCCGGACAGTCCCGGCCTCGGCGTGGAATTGAACGAAGAGGTCTGCCGGCAGCACCTGCGGGTTGCCGGCTATTTCGAGCCCACGCCTCAGTACGATAAATACATCCTGGACGATTTCCGGCGCAGCGGTCCCTATCCCCACCTCGACGCCGAGGGCAAGCCGGTCATCGACAGTTGAGGAGGACGATGCATGCGCAGGACATTCTTGATGCCACTGACGGTGATGGTTGTGCTGGCTGCGTTCCATCCGCCGGCCGAGCCCTTTTTCATTCAACGGCATCTTGCGGATCTCGAAGTGCGGCCGGATGATCTGACGTCCGGGGCGCGGGGGGCGATCTACCAGCCCATATTCGGCATCGGGGCCCCCGATTCGGAAAGACTGCGGGGCGTGGCCCGGTGCGGCCTGCTCACGGTCGGGCCTGGCGGCTCAAGCGTGGTTGTTCCTTACCCTGCCGAGGAGCAGATCTACTACATACTGGAGGGCGGCGGCACGCTCGTCTACGAAGACCGGAGGGTGCCGGTACAGAAGGACGATTTCATGTATCTGCCGGTTCGGAGCAGGCACGGGATGGCGAACGAGAGCGACGCGCCCGTGCGCGTGATCGTCATGGGGTTCAGGATTCCCGCCGGACAGCGCGCGGCAGGCGCGTTGGAATTGCAGCTCGCGAATGCTGCGGAGGTGCCGCTCCAAGCGCTGTCGTCCCACGGGCCCACGACGCAGTTCAGGCTGCTGATGGGCCAGACCATGAGCCGGCGCGACAAGCTCGCGGCCGCCTGCCAAATGACCAGCCTGTTCATTATGGATTTCGCCGCGGGCGGCAACAACAATCCTCACAGCCATGCTGCCGAAGAGGAGATATATCTCTTGATGCGCGGCAGCGGGGAGATTGTGGCCGGCAAGACGGCGGACGGCCAGGACGCGCGCCACCCCGTGAAAGAAGGTGCCGTCTTCTTTTTCGGGCCGGGCACCCGCGTGGGATATTACAGCGGAGCGAAAGAAGGACAGGAGCACGACCTGATCCTGGCGGCACGGTCCCGCCTGGAGTGAAAATGCGGCCCGCTTGGCGGTGACCAACCGCCGAGGCCACAGTCCTGCGGAGGAGTCGGACGAGCAGTCGTACCTGTCCTTCGAGCACCTCCTGAAGCAAGGATCAATGGAGTGACGCCGCGAGAAGGGCTCTGTCTCGCCGATACACCGTGATGCCTTGAGTTCATACCGGCAAAGCGCGTGCGCGCGTGGAGTGTGCCTCCTCGAACAACTCGGGATTCGGCCAATCGTGCTGAGGAAAGGCCGCCGTAGGAAAGCCCGACACATCCGAGGCGGTTTGCGTCGACTTCGTCATGTCGGGCCAGCATCTCCAGAGCCCACAGGCAGTCGCACAGGTTCTCTGCGATCAGGAGTTTTCCCAGCATCCGCATTCTGATGGATGTATCGGCGCAGGGGTCCTGCCTGCCGTACAGTTCCGGATTGCCACGCCTCACGCCAAAGGGAGTCAGACAGGGAACCGCTACCGCAAAGCCGCGGCGTGCCAGTTGGCGGCCGTAATCGCAGTTCTCAGCCTGGTTTGCCTCTCGCACGCCGGGCAGATCGTCGCGACCGGCCACTGTTTCGTAACCATACTCTCCGTGGCCGTGAATGGCCGACAGACCGGCGCACCGCCTTCCGGATACGGGCCGCGGCAGGAGCAGGTGGACCGGCAGCGGCGCACGGCCTTCGGCCACGAGGAGAAGATGTTCCCGGCGGTGATCTTTCAGATCCACGATGTCTCTGGAAACCGTCTCCCATCGCCTGGGCGGCCCGTAAGGACCCAGCAGTGAGTTCAACCTGGCCGCGAACGCGGCCTGCCACCGGCGGCACTCAGCGGGTGTCGTGCCCGCAAACCGCATTTCCAGCGGCGCCCCGATCGCTTGTTGTCGGATCCACCTATCCGTGGTGAGCAGACCGGCTCGTTCCCCGGCAGGAAGATCCCCGGTATACTTCCCAGCCATAATCCCGGCAGCGGATTTGATCAATAATTGACGTCGAGAGATGGAAGAGTTCACGGTGTCCCTCAATGCGTGCCCGGGCCGAGTTTACCGAGTCAGCTGGCCGAAAGCCAGGGATGTCATCTAGCCTCTGTCGGCTACCTATCCGGGCATGTATGACCTGGGCGGCGGGAAACATTCGAGGTCGAGAACCGCCATCAGACGCTTCTGCAGCGGCGTGAGTCTGCCGAGGCTGATAATGGGAGTCGTCCGGCTGCGAGCGCCGCGGCGGATAAGCGCCGTAATACCCGAGCAACTGATATCCGGAGCCGATGACGCGGGAGCCGAGGCAGTCAGTAGGTCGAGCGCCGGAAAGATGTGGGCCGGGGATGCGTCGGCGTTGCCGGCTGTAGTAGATGACCTGGCCGGATTCAGGACCATATTGCAGGCGTTCGAGGATGATGGGGGATGAACCAAATAGGCGCCCGGACGTCGGCGAGCCTCGTCGTCGGGCTCGGTCCGCTCGCCTTGATACACGAAGCTGGCGCGACGGGCGCGCGGCTCGTAGACGGGCCCAGGCGCGGTTTGCACGCCCCACTCACTGTCCTGAAGGGCCAATGCACCGAAAAAGCAGGGGGCCTCTGCAGAGCCTGCGGGCAATCTGCACAAGGCCGATTTCGGAGGATCTTTCTGCCCGTGAGACAGGGATCCTCGCCATGCTCGAGGCCGGGCGCTAACGGACCGGTTTCTCGGCACCGTAGAGTGTCAGGACCGGATGTTTGACGACCGCGCGGAATTCGTAGTCCGGGGCGGCCAGGTCCGCCGGCAGGCGGTCGGAAAACTCGCCCGGCGCGGAAAGAGTCTTCATGGGGAGTGCACGCCAGGGTTCCGTCTTCTCATAGAGATCGGTGAGGCCCTTGCGCGGCCGGTATTCGAAGCCGACTTCCAAGGCGCGGCTATCCCCCATGGATTCCAATCTGCCGCGCAATGTTCCGTCCGTGGCATCCAGCGTCGTAACCCGGGGAGGATCGAGCGCAGGTTCGGCGTGGGTTATTCGCAAGACGACGGGTTTGTCCCAACGCCGGTCGTCGTACATGCGCTGGGCCGTCATCGCCGAAATCACCAGGCCATTTTCCGTCTGGCGCCATTCGGTCTTGGGCTTGATGTCCGGGCGATATTCGAGTATCTCATCCGACTGACCCAGGATCCCCACGACGGTTTTCGGGGTCGCGCGCACCGATTTCAGTGTCAGCTCGCGGCGCTCTCCGAGTTTCCACGGGCTTCGAGTGACAAAGGCATAGACGGTGCCGTCGCGCTTGTGTCTCGTAAACCAGATATTGCCCTCGTTCGTGATCACCCACGGCCGGACCGTGTTGATGGCTTCGCCGTTCACGAAATGCCAAAGCGCGATGTCGCGCAGTCGTGCCTCCTCGCTTTGCGACAACTCGCCGTCCGGCCGCGGGCCGACATTCAACAGCAGGTTGCCTCCTTTCGCGCGGATCTCGATCAGTGTCTCGATGAGCTTCTGGGACGACTTGGGCGAATCGGCGGGTTTGTGCTGCCAGGCGTCGCCGATCGTGATGCAGGCTTCCCAGAGCGCGTCACCGGGAACTCCCGGAACGTGCTGTTCCGGAGTCTCGATCGCACCGCGTGTGACCACGATCTCCGGGTTGATCTCCCAGGCGAGTTCACGCAGGCCGTGCGCCGGTCCATCGATGAACAGCACGTCAACCATGCCGTAGTTCGTCAAGAGCTCACGGAGCTGTTGCCGAACGTAGGCTCTCAAGGCGGGGATCTCGCGCGTGGTGGTGCTCGGCGCGGGCGGGCGGGCGATGGGGTAGCCGTTGTGGTGAAACCACCAGAAGTCGTCCGGCGAAATGTAAAATCCGATGGCCAGTCCCTCGGCCCTGAAAGCGTCGACGTACTCGCGAACGACGTCCCTTTTCAGCGGCGTGTTCAGGATGTTGAACGGCGTCGTCTTCGTGTCCCACCAGCAGAAGCCCGCGTGATGCTTCGCCGTGAAGACCGCGTAGCGCATCCCGGCCAGCCGTGCCAGGCGCGCCCATTCCCGGGGATCGAACTTCCGGGGGAAGAGGTAACGCGGCAGGATGTCGAAGTAGCGCCGGACGTACGTTGCATCGGCCCCGACGAGGGAGTGGGAGATTACCGACCCGAGATTCACGTCCACGTTCCAGTGGATGAAGACGCCGAATCCCAGGTCGCGGAGCCACTGCTCCCGTTCCGGCCGGTTCAGGTTCGCGAGCGGGAGGGTATCGAAGACAAACAGGCGCGACGGCGAGTCCTCGGGGAGCAGGTAGAGCGTGCCGTCACGCGAGTCCAGCCCCTCGTTGGTGAACGGCACCCCGCGGTCCGTTGTCCCTGCGGGATAGGTCTTCAGCACGCGCAGCGTCTCGGGATCGAGCCACACGACTGCATGGTCCCCGGAACCGGGCGGCGCGACCGCGGATGCGATCAGGGTGCCGTGGCGGTATTTCCAGTCCTGGACGCGCAGGGGCGTGGGATTGTCCCGGATGCGTATTATCTTGCCGTCTTTGGCGATGTCGATCAGTTTGCACGCGTCCCAGTTTGCCGCATACAACTTGTCCGGCCCGACGGCCAGGGCGCCGACGTGATCCGGCACTTCGAACGAGGAAATCAGATCAAGCGACTTGACCGACCGCCGCTGGATGACGGTTGTGCTCGCGGCGCGATACTCCGCCACGGGAACCCAGAGCGAATCCTCGTCGCCGTCAAAGCCGCCGGGGTGGTACCGGGCGCCCTGCTGCAATTCGACCGTGCGCAGTCTCTTGCCTGTCTTCAAATCGTATTCGAAGAGGTAGCCTTTCAGCGCCGCACGGTCGACCGAAGTCACAAAAGCGCGATCGCCCGAAACGAGGAGTCCCTGGACATGGTGCGTCTCGCCGGGGAGGTTCACGACGACCTCGGGCTTCAGATCCGCCAGCGGCGAGGGCTGGGCGGAAACACCGGCGGCAGAAACCAACAGGGCAGGTAAGAGAACGGATGGGAGTCGCATGTGAGTGTGTTCCTCGACAGGACGGACGATTCACCCAGCCCGTGCGGGCCGGCCTTCGCAGGGATACAGTGCGCGGCCGGGTAACAAACCGCCGTTCGATGTGCGCAGTACGTCTATTGGGCGTTCTTACCCACCGGCACGATCGCGAGCGGCTGCTCGTCCTCCGCCATCCCAACGGCCTTCTTCACTTGAGTGTCGTCGAACGCCCCCACCATCGTCGTGCCGAGCCCCAGCGCGACCGCCTGCAGGCAGATGTTCTCCACGGCATGGCCGACCTCGATGTGGACATACCGTGGAGTGCGTTCACGGTACTTGACCTCTGTGCGGCTGTATACGGCGCCGACGACAAAAACGCAAGGCGCCGTCTGGATCCACTTCTGCCCGAGCGCCGCCGTCGCCAGCTCGCCCCTCTTGTCTCCGGTCGAGACGCCGAGCAGCTGATGGGTTTGCGGCCTGTACTTGTAAATCCCGGGCTTCAGCCCGTCCACATTGCCCGCGACGATGTAAAGCTCGAGGGGGTAAAGCGCCCCGGCGGACGGTGCCGTCCTCCTGCCGCCCTGCCATGTCCCCCACTGCCAGTTCGGCGGCGCATCCGTCTTGAGCGTGATTCCCTGAGCCGCCCAGACAAGCTGGGACAGCGCGGCGATACTCAATCCCTCCTCCTTGAAAGCGCGCACGGACCTGCGTGTCGCGAGGGCCTTTTCGACCGAACACGATCCATCGAGCCGCGGCGCCGGCAGCCCGATCGCCTGTGATGCGTCCTGTACCGTCGCCTTGTTCACTTCTTCTGAGTAAGCGACTGCCAGCAGCGGGGCAAGAATGATGAGAAACAAACGCAGTGAAGATTTCATGACCGGCCTCCTCCTGTGTGATATGAGTTCAAGCTATAGGGCTGTTTGCCCCAAGGGGCAAGGGAAAAAGTCATTGGCGTGAACGTGGCGCCGGAGATTATAGTGCAGGATGGAACCGGATGCGGCGGTCTATGCCGCACACCCCGGCGGCAGCTCGTGAGAATCCTGCGCGGCAGGGCTTCGCCGGGCGCTGCGGCCCGGCCAAGGCCGGCGACCGGCCGCCGCGTTCCGGCATCTGAGAATGGCCCGCGGGCGTGGCCCTTGTCTCGAGAGGCTGAGAGCCGTGGATGAGCAGCTTTACCGTTCGAATTTTGAGCTGAATTGTCTGGAATTCGCGCTGAGGCGCATCCATCTCATGTCGATGCCCCGATACCTGAGTGTCGTCATCGGCAACCGCTGCAACATCAACTGCCCATACTGCTATCAGGCCAAGACAGGGGAAAGCCTCCTGGAGCCGAAAGAGCTCGGCGAGCATCTGCGCCGCGAGCTCGCTGCATTCTATCCTTTTCTTTCGACCTTGAGAGTCCAGGGCGGGGAGGTCTTCCTGATTCCGGGATTCGAAGACCTCGTCGCCGAGGTCTCGTCGTTCGTGCGCCGCCCGATCCTGAGCATCAGCACCAACGGGTCCCTGATCGACGATGCATGGGCGGAGAAGATCGTCGGAATACCCTTTCAGGGCGTCACGGTATCAATCGACGGCGCGACGCCGGAAACCTACGCGAGACTGCGCCGCGGAGCATCGCTCGAAACAGTCCTCGCGAATGTCCGGCGGGTCCAGGATCTCAAGGTGCGGTGCCGAAGCGCGTTGCCGGAGTTGGATTTCTTCTTTCTCGTGATGCGCTCGAACTTCAGGGAGATGCCGGCCTTTCTGAGGCTCGCTGAGGACCATGGAATCCAGCGTGTGTCCTTCCAGATCCTCCTGGTCGACCGGCGGAATCTCAGCCGCGATCCGGGTTTGGTCGGCGAGGTCGACTTTGCGCCGGACGAAGTCAGGGAGATGTATGAGCTGTTCCGCAGCGTGATTGAGAATCAGGGAAAGAAGTTCAAGTCGATCAACGTGAGCGGCGTGCATTCTCTCTTCAATGCGCACGGGTTGGAGACCGGTTTTCTCCAGGAGGACCGTTTCTCCGTCTATCCGGACAACGAAGGTTATGGACGAGAGGTGCCCGGGCAGCCGTCAGGCGGCGCTCTCGCGATCGCGGCGGCGGAAGGGATCGCAGAGCAGACGGCCCGCCCGCCTGCCGTGACCGCCGGATTTCAGCCGTGCCCGAATACATGGACTCTGCTCTACATAACCGAAACCGGCGATGTCCACGTCTGTTTCATGGCCCCTCCGATCGGGAACCTGTTTGAGTCGCCCCTCGTTTCTTTATGGAATTGTTCCGGAGCCATGGCTGCCCGCAGCAACATCGTCAACGGATCCTACGAAGCGGCGGGCTGTTCTAAACTGTGGTGCACCTGGAGGGAAGGGAGGAAGGGGAGCCAGGTGCTCGGCGCGACTGTTCGGGAAATGATCGCGGAGTTCCGGGCGCTCACGGGCCTCGCCCTGCGGGCGGGGGTGCCCGCAATGCAGACGGGTGACCCAACGAGTCTGGTCACGCCTGTCAGGCGCATGCTATCCGAACGGAATCAGAGAATCGCCGAGCTGGAGTGGAGGTTTGCCGATCTCTGCGAAAAGAACCGGATCATGCTTGAAGCAGCCGACAAGCGGAACCAGTCCCTGGCCGCAAGAGTGAATGAACTCGAGCGGGTTCTCCGCCTGGTGCGCGGGGAAGAGGTGACGCTGGCGAGCCATGTCGTGTTCCGGCGAGGGGCGGTCGAGAAGGTGCTCAAGAAGATCGCGATCGGCGGTGCCGTCAGGGCCATCCAGGTCTTCGACCGGGCAGGCGACGCTCTGAGGAGATTCGTCAACCGCATCTGCGCCTGGTAGGGTGAGACCGGATTCGGATCATCCGCAGGCCAATTCCTCCTGTATGATCCCGGCGACTGCATCGCTGATTTCATCAATCTCTTCGCTGGACAGTCCCGAGTAGGTCGGCAGCACGATTCCATGGTCTCCCAGGAACTCGGCGTTGGGAAATGCTCCGTCCTGGGCGTACATCGGAAGACGGTGCATCGGGACGTAGAAAGGCCGGGTCTGGATTCCATATTCCTGCAGCAATCGGTCTCGAATCCGGTCCTTCGTGTGCCGGCTCCCCGTTTCGAGCACGAATCCGAAGAGCCAAAATATCCTGTCACAGCCGGGAGGTTCCACAGGCAGACGGATCGTTCCCGAAGCTTGGAGCGGTTGAAGCCGGCTTATGTAGCGCGACGCGATCCGCCGCCGCTCCCGGATGTGATGGTCGATCATTTCCATCTGTGCGCATCCGATGGCTGCGAGGAGATTGGACATGCGGTAGTTGAAGCCGATGACGCCGTGCCAGTGATGTTGTGCGGAGGAAAGTCCTTGGTTTCTCAGTTCCCTGAGCAGCGGGCGCATAGCCGGATCGCGTGCGAAGACCATGCCGCCTTCACCGGAGGAGGCAACCTTGTTGCCATAGAAGCTGAAGGCTGCCATGTCGCCGAAGCGCCCTGTGGGCAAGTGGTTCTGCCTCGCCCCCAGGCTCTGAGCGCAGTCCTCCAGGAGCCAGAGGCCGCGCTCCCTGCAGAGTTCCGCGATCGATGCCACGTCCGCTGGTAAGCCGAATAGATGCACAAGCAGCACTCCGGCGGTTCTTGGACTCAGACAGGCTTCAACGGCTTGGCGTGTGACGTTCCAGGTGAAGGGATCGCAATCGGCGAACACAGGTTGGGCGCCGCAGTAGCGGACCGCGTTCGGGCATGCCACGTAGGTGAAGGCCGGCACGATCACTTTGGTCCCGGGTCGTGCGCCCAGCGCGAGCAGCGCCAGATGAAGGGCTGCGGTGCCGTTGACGACGGCTACACCACCATCGCACCCGAGAAATTCCGAGACCGCTTTTTCGAATCGTTCGACGTACCCTCCCGACCCGGAGATCCAGCCCGAATCGAGGGCGTCCATGACATACTCTTTCTCCCGGCCGGCCAGAACGGGCTTCGATACCTGGAATCTCATTCTCCGTGCCATGGCTGACATGAGTCTCTGCTGGACCTCTACGTTTCAGTGGTCGCGCGTTTCCCGGAGCGGGGGCCGCGGAGTCCGGCCTCGAGCTCCGCATACACCCGCAGGAGAGCGGCGCCGGAACTCTCCCAGCTGACCTTCTGCAGATGCTCGGGAGCAGTATACTCCAGCGATCTGCGGCAATCGGGCTCGCTGAGAAGTCGATGCAGGATCGGCTCAAAGTCCTCAACGCGATCCGCCAGGATGAGCGAAGGGAATCCGTGCTCCGTGAAACCTCTCGCCCCTTCCCTGGTCGAGATGCAGACCCGGCCGGCGGCGACACTCTCGATCACTTTCAGGCAGGATCCGCGATTGCCGGACACCGGATTGATGGTGAGAGCGACATTTGCGAGCAGGTTCTTCATGTCGGCAACATAATCGATGAGCCTGACACCTTTCTGGCTGAAGGCGGGGATCGACGAGGCCTGCTTGTGGCAGCCGGGGCCTCCGACGACCCAGAGTTCCAGGCCGATGATTTTCTCGAGCAGGGCAGGGTAGGCTGTTTCCAGAAACGCCTTGATCCCCTCCAGGTTTATCGGGGACCTGAACGGCCCGACGAAGAGTATCCGTGGCTCGCTCGGGGAAGGGGTGTAAGGCAAGTCGCTCGTTTCAACGCCGTTCGAAACCACGGTTGACGGGACGTCTCCCAGGAGTGCGGCATCTTCCGTGCTGCACACGATAACCGAGTCATAGGCTCGGATGTATCTCAGCTCACAGAGGTCGGCCTCCGACGACCTGTCGTCGGAAAGCAGCACGTCGTGGAGCGCCAAGAGCCAGCGCGTATCGCCATCTTGTCTCTCCTCGATGAGTCTTCCCAGCTCGATGTGCTGGACCTCAACGAAACGAGGCCTGAGGATCCGGCACAACCTGCGCACTTCCTGTCTCAGAGCTGCATGAGCGTGCGTTTCCAGGCGCGCCACCCGGTCGAACTGCCGCGCAGGGTCCTCCTTCCGGCCGTCGATCAGGTGCACCGAGGCCAGGTTCTTGAAGCACTCCGTGCTCGAATTGCCGTAGGTGGACGCTTCGTCGCTTACCAGGTGAACATCGTAGCGTCGGCTTAGTGCCTGGATCAGGTTGTGCATCCGCACAGCACCACCGTGTGCGGGCGGGTAGACGACGTAGGGTGAGACATAGATGAGATCCGGCTTCCGTTCGCGGTCGAACGCGCGCGGATAGTGCTTGGAACAGACGAACTGGAAGGGAAATGAGCGGAAGGGATGAGATCCTTCCGCTATGCGATGAGCGACGCAGGCAGGCAGGTTCCTGAGCCTGCTCAGACGGGCGGATGCCCCATGTTCGCCGTGCCGCTGTTTCCTCCAGAGTCCCAGGAGTGAAGGCCCTCCCGGAACCTCGTTTCTCAGATGAAACCTCAGGCGGTCGAATTCACGGTCGCCTGCGGGCGGTGCTTCGGCGCGAGGAGACTGGGCATTCCGGATCCTGGAATCCGGGCAAGAGAGCGATTCGAAACCGAGTTTCCAGGCGCGGATCCCCCACTCGAGACTCTCGAATTCCAGCGTTCTGTATCCCCCCTGATGCCTCCAGATTCGTTGCAGGGCCTGCCTGTTGAAGAGTGCTGCCTGCGGGTCCGCGTGCAAGGTGGCGAGGGTCATGGGTATGGAAGATGCGGGCCGACGTTCAGGTTCTATCAGCCCGTTCACGATCCTGTAGCCTGTCAACCCGGTCTTGCCGGAGTCGTCGCCCTGCGCCTGTGAGGCGACGGCGAAGACATGGGGAGCGCGCCAGCGGAGGGCCTCCTGAAGCGCCGCCGGGTCGAGGATTACGGATCCGGCCAGAACGTAGACCCAATCGTAGCCGGAGGCTTTCACCGCTCTTTGGAGCGAGCGTGACAGCGGTGCTGAAGACTGCTCGATTTTCCAGCGAAACCTGCCGTACCGGGTCCGGACGGCAGCGAAGATCTCTTCCGGCCTCCGCGCCATTACAAGCACTTCCACAGGCTCCCGGATTTTTTCGATCGCCGCCGTTACGCTCTGCAGGCAAGCAAGTAGTTGCTCGGGGCCGGCCTCCGGCGCGACCACGACGGAGAGTCCGGGTCGCGTCGCCGGATAATTCCGAGCGTTGCGCGGGCGATCGGGGAAGCGCGCGGCGAGTCTTCTCAAGAGATGTTCTGTTGCGGACAGGAGCCGCTCGACGGCGCATGAAGCCCATCCCAGGGTCGTCTCGTGGATCCAGGCCCTTGCCAGCGCTGCCCGGGTAACTCTCTCAATTTCGGCCTTGATCAAGGCGAAACCCAGATCTCGCTTGTCGCAGCCATGGCCTTCTGCTGCGGGCCGGTAGGTGCGCTCGACGCTCAGCTTGACGTGCAGAAGAGCACCTTGGCTCGCAGGAAGGATACGGCCGAAATCGAAGCTCAAGGGTTCCGGCGTGTAGTTACAGACGCGGCCGATGGCTTTGCCTTGGCATTCGATCTTGAGTGCGTTTCTCTCTTCCCTTACGGATGGAGGAAGGATCCCTGAAATCCGCAACCGTTGCAGCGAAGGCTGAGATCTCAAAACCAGGAGGGCCTCCGGCATACTCCAGAGGCTGGGGTCTTGGTCGTCGAGGTACCAGCCGGCGAGCAGCTGTGACCGCGGCCGGTCCTTCGCATCTATGCAGGAGCGCGCTGGCAGCAGCGGGCAGGTTTCACCCCGGGGGCAAGCATCATGTGGGCTTTCCCGTCCCAGGAAACAATGCGGGCGGCTACGCGGCAGGGTCTCCGAGGGGATGTTCATCGATTTGCCAAGGCACGGGAGGCCGGAGTGCGATTCCGGCCTCTGACCCATCCACGGCATTGTGGGGCCTGTGGATCCCGCCTTGCACCCCAATCCCTGACCGGCCGTCCCGAGCCTCCAGTCTTATTCACACCGTCGTGCGGCGCCGCCGCGGCGGTCGTCGCGCTCAATAGCACCGGATTTCGAAGATGGAGGCGCGGCTGTAACCGTTGGTGGAGGTGACATGTACTCGGACCGCTTCCAGTTCGGCCGGGTCGAAGGAGATCCGGTTCAGGCGCTGGAAGTTGCCGCGCACCTCGGTCAGCATCTTGAAATCACGCGCCCCGGGGCTGCGGCCGAGGACCGCGTAGTCCTTGACCAGTTCCGGTTGGACATCGCGGATGATGCCGCGATTCGCCGCGCGGCTTGAGCTCAAGGTCAGTTCGCGTTCGAATCCGGAGTTGAACATGATCTGCACGCGGCTGAGGCGTTGCGGCTTCGGCCACGACAGTTCCACCCACGCGCCCTCCGGGCGGAGTTCCGCCTCCCAGCAATGTTTCGGGCCGCCCGGCACGTTGCGGACCAACCCGTCGATCACGTTGGCGGCCGGGGCGTCCTGTTCCTCGCGCGATGCCCGCACGGCGGCACCGCGTGCGAGATCCTCGGGGTCCTGGTTGGCGAGGCCGCGGATGGTCTGGTCGTCGCGGAGGAGGAGTTGCTGCAATTCCCTTAGCGCGGTTTTCTTCTCATATAGGTCCCGTGGCAGCAGTCCATGGCGGATGCAGAGGGCGGATGCCGTCCCGGCGGCCTGTCCGACCACGGCGCACGTCCCCATCACGCGCGTCGAGGAGAACGCTACGTGGCTGGCGCTGATGTTGCGGCCGGCCATCATCAGGTTTCTTATGTTGCGGCTGTAGAGGCACCGCAGCGGGATGTTGTAGACCTCAGGCGTGAGAATCTGCCTGGCGGGGGGCAGGTCCGCGCGGTCGAAACCGCCGGGCGGATGGTCGTCCATCGGCCAGCCGCCGATCGCGACGGCGTCTTCGAAATCGCCGCGCAGGAGGTCGTCCTGCTTCAGGATGTAGTCGCCCACGATGCGCCGGCTCTCCCGCTTCCCCGGGATCATGCCGATCCAGTCCATCGCCCAGTTCGCGCTGTCGGGGTGGTCGCCGCTGTTCTTGATGTAATCCCAGACGCCGAGGGCGATGGCGAGCAGCTCGAAGCGGATGCGCTCGTGGCTGCGGACCGTGTCGATCTGTCCGCCCCACTCGATCCACCAGTAGCCGTACTCCCAGGAGTTCGTGGGGCGGAAGCGCAGCTGCTCGCGGGTGACCTTCCGCGCCCAGGGAGGCGCGACGAAGGGCATCGGCCGGTCGTGTTCGCGCGAGGTGAAGAGGATGCTGCTGCCCATGGTCTCGCGGTCGGGCTGCTCCGGGGCGAGGTCCTCGCCGAACTCCGATCTGGCCTCGCGGCCGTGCCGCATCTCGGCGCCCGCCTCGAGGCCGAGGCGGCTGTCGCCCGTGCAGTCGATGAAGATCGTGGCGGCGATCCGGTAGAGGTGCTCGCTGCGGTCGCAGCGGACCAGGACGCTCCTGATGCGGTTCCCGCTCATGGCGGCGCGGTACAGCGTGCTGTCGAGGAGCAGGCGGATGTTCTTCTCGCCGATTACCTTGTCGTAGAGCAGCAGGTCCCAGAGTTCCCAGCAGCGCTGCGGGTTGCGCGCCGCGTCCTGGAGGCGCAGCTCTTCGAGGATTCCCCCTTCACGCCATCCGGGGCGCGCCTTGTGGGCGTTGGCGCCGACCACGTGCATCTTCACCTCGCTCGACGAGTTTCCTCCGAGGCGCGACCGGTCCTGGACGAGAATCACACGGGCACCGTTGCGCGCGGCGGCGAGGGCGGCGCATACGCCTGCCAGGCCGCCTCCGGCAACGAGCACGTCGCAGTCCAGGTCCACCAGGCGCATGTTGGGCTCGGACGGGTCGGGGGGTGATGTCCGGTCCGGAGATGAAGAGTCGCTGATTGCGGCGCGGATGTTCTCTTCGGCCGGCCGCCCGGCCGTTCCGGCGGGCGGGTTTTGGGCCAGCACAACCAGCGAATACGGGCCCCAGGCGGCACCCGCGAGAAAGTCCCTTCGTCTCATGATGTAAACGAGAGTAGCACTGAAATTGGTGACAGGCTACTATTTCCCCAATTTCCACCGTGACTGCGGCAGCATGCTGCAGTGGGAAAGAGTGAAGACATCGGTGGAAAAAGGGGAAATAGTAGCCTGTCACCAATTTGGGGGCGACTGGATGCATGTTTTTGAGTTGACGAAGAGGCTGATTGAAATCGAGTCCGTCACCGGGAATGAAAAGCAGGTTGCTCTGTTCCTCCGCGATCATCTTTCAAGTCTGGGTTACGGCGTCAAGCTGGAGGAAGCCGCGCCGGAACGTTTCAACATCGAAGCGTTCGCTGGAAAGCCCCTGGTAGTTCTCACGACACACCTCGACACGGTCCCTCCTTTCATCCCCTTCCGCGAAGACGACCGGTTCATTTACGGGCGCGGCGCCTGCGACGCCAAAGGCCTGATCGCAGCTCAGATCGAAGCTGCGGAACGACTGCGGCAGGAAGGGGAGAACCGCATCGGACTGCTCTTTGTGGTCGGTGAGGAACGCGACAGCGCAGGAGCCCTCTTCGCGAACCAGCGCCCGCCGGGATCCCGCTACTTTATCGACGGCGAGCCGACCGAGAACCGGCTGGCTGTGGCATCGAAGGGATCTCTGCGTCTTGAAATCACGGCGCGGGGGCGGTCTGCACATTCCGCGTATCCGGAACAGGGCGATTCTGCCATCCTGAAACTCCTGGACGTTCTGCAGGATATCCGGCACATACAACTGCCGGTCGACCCCACACTCGGCTCATCAACCTGCAACATCGGGGTGCTTGAGGGAGGGATGAGGCCGAACGTAATTGCCGACCAGGCCAGGGCAGAGATAATGTTCCGCTCGGTGGAGCCGATCGACCAGCTCAAGAGGCGGCTGGAGGAGACCGTTCGCGGCCGGGCCGAGATCGATTACCGGTTCGAAGTTCCGGTAATGCGGCTTGGCGCCGTCGAAGGGTTTGAAACAACGGTCGTTTCGTACACCAGCGACGTTCCCTTCCTCGATCGTTGGGGCCAACCGTTCCTGCTTGGGCCGGGCTCGATCCTCGATGCCCACACCGATCACGAGCGCATTTCCAAGAAGGAGCTTCTGAAGGGCGTCGAGCTTTACAGCCGGCTCGCCCGGCATCTGATCAACGAAGGCTGACTTGGGCCCGCCCGTTTCGTCAGCCCGGACCGAGCTCCCGAAGAGCCCGGGATTGCGCCCGCATGTTATCGTGCGGAGTTCCGTCGGGAACCTCGCATCCCGGCATATTGAAGCACCGGGGGCCGCCATCGCGGACAGAGCGGATCACCGCCTCCCGGACCTGCTCCGGAGTGCCGCGTAGCATGACGGCTACCGGATCGAAATTGCCGCATACTGCCGGCCCGGCTTCGCCAATGACATGTGCGGCGCTGCGGAGGTCCACCATCCAGTCCAGGTCGATGATATCCGCCCCCGTGCGGGCCATGTCCACGAGCAGGTGTGTCGTGTTGCCGCAGATATGGAGTCGCCCGATCGCCCCCACCTCGTGCACGGCAGCGAAGACCCTCTGCTCGTAGGGCAAGGCGAACTGCCGGTACATCGCCGGCGAGATCTGGGACGCGATGGCGTCTCCCATGCCGATGATGTCGGCCCCGGCCTCCACCTGAGCGCGCGCAAACTCAATCTCGACTTCGACGCACTGCTCAAGGAGCTCCAGAACCCATTCCGGGCTGTCATAGAGATCGGTCATCAGTGCCGTGTCGCCGCGAAGCACGTTGGCTTCCGCGAGCGCGCCCTCCACCCATCCCATAACCGGGATTTGGCCCCGGACGTTCTCGCTAAGCAGCCGGATAGCCTCAAGCCGGCCGCTCATCCTGGCCCCTGATCGGGGATCGGGAGGTTTGAGATGCGCGAGGTCTCCTTGATCTGAGATCAACGGCTTCGTGCGCAACGGAAGCCCGTCTTCAGGGAATTCCACGTCGAGACCCCAGTCGGCAGCCTCGCGATACGGATCCGATATGGTTTGTGCGATATCGAGACCGAAGGCCTCGATCACTGCCAGGTTGGCGTCGGCGAGGACCCGGTGGTCCTGGTAATAGCGGGAGAGAGGCCGACGGATGTAGTGCGCGGCGAACGCCATGACGATGTCGAAGTTCGGCGGCCGGTCCACTCTCTCGCCGCGCAGCCGCTTTTCAAAACGCTCAAATGCGTTCATCCCTCAGCTCCAATCTCCTGCCCCGCTCTCGTACGCCTCGTGCCCTTCCTGCTAGGAAAAACAGGAGACCAATGAGACGCGGACAGCCAGCCAAGTACCGGCGGCCCGACGGCGCCGGAACGGCAGATCCTCGGCCCGGCCGCTTTGGGGCCGCGTCTGGCAGCCGCCTGCGCCGTCCGCGAGGACAATATTAGACCAAAAAAGCCCGTCGATGCGGTAAGCTCCTGTTGCTGCGAGGGTGCGTGCAACCCGGGAAGGAGATATCATGACTACAGACTCTATCGAAAGGCTGGCTGTTGACGGAGGCAAACCGGTGCGGACCCGGCCCCTTCCTCTGGAGTTTCCGGGCGTTCACCGCATTGATGACCGGGAAATCGAGGCGGCCACTCGCGTCCTGAGATCCCGTTCGTTGTTTCGTTACTACGGTATTGACCTGCAATCGGAGGTGGAGTCCTTCGAGCGGGAATTCAGAGAGTTCGTCGGCGCCAGGCACGCGATCGCCGTCGCCAGCGGGACCGGCGCGCTTCACACGGCGCTATCGGCGCTGGGCGTCGGGCCGGGCCAGGAAATCATCATCCCGGCTTACCTCTGGGTGTCCGTAATCGCGGCGGTGGTGAACCACGGCGCCATCCCGGTGCTTGCCGACATTGATGACACGTTCTGCCTCAATCCCGAAGAGGTGGAAAAACAAGTCACCAGCCGGACACGCGGGATCATCATGGTGCACATGAGCGGTGCGCCGGGAAACGTGATCGCCGTGAGGGAAGTGGCGAAACGCAGGGGTCTGTTCCTGCTCGAGGACTGCGCGCAGTGTGCCGGCGGTACTGTCGGCGGTCGTAAAGTAGGTTCCTTCGGCGACATGGCGATCTTCAGTTTTCAGATGAACAAGAACATGACGGCCGGGGAGGGAGGCTGCGTCGTCACCGGCGACGAAGAACTCGCACGTAGGGCCGTCGCTTGTCATGACCTCGGTTACCCGCGCGAAGGCGGCCGCCTCGTCATGGACCGGCCCGGGCTGCAACTCTGGGGCAGAGGCTATCGGCTCGACGAGCTCAGGGCTGCGGTGCTGCGCGTTCAACTCGGACGGCTGCCCGGGATTACGGCAGCCATGCGGCGCAGCAAATACAGGATCCGCAAAGCACTGGAAGCGTTTCCGCAGCTGCAACTGCGCAGAATCATCGATCCCGAGGGGGACACAGGGTGCTTCCTGATTACCACATACCCGGATTCCGCTACGGCCAGGAAAGTGAACACCGCCCTCAGGGCGGAAGGGATAGTCACGTATCCGCAAGGCCAGTCCAACATTGTCATGACAGAGTGGGGGCTTCACCTTTACTACAACAACCTGAGCCTGGTGCAACACGCCTCCAACGATCCGAGCGGTTCCCCGTGGGCGCTCAAGGAGAATGCCGGTCTCTCAAGGGAATATGGCAAGGGTACCTGCCCCGTGGCGGACGGCCTCTTCGAACGCAGCATTCTGCTGGCCATTCCCTCGAATCTGACTGCCGGAGACGAGGACGACATCATCCATGCTTTCGAGAAAGTGCTGAGGGCGCTCCTCCGTTGATCCTTGACCCGCTGCCGCAAGTGACAGGATGATAGGGGTTGGAGTGCCGATGGCGAATTTCAGTACAGATGTCCGAGGAGAGAGGATATGAATAACCGCATACTCAGAGCGGCTGCCGGGAACGAGAGCGTCTCCCGACGTGAATTCGTAAGGAAGTCGTCCATCGCCCTGGCTGGCGGTGCGGCGGTGACGCAGTTTCCTTATGTCATCACCGCGCACGCCGCGCCCGATGATCCCATCCGCATCGGTGTCATAGGATGCGGAGGCCGGGGAACGGGCGCCGCCCTCAATGCATTGAGGGCCGCGACAAGGGTGGTCTATCCGAGGAAGGGCTATCACACAGAGGATGCCGCCTCGAACGCCCGCGTTCAGGCCGAAAACGTCAAGGTCATCGCTCTGGCCGATCTCTTCAAAGACCGGCTCGAGTCATGCCGGGCGCAGCTCGCGAAGGTGGGGATGCAGATCGCCGACGACCACTGTTTCATGGGTTTTGAAGCCTACAAAGGTCTGCTGGCGATTCCGGAAGTGAACTATGTGATTCTGGCCACCCCGTCCCACTTTCACCCACCCCACTTGCGCGCCGCTGTGGAGGCCGGGAAGCACGTTTTCATGGAGAAGCCTGCGGCTGTCGATGTGCCGGGGATACGCTCCGTGCTCGAATCCGGGGAGATCGCCAAGGCCAGGAACCTGGGCATTGTTGCAGGCACGCAACGCCGTCACCAGCTCAACTATGTCGAGACAGTCAGGAGGCTGCGCGACGGCGCGATCGGCGACATCGTCGAGTGCCGGGCCTACTGGAACGGGGGCACGATCTGGGTTATCGACCGGGAACCCGGATGGAGCGACATGGAATGGCAGTGCCGCAACTGGAATTATTTCACGTGGCTTTCAGGCGACCATATTGTCGAGCAGCACGTCCACAACCTGGACGTGATCAGCTGGGTCGTCGGCCAGAATCCTGTCAGGGCCATCGGCCTTGGAGGGCGCCAGGCGCGCGGCGGTCAAGAGCACGGGCACATATACGACCATTTTGACGTCGAGTTCGAGTACGCCAACGGCATGCGCCTGTTCAGCCAGTGCCGGCAGATGGATGGGACGCAGAACCTGGTCGGCGAAGCAGTGGTTGGGACCAAGGGGACAAGCAACTGCGTCAACCTCATCAAAGTAGCCGGCCAGCCCGATTGGCGGTACAACGATCGCAATCCAAATCCATTGGAACAGGAGCATATCGACCTCATCAACAGCATCCGTGCCGGTCAACCGTTGAATGAAGCGAAGGCCGTCGCCGAAAGCACCGTGCTGGGCATCATGGGCCGTGAATCCTGCTATACGGGAAGGGCCATAACGTGGGATGAAGTGCTGAACTCGAAACGGAGCCTCGGCCCACCGCGTTACGAGTTCGGCGACCTGCCCTTCCCGGAAGTGGCGATCCCGGGCAAGTACCAGTTTGAATAAAAACAGGGACGCTTCCCTATTTTGCATGACCGGCGGCGGCACCTCATCAAGTGCTGCCCGCAAGATGGGGAAGCGTCCCCTGTTTCTAAAGGGCGGCGTCCTCCCTGGCGGCCAGCCCAATGACGGACCAGTCCAGATCCGCCCTTCCCTTCGCGGCGCCTGAGATCATCCGGCCATGAAGAAGACTGGCCAGGGGCATGGGTGTGGCGCTGGCATCGGCCGTGGCTACAACAAGTCGGATGTCCTTGAGCGCCAGCGCCAGACGGAAGCCCGCAGGCTCGTATTTTCTCTCGACAAGCAGCCGTCCATAGGTCTGGTAGACAGGACATGCAAAGAGGGTCCGGCTGAGCATCTCGATCACTTGCGACGCCTTGAGGCCGTTCTTCTCGGCGAGCGCAAATGCCTCTGCCATCGCCTCGACCGCCGAACCGAGCAGGAAATTGCCCACAAGCTTGACCACATTGGCCGCTCCCGGATCTTCGCCGAAATCGAAGGTCTCCTGCCCCAGTGCGGATAGCATGGGCCTGACCCGCTCCTTGGCGGCGGATGGTCGCGAGACGCATATCCACAAGCGTCGCGCTGCCGCGGCCTCCGGACGGCCGAAGACCGGCGCCGCGACGTAGTCCACACCAAGGCTCCGATGGCCCCCGGCAGCTTCTCGCGCAGCCGCCGGCGACACCGTGCTCATCGAAACATGCACGCCACCCGGCGCCAGTGATTGGATCATGCCGGAGGAGGCGATCTGCTCAAGGGCCGCATCGTCGGAGATCATGCTGACGACGACGCCGCCCGATTCCGCGAGGGCGCGGATGGTCGATACCTGCTCGGCCCCGAGAGCGACCAGCGGCCCCGCCTTGCCAGGCGTCCGGTTATAGACGCGCAGTCTGTAACCCGCCCGGACCAGGTTTTCCGCCATCGGTAGTCCCATGTTTCCCGTTCCGACGAATCCTATGGTCTCCTTCATTTGCTTGCCTCGCGAAGCTCTAATCAAGCCGTGTTTTCATGTCCTGTCGTAGTTGACTGGGAGCATGGCCGAGTATATGTTGCGGCTTTGCGTCCCGTCGGATTCCCGGTACTCATCTTACGACAACCTATTCGAAAGGAGCAGATCATGCCGAACAAAGATCACTTGAATGTCGCGTTGCTCGGGCAGGGTTTCATGGGCCGCGCACATTCGAATGCCTGGAAGCAGGTCTCTTCCTTCTTCAAGACGCCGTTGAAGCCGGTCATGCACACGGTATTCGGACAGCCGGAGGAGCAGGGAGAGGCCTTCGCGGCCAACTGGGGTTGGAAGGACTATACGACCGACTGGAAAAAGCTGGTCAGATCTCCCGAGGTCGACCTGGTGGATGTGGCGACTCCGAACTTCATGCACGCGCCGATGGCCATGGCGGCGATCAGGGCCGGCAAGCCGGTCTGCTGCGAGAAACCCATCGCGGGGACTCTTGCCGAAGCGCGCAGCATGGCCAACGCCGCAAAGAAGGCGGGAGTCAAGACCTTCGTCTGGTACAACTACCGGCGAGTCCCGGCGGTTGCGCTGGCGCACCGCCTGGTGAAGCAGGGGAAGATCGGCGATATACGCCACGTCCGTGCCTTCTACCTGCAGGACTGGGCGGGGCCGGATGTTCCCCTTGCCTGGCGTTTCGAGAAGAAATGGGCAGGCAGCGGAGCCCATGGCGACCTCAACGCGCACATCGTCGACATGACGCGTTTCGTGACTGGTCAGGAGATCACGGAGATCTGCGGGGCGATCGCCGAAACCTTCATCAAGGAGCGCCGGCGCATGGTCGGGACCGTCGCCGGCGGCATCGGCGCCGGGTTGAAGGCGGCCGAGGAGATGGGGAAGGTTACCGTGGACGACACGATGCTCTTCCTGGCGCGTTTCTCGGGCGGGGCCGTCGCGAGCTTCGAAGCAGCCCGGCAGGCGACGGGAAACCAGAACAAGAACGGCTTCGAAATCAACGGCACGAAGGGATCGCTGCGCTTCAACTTCGAACGGATGAACGAGCTGGAGTTCTACGATGCGACTGCGGACCGGGCGGTTCAGGGATGGACTACGATCATCGTGACGCACGGTGCCGATCATCCCTATGTCGCCGCCTGGTGGCCCGACGCGCACCTGATCGGTTACGAGCACGGTTTCGTAAACGAAGCCTACGACATCCTTTGCGTGCTGGCGGGGCAGGAACCCACGGTGCCGATCCCCGATTTCGAGGACGCGTACAAGACCCAGCGCGTCCTGGAGGCGGCACTGCTTTCCGCTCAAAAGAAGCGCTGGATCAGGGTTTCCGTCGTGAAGTAGCGGCTCCGATGTGGGAGCGGCCGGTTGTAGCCGTCAGGGCGGGTGACTGGTGCTACGGTTCTGAGGAGGTGGCGGGAGCGGATTTGCACTGATCCGCCTCCTCAGGACCGGCGTTGCCGCGGTCTCTGGCCGTTATTCGCGCCCGCCTTTTGCCGCGGTCCGAGCGTGACGATCGTGGCCCCGCGGTCCGCAGTGCCAGCAAAGGAAACCACCCCGGGGTGTTTGCGCAGGATGGACTGCACGATCTCCCGCTGGACGCCGATCCCCCGCCCGTGAATGATGCGCACGAGCGGAAACCCCTTCTGCAAAGCCTGATGGAGATACTCCTCCACGACGCTCGGTACCTCCCGGGGCTGGAACGAGTGCAGGTCCAGGCAGTCCTCGATGGGGATCTCGACAGGTTCTCCGCACGGATCGACTTCCTCAGGATTGTCAGAAGGATCATTCACGGCAGTTGCCCGGCGATCTTCTCAGCGCTTGGGTCGGAGGATCGTGACAGTTATCGGCCGGCCGAGATACAGGTTGCTCGAAAGGGCGGCCACTACAGTTGTCGCCTCGATCATTCCTGCCTCCTGGGCCCGGCGCGCGTGGATAAGCGCCTGCGCGTAGAGATGCAGATGCCAGTAGGCGAGTGACAGGTTGTAGTGTGCAAGCCCCCAGTCCGGCCTGAGACGGACAGCCTCCTGAAACGGCCCTATGGCGGCCTCATACTCTCGATTGAGATACAGTGCGTACGCCAGATCGTGGCTCCGCTCGGCGTCCTGCGGGGAAAGCTTCCAGGCCTCCCTGTAACACTCTATGGCAGAAACGAGTTCGTTTCGGCACCTTTGGACATATCCGAGGTTGGAATATACCCACGCGTCCGGACCGTACCTTTCTAGCGAGCTCCTGAGAAGCACTGCGGCCTCCGGGTAGCGTCCTACCTTCATCAGAGAATAGCCGAGCCCGTCCAATATCGCCTTGCTGGCAATCCCACCGCGCAGCAGCGCCTGAAAGTGCTGGATCGATTCCGTGAAATCCCCCGCCCCCATCCTGATCGAAGCCAGCAGTTCCCTGCAGCCGCTATGATCGCGAGTGTGGCGGATGCAATCGCGGCATGCCTTCTCAGCAAATGCGTTCTCTCCTGCGCGCAGGTGCGTCTGGGCGAGCAGATACCACGCGTCATGCCTCTGCGGATCACGCTCGAGTGCCCGACGGATTGTGTGCGCCGCGCCGCCGGTATTGCCCTCCCGCAGTTGTTGGCGTGCCGCCCCTATGAGCGCCTCCACGTGGCCTGGTTCCACCCTGAGCGCCTCGGCATAGGCCTGCGCCGCTTCCTGATGCCGGCCCTCCTCATCCTGCAGGTACGCGAGATAGGCGAGCAGATCGGGATCGTGCGGCAACTCGTGCGTCGCCCGCAGCATCGCCGCTGCCGCTTCGCGGATACGTCCCTCGTCGAGGTACGCTGCCGCCATGCCCGCGAGAAGGTCGGGTGAAAGCTGACCTCTGGCGAGCGACCTCTGGTATTCGCGAAGGGCGTCGCTGATCCTGCCGTCCGCGTGAAGACTGGCGGCGAGACCCGCCCGGGCGGCCGTCAGGCCAGGTTCCGCTTCCAGGGCCATCAGGAAAGCGTTGCGCGCCTCGTCGAATCTGCCATCCTGACCTAAGACCTCACCCAGCCGGTACCACGCCTTTCCCAGGGACGGGTTGATGCGGACGCTCTGCCTGAGCAGCTCGGCCGCTTCGCCCTTTCGGCCGTGCGAGTGTGCCGAAGCCGCCCTGCCGAAAAGGATCTCCGACTCGTAAGTCCGCCGGGCCATGGCACGGGCCGCTTCGGCTTCGGCGGCGCGATGAAGTTTCTCTAGAGCCTGAGCCTTGCTCTCGTACAGCAGCGGGTGATTGCGATCCAGCTCCAGCGCCCGTTCCGTCTCGTCGAGCATGAGCTGCCATTGCTGCCGTTCGCGATACATGGATACGAGCGCGAAACGCAAGGAGAGGTTCCGGGGATCGAGACGGGCAGCCGACAGGTAGGACCGGAGCGCGTTTGCAGAATCTCCGCGAGCCTGGCAAAGAAAGGCCAGGACCGCGTGGTATTCGGGTGAGAACGGGTGACTGGCGCACAGGGAACTGGCCGTTTCAAAAGCCTCCTGATCTCTGCCCGACATGAAGAGGCTGCGGACGTGGGCGGCTCTGGCTTTGGCTTCGAGCGAGGCGTCTCCGGCGACCCTTTCAAACTCGGCCGAAGCGCTCTGCGGCAGACCAAGCTGCATGAGTGAAAATCCGAGGCCGAGCCTTGCGGCGGCATCATCGGGCCGGATGGCGAGCGCAGTCCGAAACGCGTTCTCAGCCTGCCGGCTTTCGGCCCGCTGGAGATAGAGAAAGCCGAGCAGGAGTCTGGCGTCGGCGTGATTCGGCTCGCGGGCGATCACCGTCTTCAGGATCTCTTCCGCCTCCCCGGGACGCGACGCTCTGACGAGCGAAACCGCGCGGTGTAAAAGATCGCCTGCATCCTGCGCATTGGCCGCTGAAGGCGGATAGACCCACAGGCAGAGGCTGATGAGGAGTATTGGCACGAACCGCATCTCCGAAGTCAGTTTAGCACAGCCGCGAACCGCTGTGAGTACGAGTGCCGGCACGGCGCCCAGGTCCTGGCGGCGGCCGGTGTCCTGGAAGGGAGGAGTTGCTCCGCCTATCCTGCCGTGTGGCCTGACGTGAATCGCGCCGGCGGCAGGTACGTGGAAGTTCACATGGATGCGGCGCACGTGGATGGGAATCTGGTCACCGCCCCTGCCCGGCCCGCCCATCCGGAATGGCCTGCCAGGTTCCTGGCCGTACCGGGTACCGGGATCGAGCCGTAGCGGACGGGAGGCGGCGGCTCCGGCAGTACTTGATGGAGGACGCCGACCGACTCGAGGTACATGATCTCAGACTGGGCGAAGCGGTCCGGCCCGCGAGGGTCGTGCGACGGACGGCTCGTCCACCGAGAGCAAGGTTGAGGGCACAAGCGCGCGGCAGGTGCTACAGATCCACGGAAGACCAGCGACTTGCTGCGTAGGTGCGGGCGCAGGCGATCGCGGCCTACTCCGCTTGGACACACCTTCTGGAATGCCGGGGGAAAGTTGACGCTGATGGCGCTTTCCAGTCATCCCGCGCAGCGGGGCGGCACGGCGGCGCCGGAGGGGGCAGATCAATCCTGGAGACACTTCGTCATGTCTGACAGCCGCTGCCCGTTTCGCCAGGCGCGCATCACAGGGCTACGTCGAGCGCGACGTCGAGCCCCGGGGCGCTGTGGGTGAGCCAGCCGACCGAAATCAGGTCCACGCCTGTCGC
>JACADW010000013.1 GCA_013388445.1 Acidobacteriota bacterium | reverse complement strand
TGGGGCGTGCCGCGCGGCATATCCATGGGAAGGCCATCCTGTTTGCGGACACCGTTACGGACTCCATGAGAGCCTCGATCGAAGAAACGGAACGCAGGCGGAGAGCTCAGCAGACTTACAACGAGGAAAACGGCATAACGCCGCAGTCCATCATCAAGCCGCTCGATCCCGACCTGTTGAGGATCTACGAGGCGGACTATTACGAGGTTCCGGCCGTCGCAGAGGAAGCCGTGAAGTACAGCTCGGTCGAGGCGATCGAGAGGGAAGTCTCCCGTCTTGAGAAGGAGATGAAGGAAGCGGCGCAGCAGTTCGAATTTGAAAGGGCTGCCGCGCTTCGCGACCGGGCCAGGAAACTCAGGAAGATGGCCCTGGAACTCTCGGAAAATCCGGAGCAGCCGCAATGATACGGGTCATTCGCCGCGCACAGTCGGTCTCGGGCGTCGTCCAACTGCCCGGGGACAAGTCGATCTCCCACCGCTACGCGATGCTGGCCGCTCTGGCCGACGGAAGCTCGGAGATCAGGCATTTCGCCTCGAGCCTCGACTGCCGCAGCACTCTGAGCTGCCTGAGAGCCCTCGGAGTAGAAGTCAGCGAGTCCCGCGGGATACTGACCATCGTCGGGCGCGGGCTGAGGGGGCTTAGGGCCCCGCGCGGCATTCTCCATGCCGGCAACTCGGGAACGACCATGCGGCTGCTCTCGGGAATCCTCGCAGGCCAGCCGTTCGAAACCAGGATCACTGGTGACGAC
Organism: Acidobacteriota bacterium; assembly: GCA_013388445.1. Lineage (GTDB taxonomy): Bacteria > Acidobacteriota > UBA6911 > UBA6911 > UBA6911 > JACADW01. The sequence continues at coordinate 2,226 of JACADW010000013.1, read as the reverse complement.
TCGCTCCGCACGCGCCCGATGCGGAGGGTCATCGAACCCCTGAGGCTGATGGGTGCGACGGTGGAATCTCAGGATCAAGGACTTCCTCCACTCACGATCCGGGGCGGCGACCTTAGCGCGATCCGCTACCCGCTGCCGGTGGCGAGTGCACAGGTGAAGTCCTGTGTCCTTCTCGCCGGCCTTTATGGCGATGGACCGACGGCGGTGGCAGAGCCCCTTCCGACGCGGGACCATACGGAGATCGCGCTGCGCCGTCTGGGCGCGACGGTGCGCCAGGATGGCCCCTGGATCGAGGTGGATCCCTGGCCCGACCTGGCCCCGAGCAGACTCGATGTTCCGGGTGACATCTCCAGCGCGGCCTTCTTCCTGGTGGCCGCTGCGATTGTGCCGGGTTCGCAGATGTTGATGCCGTGCGTGGGGCTCAACGCCCGGCGAAGGGAACTGCTGAACTACCTCGAGGAAGCCGGTCTCGATGTAACTGTTGAGGGCGAGTTCGTCGTGGCCGGAGAGTCCCGCGGAGACCTTCGGGTTTCTTTCGGCGAACGTCTCTTGACCGGACAGCTCCCGAAGATCGAGGGGGCACGCACCGCGGCGCTGATCGATGAGATCCCCGTGCTCTCCGTCCTCGGTTCGCAAACCGCGGGCGGCCTGGAGGTCTCGGATGCCCGCGAATTGCGCGTGAAGGAGACAGACCGGATAGCCGCCCTGGTGTGCAACCTGCGTGCCATGGGCGCGGAAGTCGAAGAGCGCCCCGACGGGCTTGTTCTAGGCGGCGGCGCACGCCTCAAGGGCGCGGACATAGACACACGGGGAGATCACCGCATTGCCATGGCGTTTGCCGTAGCAGGCCTGGCTGCGGAAGGGGAGACCCGCATCCACGATGCTGGGTGCGCCGACGTCAGCTATCCGGGCTTCTTCGATACCCTGGCTGAAGTCACGGGACAGCCCAATGACTGAAATTCCTGAGGTCCTGGAGAGACTGCCGGGCCACATCTACCTGATTGGGTTCATGGGAAGCGGAAAGACCTGCACCGGTCGTGGCCTCGCCCAAATTCTCGGCCGGCCGTTCGTGGATCTTGACGAGGAGATCGAACGTCGGGCCGGGATGCCTGTCCGGGATATCTTCGCTCGGCTCGGAGAACTATACTTCCGTCGTCTTGAGTCCGAAGAGCTCAAGCGGGCCGCCGCTGCCGAGCGCAGTGTAATAGCGCTTGGAGGCGGAGCGTTCTGCAGCCCGGAAAACCGAGAAGTCGTGCGGTCGACCGGGACCAGCGTATGGCTCGATGTGTCGATCGAGACCGTCATCGCACGCTGCCAGCGGGAGGATTCGCGTCCCTTGTTCAAGGGGCAGCGCGAGATGGAGGACCTGCTAACGTCTCGCCGGCCTGCATATGCCTTGGCCGATATCAGAATAGAGGCCGAGGGTCTTACGGTGGAAACGGTTGCGGAGAGAATAATCGCTGCGCTCGGGGGACGCGGTATGTAGCGTCAGCGCCTGGCGGTTTCCTTCTTCCGCAGTGCTTTCACCATCAGCTCCCGCAGCCTGGCGCGTCCCCGGAAGACTTTCAGCCGGGCAGCCTGTTCCGTCCAACCGAGCATCTCGGCGATGCGCTCATAGGGCACTTCTTCGAGGTCCCTCAGGACAACGGCGGTCCGCTGTTTGTCAGGCAGCTGATCAAGCAGTCTGTACAGCAGAGAATAGAGCTCCTGCCTGTCCCCCTCGGGCGGCAGTGCCTGATCGCCCTGGCCGATCAGACGCTCAATGGATTCCACTTCCTGAAGGCTGAGGTCCGTGAAAGTATGAACCCGTTGACGGCGCGTATGCCTTAGCTCGTCGTAACACTGGTTCAGGATGATGCGATACAGCCAGGGGAAGAAAGGGCGTTTGTTGTCGAACCTTTCCAGCGAGAAATAGACCTTGATGAAGATCTTCTGGGCGATGTCCTCGATGTCCGAGCAGTGTCCAAGATGATGGAAAATCAGATTGAAGACGGTCTGCTGATACTTGCGGACCAGTTCCTCGAAAGCCTGTTCGTCCCCCTTCTTGCATCGGCCCACCAGATCGTGGTCTTCTTCTGGAAATGGTGTTCTAGAGCTCAACGTCTCCATCCATCGTCGGTCGACGCGCCATCGGATTCGAAAATGTTACCTTCCACGCAGACATTTGTCACCGTGGAGACGGGAAAATGGGAAAATGGGGACGCTTCCCTATTTCGCCCGCCGGAT
>JACADW010000099.1 GCA_013388445.1 Acidobacteriota bacterium | reverse complement strand
GACTGGATCGAGGAGAGCAGCGCACCGCTCGGCGAACTCCATAGGCGCTACCCGCACCTGCCGATCTGGATGACCGAGGTCTGCCACATGAAGGAGAGCCCTGAAGGCAAGCGGCCGACTCTTCTCAGAACAGCAAACCCCGGGTCTTCGGCAGAATCTGTGGGTGAAATCCGCCGGCTGGAAGGCGGATGAAGAAGACATCCCTGCCCCCGGGGCCGCTCGCAGGGGATTTCGAGCCGGTTGCGAGTCATCCGACATTTCGACTCCGAATCTCGCCCTCCTCCCGAGACCCCCAACCCTCAGCATTTGCGAGGTTTGGCGCTTGCTTGCTCCGCCGATGACGTACACATTCAGCTGAGGAGGCCGAACCCTTTGGATCTCTCGACCCTGCTCCCCGCGGTGCCCGCTAACCGGTTCGACACGCTTCTCCCCCCGCTCCTGATTTGCATGGAGGTGATGCGCCTCTCCGACTACATACTCGAGGAGATAATCGCAATGCGCCGGCGCCCTCTAATATCGAAGGCGCTCGTGAATTAAGGGCAGCGCAAGGAACAGGTGAGCACCGGCGCAGACGAAGCTTCACAATGCGCGCATGAACACCCGCGCGAGCCGGAGAGACTGGTCCGACGTGCTCGCAGGAGATGTGTTTGAAGACTCCAGGTCCTGCAGATCGTTCCGACGGGCAATAAGTGTTGCGTGAGAGCTGCGGAAATCCAACCGACTTTTGACGCCGCAGAGAAAGACATTTGATGTTATCTCTATGTGCATTGGGTATAATATTCAGTGTTACCTGTTCCCTTGTTCATAAAATGTCCTCGATCAGGAAGCCCGATGTCTGTATTTACTGGGATTCCAAAAATTCCCAGCCCCCGGCATCATGATACCGGATCACGATATCACTAGGCCGCATCCAGACCACCTTGTCGTTCAGATGTTTTTCGATCCGTTCTATCACGGTTTTGAAGGCCTCCCAGCCGACTCCTTTCTCGGGATCCAAACCCTGCCAATGCATGTACCACAGACAATAAGGAGCTCGGCTCTGAAGATGCCTGATAATAATGCCTGATCTGCCGTCTTCGGAAATGTAATAGCCAGGATCCACACGAGCAGTGGTATTTTCCCAGGTCCCTATATGATCTTCGGCATTGGGCATAAGATCATACACGGCAAAACTCCCATCAGCCGCCTTCTGGACAATATCAAAATCCGTCTCACTGGATTCATAGAAGACCGGAATCACGCGGTTTCTGAATTTGCCCTGTTTTACCAGATTAAGCAGCGCCTCCCAGACTGCCGGATTAAATCTCAAGGGCCCCGCCTTCCGCAATTCGCCGTATCGCAAGGAACAGGCTTCACAACCACAGCCGGGCCAAGTAAGTCCGGTAAATCTCACTCCGACTCTTTCACCTTCTGCGATGATATTCGAGAAATATCGATAATATTCGTTTGCCGTTACGGAAGGCTCATGGAGCCATAAACCTTCATGAATTCCCTTTTCCCGCTTTTTCCCGGACTCGAAGTCAAACAGTTCGTGATGTGTCATGATCTCCATATGGGTGTCGATGCCATACTCATAAGATCGTTTGGCATAGTCCAGGAAAACGCGTTCCACACCGTCGGGATCCTCAGCCATGGATTCCCCGTCATACCCCAGTAGCACCGTGGATTCTCCTCGTATGCCGTGAGCTTTGCAATATTCCAGGAATGTCCGATATGCTTGCGGACCGGCGATGCCGGGACTTGTGTCGTCGACATAAAAGGAGAGAATAAGTCTTTTGTCTTTTTTAGGTGTTGTTCCTATATAGCCGATAGTCAACAGGGCGGCCAGCGCAATGGGGGTGGTCGAAATCCTTAAAAAAGTCATCGCTGAATTCGGCCCTCAAAACGTAAACATGGACCTATGCCGTCTTTATGTAGGATTATAAAGCCAAGAGCAAGAAATGCATAGACACGACAGCGGATGTTCTCCGTGAGCACGACCTGAAGAGCCTGATGTTGGATCCGGCGAGGCACGCATCTCCATCAATTGACGGATGACGAATAAGGAAACAGCCGCCCATGCACGCGGCGTGCGCTCCGGCGCCCGCGACCTGCCTCGCCCATGTCCATCTGGTCCGCGAACTCCTCGTGCCCCTCCTTGGCCTCCTCCTCAATCAGAACGGCCAGGTCCAGCGCGTCCATGATGTCCAGCGTTTCGAAATCGGTCGATTCTGCCACGGCACGTTCCTGTCTCGAATCCACTGTCCCCGACGACAGCGTATCACATCGCCTGTCGCTAAAGTAGGGTCCGATGGACAGAATCCCGGAGGGGAACACGGGCCGAGCGGCGACGGAGCCGGACGGAGTGATTCTGCGAGTGTGGCTGACGGCCTACCAATGCGTTACGGAATTGTGTCAATTCAAGCTTGCGCAATTGAAGGGAAAGACCCTAACGACGCCTGCAGACTCCCGGCCATAATCTCCCAGCTCACTGCACTCCCGTTTCCCGGCGAAGTGTTTCTCGGGCCTGCATTACCTCTTCCTGGCTCGCTCAGTCACCGTAACTGTCGCCGCCGGCGCGGCTCTTCCATCATCCCGCGCGATTTGGCTCCCAACGGGCCATATTGCCGGACCCGCGGTCCGGCCCACGAGGGGTTGCGCCCGGCGAGCAGGCGCCCTCGGCCCGATGGCGCCAGAGGCGTAGAATCATGGCCGGCTCGCAGATTTCCGCGTCGGGCAGCCGCGGCCTACTGCCGCTTCCAGCGGCCGCGACCTGCTATGAGCCGGGCGGTTCGCGACCTAACCTGCAACCGGCGGAGGCGAGGCATGCACGGGGGGGGGTATTGCCTCAGACGGAGGAGGGCGGCTATGCTAGCCATGCTGCCGCTCACAGGATTTCCGATCGCCCGCGCGGGCCCGGAAGGGAGGTGCCCATGAGCCGGAATGACCAGGTCACCCGCCAGTGGTTCCTGCTGCAGGCACTCGAGAAGCCGGGCGGCGCCACCCTCCCGGAGCTCGCCGCTGCGCTCCCCGAAGACTACGCCTGCCACCCGCGTACCATCCGCCGCGATCTCCAGGCGCTCGAGGTTCGCTTCCCGATCTACACCGAACGGGTCGACGGACAGGTCCGATGGAAACTGGTCGAGGGGTTCAGCCGCGTGCCCGCCGTCCAGTTCTCGCCGACCGAACTCATGGCCCTCATCTACAGCCGTGACCTGATGAAGCCCCTCGAGGGGACGGCGATCAAGGAGTCGCTCGACTCCGCTCTGACCAAGGCGGAAAGCATCCTGCCCCCGTCGGCCCACGACTACCTGCGCAACCTCCGCGACTGGTTTGCCGTCGGCCTCGGCCCGCACAAGCGATACGCCGAGCATCGCGAGACCCTGGAGCAGCTCGCCCGGGCGATCGCCAGGAGCCGCACCGTCGAGATGCGCTATTACACGGCCCACCGCAACTCCACAACCCGCCGCAAGGTCGACCCGTACCGTCTGTGGTACGCAGGCGGGGCACTCTACCTCATCGGGTACTGCCACATGCGCCGCGACGTCCGCATGTTCGCCGTGGACCGGATCCGGTCGCTGACCATCACCAACCACCCCTGTCAGCTCCCGCTCGGCTTCGACCTCGACGCCTACGTCCGCGACGCGCTGGTCGTGATGCTCGGGGAACAGGCCGAAGTCGAGCTGCGCTTCGACCGGAAGACCACCGCCTGGGCCAGAGACCGCATCTGGCACCCCAGCCAGCAGGCCGTGGTCGGCAAGGACGGCTGCCTCACTCTGCGGCTGCGCGTCGCCGACACGCCGGAACTCACGGGCTGGATCCTGAGCTTCGGGCCCGGCGTCCGCGTCGTCGGTCCCGAGTCGATCCGCCGGAAAGTCCTCTCCGCGGCCGCCGCCATTCTCGAACAGAAATGACCCCGGTTGTCACTCCAGAGAAATAGAGTGGGTTGCGAACACAGGGTCTTTGGCTCGTGCAGGGCGGGCTTCAAGCCTCCGGTTCAGGGATCGGCTCCCCGGCCTGAAGGTCGGGGCGGACGGATCGATATAAGGACCCGATTCCCGTCCGGTCGGGTACGTCCCGGCACACGAGCGACTTCTCCGGAGAGCGGCGGCAGGCGAGCGACCGCTGCCGGACGCGGCCACGTATCGTTTCGTCAGGAGGCATTATGGACATCGATGAGTTGCAGGACGACCATGACGGTTTCATCACTCCCGAGGGGGGGATCCGGTTTCCATCCGGGATACAGACAAGGTGTTTTCGATCCTGGCCGACGCCTCCGAGAGCAGGGACAGGCTCGTCCAGACGCTGAAGTACCTGTGGCGGGAATGCGTGTGCAGAGAATACTTCGAGGCCGCTTTGAGCTACGTCGCAAGTATCCTGCCGTTGGAAGACGACCCGGGCGAGAAGGCGTGCTGCTACCT
>JACADW010000125.1 GCA_013388445.1 Acidobacteriota bacterium | reverse complement strand
GGGGGCTCAGAAAAAGCGGACAGTTTTCGGTGCGCACCCATGTCCGAAAAATGGGTCAAAATCTCAGGATAATTGAGGGCATGTCAGGAGGTCTGAAGTTGGTTGGCAGGCGCTCTCTGGCTCGCACACGACGGAGCCCTGATCCCCATGCTTGAACATTTCTGCTGGTCTGCGAGCAACTATGCTGGCGCCAATCGCACGGCTTACGGCTGGGTGATAGGGGGGTATCCGAACCTCTTCCGCAACACCGATCTCTCCGAAATGGCCGCGCGGCTCGCGGTGCTCGTTCTCATCACTCTCCCTGCCACACTCCCCCCATTGTGCCTTCTGGGGTGGCCGTTCCGGTTACGCGTGAAAGAGACGCAAGGACTCCGGCAGAGCGTGACGCTATTGTGCGGCAGTGCTGCCGCATTGCTCGCCTCCACGTATCCGCGCCCTGACTTGACCCACTTGATGTATGTCGCGCCCATCTTCTACGTGCTTGGCGCGGGATTGGCGGCGCCAGCTGTGTCGAAACGTCGGGAGCCACTCGTGCTGCTGATCGTTGGATTGATCGCTGGTTTGCTGCTCGCCGCAGCAGCGAAACAACGTCAGCAGGAGCACTGGATGACAACGCCTGCCGGCAGGATTCATGGCAGGAGCCCCGACCTCGAAGTAGTCAGGATGGTAACCTCGAGAGTGGCGAGGAACGATTCCCTCTTTGTCTACCCCTACGCGCCTATCTTCTACTTCCTCACACAGGCACACAATCCGACCAGGTACTCCTTCCTCCAACCTGGCATGTCCACGCCCGTGGATGAAAGGTTGGCTCTGGACGCATTGCTGGCCCGTCCACCGCGATGGATACTCTTTTTCAGCGTCACCCCGGAGACATACCTCCGAACCTGGCCATCAAGTGACCCCAGCCGTCTTCGCATGCCTTCCATCGAGAAATTCATCCGGGAACGATACAGGATCGTGTCCAGCGCCGACCGATTTCAGTTGATGGAGATATGCTAACGAAGATCTTAGCCATCACCTCAACTGTCTGCCTTGCCTCCGGGGATGTGAAGCGCGAACTGCAGCAGGATCGACGGTCGATCCGGTTGGATCAGCGACCTCGAACCGCGCCACCGATCCTGTCACGACCAATAAGGCTGGGATCCTTCATCGGTTAGCGCTGGTCATGTCGGCACATCCCGCATGTATCAAGCACCGCTTTCGCTCACGGTGGTGGTTGTGAACGTGTCCCGCTCTGTCGCTGTACACCGCTCATGCCGTGCGGATTCGACTTCTCGAACAGAATCGACAGGTTGTCCTCATAGAGCATGATCCAGCGCCCGGAATTTCGCACGCTCTCCAGCAGGCGCTGATGCTCGGCCTGATCCGGATCCTTCTTGAGCAGAAGGTACTCGATCCCGTAGCGCGCCAGCGACTCCTCCCAGTTCGAATCGCAGAAGACCTGCTGGTACTCGCGAACGAACGCTTCCCCGAAGAGGTGGACACGGCCATCGATGAAGGAACGTTGTTGGGGCCAGAGCCGCCAGATGAGGTAGTCACCGTATTCCTGAGGGTGAAACATCTTTCCCTTGATGCCTCGGCTCTGAACAAAATCGACTGCCCGTACCGGAGTCTCTGGTGCAAGCAGATCCCCGCCATAGACACGGGGGTGAACCCAGGGTGAGAGCAGGGCCAGAACGAAAAGAGCGAGGCAGGCGAGCACGACATCCAGCGGCCTTTGCATCACCCTGGTATAGTGTGTTTGCTGCCTGATCGCATCGTCAGACGTGGTCGAGGCGAAATACGGTTTCTCGTGTCTCTGGTCCAGGGAGTCCGGGAAGCATCGGGCCAGAAGCGGAATATTCAGGATGATGAACCAGATGCCGTTGCGCATGGCTGTGAAGGCGAAGGCGGCCGAGACAACAAACAATGCCACCTCCGTAGGATGGGGACGCCTTCTGGAATAAACCAGAGCAACAAGTGTCATGAAGAAAGGGCCGAAAAATAGCAGCATCCCCCGGGCTGTCTCGATGCTCGGCGGTTGCCATTCGATGACCAGTTTCTGGGAAGAGGGATCTGATGCAACGGTCCACACATATGTGTAGACATGGTACCCCTGCGGATTCGCACCCGTGGCTATCAGGCACAGGAGGAAGATGAATACGATCTGGCGCAATTCCTTTAGCGGCAGCCTCTCCAGATTCGACCTCAAGCAGCGATTCGCACATTCAGCGCATAGGAATATGCTGATCAGGGCCAGACCGAGGAAAAAACCGCCATGGAGATTCACCCAGAAGATCATCAACACAGGGAGGATCCAAAGCAGATTCCTGCGCCGGGTGTGTAACTGCCACAAAACCCAGTAATAAAGCGCAAAGAAAAAGAAAGAAAACACTTGCGTTCTCACGCCGACAGAGAAACAGAGAGCTGCGATTGCAGCACAGAAGATCCGCACACGGAACCTGTCAGTCGCCTGCCAGCAGAGGCTGTAAACAGCCAGGAATGCCGCCGTTACCAGGAGCGCGTTGCCGAAAAGGAGCAGCTCCAGATTCCCGAGCCGGTACAGGAGGTAGTAGATGACTTCCGCCAGCCAGTTGCCCAGGACGAAGGGCTTACCCTCCGCCGTGAATGAGAAAATGTCTGCGGTCGGTATAGTACGGGAGGTCACGATGACCTCACCCGCCTTCAGATGCCACCAGAAGTCGAGCATCGGTAGCGGAAACAGGAAGCATTTCCAAAGCAGAATAAACAGCGGCAGGCCTGTCCAGAGGTGGCGGGTGGTAACAACCGGTGAGCGGAACATGAACACCTTCTTTGTAAACGATCTCATCCGCCGTCGGGTCGGCGTCCGGAATTCAGGCCATCGGAAAAGGGGTTTCTCCCCGGTAGATTCTATGACACGCTGTAACCCGGAGACCAGCAGCGAATGCAACAATGACTGCGGGGAGGAATGGAACTGTCTTGGTAAGATTGCCGCAGCCGCGAAAGCCTCCCGCCGGGCGGCTCCCTGCAGGTCCCATGCATGACGGGGCAGCGGCGGAGCGATTGCAGCCGAACCGGCGGAATCGTGAGCGTTCATAGCATGCAACTGAAAGGCGAGACAAGTCAAAAAACCGTATCGAAGATGCTTGGTCGCTTGGTTTTGCGAGGGGCGATTCTCTACTGCCTGACCTTTGCCATCCTCACAATCATCCATTTCCCCTACGCCTCAGACGAGCTGCCGCAATCCACCCAAGTGACTGCCTTTGAGCACTCAACCAAGGCAGAGACGTTCTATCAAGATACTTACGATTCGGACGCAGACGATTTCTATGTGCAGGCCGCCAGGCAGGCCGCGGAACTGGCAAACGTAGAGGGGAAGATACGGTCATTTGTCGAAGAATACGGTCTCAAAGACAGACGCATACTTGACGTTGGAGCCGGCAGCGGAATGTTGCAGGATGTCGTTCATGATTATACGGCGCTGGACATCTCGCCCAGTGCGAAGAGGTTCTTTCATAAGCCTTTCGTGCTTGGGTCCGCGACGGCAATGCCTTTCAGGGACGATGAGTTCGACGCTGCCTGGACCATCTGGGTTCTCGAGCACGTGCCTCAACCGGAACTTGCACTCCGAGAAATCCGCAGGGTGGTCCGGCATCGCGGATTCATCTACCTGGCGCCCCAATGGAACTGCACACCATGGGCCGCGGATGGATACGAAGTGCGACCTTACAGCGACTTTGGTTTGACCGGCAAGATCACCAAGGCTAGCATCCCCTTCAGAAGACATCCGCTGTATCGTTTCAGCTATCTCGTGCCGATCCGATCCGTCAGGCTGTCGCGGTGGTTCCTCACGCGCAGTCCTACATCACTCAGGTATCACCGGCTTACCCCGAACTATGACAAGTATTGGGTGACCGACAGCGATGCAGTGAACTCGATCGATTTCTTTGAAGCCTATCTGTGGTTCACCAGCCGCGGTGATACATGCTTGAACTGCAGGAACGCCTGGGATGAACTGCTGCTGTACAATCGGTGGGCTCTGATCATTCAGGTAGAAAAACCATCGCGCGGAAATTGAGTGGATCAAGAGGGGTCATGGGAGCAATTCTGATCCGCAGATCCCCGAGGAATCGCATCTCGATGCACCCCGCCTGCCGCGGACATCGGCAGGCTCGAAATCAGGCAGGTATCGGCACTCCCATGAAGTTGACTCCAGACCTCCGGACATGGCCTCGGTGGGTGATGACGCAACCCGTTGTTTCCAATGGGACAAGCGGATAATTGCTGCAAAACCTCGTCGGAAAATACCCCGATACAGGTCCTTGGCCGGACTGGAGGCGGAAATAGCGGTTCTCGGACAGATTCAGCGACGTTACGATGCGCCGTCAGTCGAATTCGTATCAGGACGGCAGGGCCCCATGTCCGGAGGTCTGGACTCGAACAGACGCTGGCGGAAGTTGCCCGCCTGGCGGATTCTGATGTGCTTGGGTTCTTTCGACATCCTGATGGCACTCGGAGAAATCGATTGTGGAAAGATCGGTTCCAAGTGGCTTATAGTTGCACGTTGCGAGACCCCTATCTTATATGAGCACCCACGCTGATTCAAGTTGAGCAATTGGGCAGAAATCCTGGGTCAGGAGAGATGATTCCTCAAATATCCTCGGAGCTATGTGAAAGAAAGATCACTTTGCTGAAAAGGTACCTGTAATGACTGGACCGGGCGGATCGAGGTCCATCATTGTCATGGCGGCAGTTTTATCCCTCGCCATTCCCGGCTTGTTCTACTGGATATCTCCCGCGGCCCGCCGATACGCCTCAAGCGACTTGACGGGTTACTGGTCCGCCGCGCGGATCTTCCTCGACGGACGAAACCCGTACGACGCAGCCACGGTGCTGGAATTGCAGAGAAGCATCGGCCGGCAGGATCCGCATCCCCTTATTATGTGGAGCCCTCCATGGGCACATGCTTACACGCTTCCGCTTGGGCTGATGCCGTTTCCTGTTGCACGCTTGACTTGGACCGCGGGCCATCTGGTGATTCTCATTGTCACGGCGGACTGGATCTGGAGACGTTTCGGCGGGTCCTTGTCAAGCAGGCCTGCGGCATGGATGATCGCTGTGACCTTCGTGCCTTCCGCCGTCACACTCAACCTCGGGCAGATCAGCATCCTGCTGTTGGCCGGAATGGTCTCTTTCCTAGCCGCCCTGCACCGAGGACGATCCTTCATTGCGGGAGCAGCCGCCTCCCTTAGCGCGTTGAAGCCGCACGTCCTCTTTCTCTTCGGGATTGTGTTGCTCCTCTGGGTTCTCGATGGCCGCCGATGGAGGTTGTTGGCTGGCGCGTTCGCCGGACTTGCTGCTCCCGCGCTTCTTGTGTATCTGCTCAATCCTGAAATCTATGGACATTACCTCGCCACGCTGCGTTCAGAATTCGGTCCTCTAAGGTGGAGAACAGCGAGCCTGGGAACAACTCTGAGGACAGCGTTTCCAGCAGCTGGCGCCTGGCTTCAATTTCTGCCAACGTCCGTCGGCCTCCTCCTAGGGATGGCGTACTGGCGAAGGCAAAAAGCCGGCTTCGACTGGCAGGCTGATCTCGTCCCGCTCGCTCTGGCATCCACAGTAGCAGCCGCCTATGTCTGGACCTTCGACTGGGTTGTCTTGTTGCCAGTCGTGCTCCTCGTCCTTTTGAGATTCAGCCAGGATCCCTTGCAGTATTTGTCCCCCTTGTTGGCGCTGGTCCTCCTGCAGGCGCTCCTGGTGGTACCCCTGTACAATAAAGCGCATTATCCAGCAACCTTCTGGTTTCCTGCCGCCGTCGCGATCGTTTACATGCTCTCACTCAGGCCCGGGGAGCAGGTCCATCGGGTGCATCCCTTCTAGTGTCTGCGCTCGCTCGAGGGATCCGGGAACACCGGCCTGATTCGCCCCCATGTGTCGGTTTGAAACGGCCCCCGTTATCCACGCGCAACAAGCGGCCCATATCGATTCATGCACACCGGCAGGAGGGCTTGCGGGAATCGCATGTACCTTCAGGGGGGCGACTCTCACCGGCGAGGGGGGAATCTTCAACGCCATAGAGCGGGGCGATTTTCAGCGCCGGTCCCAGCGGACTGAGTTCCCGGTGCGTCAAGGCGCGAGCTCATCAGGTGTGATTTCGGTGGGCGGCGCTGAGGAGGTGGCCGACCAGCCGGCAAGCCAGATTTATCGCCGGCTGGCCCCGCACGGCCTGCGGAAAGCCAGCTGCGCCGCCCTGGACACGCAGGCCCTTATCTGTCGCCGTGCCGCCAGGGAGGAATTCCGGGGGACTTGACATTGAAGAGAAGACTTCTTGGCTGGAGTCGATGGTGAGGGTTTCCAGTTCGCCGGCAGGAGGTGATGACGTCTCCGCCCGGCGCGGCATAAACAGAGACACCCGCGGACCGCCTTGCCCTCGACGCCCGGATCAAGCACCTTCACCCGGGTCTCGTCTACCTGCAGTCAGCCACCGGCCAGCATCCGCTGCCACAGGGCGTCATACGAAAGCCGGCGCCAGAGGCACGAGCTGCGCCCTTGGAGAAGGGGGCATGCACCCCATGGCTGAGTGAATCAGGCAAGGCAACGGGGTTGTGCCTGTCTCGGCTGGGCAAGCCAATAAAGCAACCATAGGGCCGGCGGAACCCAGAGATTGTAGAAGTCATTGTGGTCCTTGATGATACATTCCATGAAAATGATCAGTAACTGCATCGCAAAGAGGACGGCCGGCACCCACCAGTTCCGGCCTGGATCAGCCTCGGTCCAAACAAGCAGAAGTATGACGAGCGGGAGCAGGACAACCCAATCGTACATCCAGGTGAAACTGCTGGAAAGGACGGATAGCAGCAAGATCGGGTCCAGGTAACGACGCCAGGAAAAGACACTCCGCCAATGCCAGCACAAGCCAAACGCACACAGAATACCGAGGAGTGTGGGCACAAAACGCAGCGAGGTCAGTCCGGGCGAGACGAGCAGCATGAGGGCCACACCGAGTGACGGCGGCTTCCAGAGCAGCGGGCCGGGACCGGATTCGAGGGTCTCGAGATAGCCGCTGATGGCGGAAGGATTGACGGCGAGGACAAGGCCCAGAGCAGAGGAAAGCGCGACACCCGCACCTGCAAGGACCCGCCAGCGCGCATCTTGCCATATCCAGAACAGCAGGAAGATCCAAAACAGATAGGGCACATGGGGTTTGGCGGCAATCGCGAGGATGAAAAGCCCTGCGATGAAATCGCACTTCCGCTCGAGGGCCCAGAGGAATCCAACCAGGCCCGCAAGTACGAGGGGACTGCTCTGACCCAGATAGAGCGCCTCCATACAGGGGACAAAAAGAACGCCGGTGAGCCACGCGATCCAGCGACGTCTTTCGGATCCCCCAGCCTGACGCCACAACCATTCGGCTGCCGCGACGATTAGTGCGACCTCGAGGAAGGTAAATGCCGCACGACCGATCCAATACGGAAGCCTGGCAAAGGGCAGCAGCAGAACTAGGGTCCAAGGCGGGTTCCACATGATCAGCGGATCGGCTCTTTTCCAACCAAGGCTCTGCTGAACCGCCAGGAGCTCGACGCTACTGTAGGGGTTGCGTCCCGCTAGAAAGAGCCGGCCGGCAGACCAGTATTCAATGAAATCATACAGGGGAATCGAACCGGCAGACACAGCGCCCCTGAGCCGCACCAGGTTCCAGGCCGACAAGAGGACTATGACTATCCAGAGGGCTATTCGTCTGATTCTAAGTCTCGGAAATTGCACAACTATCTGAAGATAAACCCCTTTCCGTCACGCTTTTTCCGTCGCCTGAAGGCACCGAGGGCTCAAGGGGCAAAGGGGTCCCGGCCTGTCATACCCTTTGCCACTTTAATCCTATGCCCCTCGGGTTGGCGAGCGAAGCGAACTAATTTCCATTCCCGTGCCGGAGCCGCGACGAGGCAGCCGCGTCTTGCAGGTGCGGTCGGGCAAGGGACATTGCGCCTGCGCTCGCGAGGAGACGGCGCTCTCTCGTTTGCCTGGGTCACGAGCTGAACGTCAGCATAGCACCCGGACAAGCAGAATGCTCGATCCATCTCACCGAGGAATTCGCAGCGCCCACTCGGGTCTCCGCGAGCGCGGAGGATTGCACTGGCCCGCCATCGATTCGGTGCAGAATGCGGCAGGGCGCCCTGGCATCCCAGCCTCGACCGCGCCGCCAATCCACCAACCTTGCATCAACTTGCCTCACTGTACTATAAGACCGGCGGCATTCAATGCGGAATGCGCTTGATCGCGGTGCCGATTTCGCGCATGTACCTGGAGAAAAATGATGCTCATCCGATCTTGGCTGTCCGCCCCGGCCGCCGGCGCCGGAACGACCCGGACGGCCGGTAGTGCCGGTTTCAGGACCGAATAAGGCAATGGCTACCGTGCCGCCCCCGTCCGATACTCGCGATCTGCTTGCTCCGCTTTCCCCTGTTCTAGCGTTGCCGACCATCGCGTGTCTCGCGCACTCTGCCCGGCGAAGGACGGCAGATGCCGCGCAGAGCTTCATATCGGCCTTCGGAGGAGTCTCAAGGGATGGCTTCAAGTCGGTCTTGTTGACTGCGCTCCTGCCTATTATGATCCGCCTCTGCATGCTGCCCTGGATGCCAATTCCAATCCCTGCAGTGCATGACGAATATAACCACCTGCTGGTTGCGGATACGCTCAGCCACGGCAGACTTGCCAATCCGACGCATCAATTCTGGCGGCATTTCGAAGCTCCTTACGTCGTGCATCGACCCACTTATTCGTCCACCTATCCTCTCGGGCAGGGCCTTATGTTGGCTCTGGGAAAGCTCCTCGGGCATCCATGGTATGGCGTCCTCCTGAGCATGGCTGTGCTCTTGGGTATCAACACATGGGCGCTGCGCCAGTGGGTCGCACCCCAATGGGCTTTGTTTGCAGGGCTCGTCGCAGCCTTTCGGTTGGGAATATCTTCGTACTGGATAGACAGTTACTGGGGAGGTGCAGTCTCAGGGATCGGTGGCGCCATGATATTCGGATCTATTCCTCGACTGCTGGGGAAGCCCGAGAGACATCACGTCGCGCTGGCGACGGCCGGATGGTCGGTCGTCTGGTTGTCGAGACCTTACGAGAGCTTGTTTATCGGATTGATCCTGGGCCTATTGGTGGCTTTCGCCTCTGTGCAAAGCAGCCGCACCCGCGGGATTAGGTCGCTGATTCATGTCCTTGCGCCGGGCGTTCTTATATTATCCTGCTGCTTCGCGCTCACAGCCTGGCATAACTGGAGTGTAAGCGGAAATCCCTTTGCACTGCCTTACCAATTCAGCCAGAAGATCTACGGTGTGCCCCAGAATCCCTTTTGGCTTCCTCCCGTCCCGGAGCCCAGGCTCGACCTCGAAGACTTGAGGCGTCTTTACTCATGGCAGCTGGGCAACTATGAACAGGGGAAGGAGATCCAGGGAGCCGCCATGAGGATTCTGTGGAATCTCAACAGATTGCTGAGCTTCTATCTCGGTTATCCATTCTACGTGCTGGCAGTGTCGCTGCCGGCTGTACTGAAGAAGCCGGCTGTGGCCGCAACTCTGGCCGTTGGTTTGCTGGGTTACTTGTGGAGTATGCTCTATGCCTTCTTCTTCCCTCACTATATGGGGGCTTATTTGGCTCCGCTGCTCCTGGTCACGGTCGAGTCTACCCGTGTCATCCGGAGACTCAGCTTGAAAGGCATCCCACTTGGGTTATGGCTGACGGCAGGTCTTCTGTTCTCCGCCGCATATGCAGGCATTGCGGGCAGCCGGGATCTCCAATGCGTGGGCCGTGAGGCGCGCGAATGGTCCATGAGCAAGGTCAAGGCAATCGAAAAGCTGCAGAGCTTGGGAGGGCAGCACCTGGTATTCGTCCGCTACGGCCTCGAACACAATTTTCACTACGAATGGGTTTACAATGACGCGGAGATCGACCAGGCGACCGTGGTCTGGGCCCGGGAGATCGATCCCCATTCTGACGCCGCATTGATAGACTACTTCGCGGGGAGGAGAGTGTGGGTTGTCAGAGCAGACGAAGACCCAGAGCCGATCCCGTATCCTTCAGGCGCAACTCGAATTGAATAACGGTGAAGCCGCTACAAGAAGGCTCGCCCTGACACGGATTCGCGCGTGCACTGATCCATGCTGCCGTCGCCCACGCTGTCTTGGAATCACCGGGCAAGCAACACGTCAGCTTCCGAAGCGCAGCAGCCTGGAACAGAAGCCCGCTTTCTCATGCGAGCGATAATCATGCATCTTGCCAACCGGCCGGCTCTGGGCCGGAGCACCTTTTTCGCATGCTGCGTGCTGCTCGTTTGCTGTTATGCGATCCTTCTCGCGGGAGCGCTGCCGAGCTTCCCGCTGGGAGGATCTGGAGATTTTCTTGTCACTTATTCTGCAGCCAGGATTTTACGCGACGGGCACGCCAGCCGCCTTTATGATCTTGAATTCCTGTCGGAGGTACAGCGAAATCTACTCGCAACATACCAGTCCGGTCTGGCACACGGCCCCTTGCCGTACCTTCACCCCCCTCTTTTCGCAGCAATCTTCATCCCGTTTACTTTCCTGACATTAAGATCTGCGTTCTATCTTTGGATCGTTTTGAGTCTCATCACACTGATCGCCTGCGTCAAGCTGCTGCACCAGCGCCTGAAGCTGGAAACGAGCCTCCAATTCCCCGCCCTGCTGCTAATAGTTCTGGCTTATTACCCCACTTTCGAGACCTCGCGCAAGGGGCAAAGCAGCTTCCTGCTTCTGTGGGCCGTAACACTTTTCTACCTCGGTCTGAAACAGAGATCAAACCTCATGGCTGGCATAGCCCTTGGCGCAGCAGTCATGAAACCCCAGATAGCCTTTTTCCTTGCTGCGGTACTCCTCTACAAGAGAAGCTGGCGCCCGCTCATGGCCTTCGGCGCCACAGCTTCCGTCCTGTCGATCGGATCGTGGCTCATGGTCGGCACTGAAGGCTTGATTTCATACGTCAGGATTACCCGAGATGCCCTCGCGTGGAATGGATCGTACCATGTTAGCCTCAGCGCAATGCCGAATCTGCGAGGTGCTGTTGCTGGGCTTCTGCTTCGTTTCGGAATCCAGCAGACGGCTTGCCCGATCGCCGCAGCCTCTGCTCTCCCCGTTATCCTCGCTTCGCTTGCCGTGATCGCCCTCACTGCCCGCGCATGGAGAGGACCATTGGAGCCAGGATCCGCGCGCTTCGATCTCTGTTTTGCTCAGGCGATTCTGGCAAGCATACTCCTGACTCCATACTTGTACTGGCACGATCTGAGCTTGCTGATCCTGGCTGGGGTGCTTCTGCTCGGACAGTTGAGCCTTAGAGGCAGCACGGCATTCGACTGCATCATACTGGTAACGGGGCACTTGTGCACGATCCCTGTCGCTTCCTTGTTTTTTGGCACCGACATCTCAGCGCTGATCGTCGTCCTTGTCATCGCGGTTGCAACGGTGCGGATCCTACGGCGCATCTCACAGGAAGCGATGGCACCAAGGAGAATTGTGCCAGCATCGCTGTTACCAGCGATTTGAAGGGGAACCAGTTACAGCGGTTTGAGTGGTGACCACTTCATCTGGGCGCAGTCGTCGGCGCGCCTTGCCCCGCGAGCGGATGACAAGCAATGAGTGACACG
>JACADW010000058.1 GCA_013388445.1 Acidobacteriota bacterium | reverse complement strand
TGGTCGCTGCGAGGCGCCAATGCCATTCTCTCCCTCCGCTGCATGGTTCAGTCGGGCCGTCTCGAGGAATACTGGGAAGAACGTACCGCCTAGAAACCCCTTTTTATGTCGCAGGCCCCATTGCCCGCGTGCCGCAAGGCTCCCGGCCAAATCCGGGCGCACGGCGCATGCGGTGCGAGTCTTTCGCGAGATCCATTCACATGGGAATTTCCGACATGGCCCGCGAGACCTCGAGCGTACAGCAAGGCGGCTCCAACCGATCTTGCCGCCCAGCGCTCGATATGCGGCAGCCTTGGATTGTCCGTCGGCGCCGCATGCGTCCTGCAAAGCAGACCCCGGCACCCCGAATTCCATGCTGGAACGAAAGGCGATCCGGGGGCGTTCAGGGTGCGATGGCAGTCGCGCTGTCAGTACTCAGAAGCCACCAGCGGCCTGGTTCGGGCATGCGTTGGGGGTAAGGTGAGGCTTGACTTGCCGGTTATCCGCCAGCCGGGGCGCCTCATCTTCGCGTGGAATCCCCTCAGGCTGGACCGCTTGCTGTCGGTAAGCGGATCGACGCGGAGGTTCGCGGATCCGCGAGCCACGGTACAATTCTCCCTCGGCGGCGTGTACCACGGCCGCGATCTTGCCTGCAGCGCCTGAGGTGCAAGGATTTCAAGGGACGCAGGACTCTCCGCGGTCAATCAAATGCCGACTTTACCTGGTCCCAGTTCTTTATCTTCTGCACCACCCTTGTGACGACGAACTGCTTGTCGCGGGTCTTGTAATAGACGTGAACCAGGGCTCCCGGCTCGAATTCGCTTCCCTTGACTGTGCGTGAATTCATCGTGAACGTCTGGTTTCCGCGCCTCGTCGATACCACGAGGGTCGTCTGGTCGGCTGACACGACGGCTCCGTAGAAGTCGAACTCCTGTTCGGGCTCATACTTGGGTCTGGCTCTGCCGCCGGAATCGGCACGGAGCCATGCCGGACCGGCCCTGCTGAACGCTTCGGGCCCGGCAAGGTTCACGTTCAGGAAGGCGCTCACCGTAAGTCCAAGGTAGTTGATGTCCGTGCTGATCAGTTCACCGCCGACGGCGTCATACTCCTTTCGCCAGACGTTGCGACGATTGTAGGCATTGAAGACCGAAACCCCCGCAGTGGCCTTGTACGATTCGCCGGCCAAAAAATCGATTCCCGCGGAGAAATCGAGGCGATGATAGGGCGGGAGCCGGGCCCCGTTCTTGTTGGCCATTTCAACGACGTCGAAGAGCCTGCCGTCGGGCATGGTGATTGTGGTGATCCCAAGAGGCTCGGTAAACGGTTTGCCGGTGGCGTAGACCCAGGACCCGGAGAAAGTAAACCTCCTCCATTGGTGGAGATCGATCAGCTTGAACTCATGAGTGCTGTCATGGGAGGCGCGATAGGGTTCGGTACTGAAGTCGGGGAACGTATGCATGACCCGACCGATCGTGTACGTGAACCAGCCGATGTTGCTGCCTGTCTTCTTTTGACCGGCAAACTCGACCCCTTCGGCCACTCCGGAACCCGTATACGTGTAATCCCTGAGGATGAGATTCGGCGGCGGCCGCCTGCGATTGAAGGAGGGCATCTCCGACAATCCGCGGAGGTTCTTGCGATACAGCTCGACATCCCAGAGATACTTCGGCGTCTCGTAACTCACGCCCGCTATGAAATGGGTGGCTGAGCCGACGGGCTGAGTGACCCCGTCCGAAAGAGTCCACACGTCCTGATCGCCTTCGAACAGGTCCTCGCGGACAAGGTCCCGGGCAAACTGGTGATAGCGGCCGCCCGCCGCCTTCAGCCGCAACCTGTCGGTGGCGTGATAAATGACGGAGAGCCTCGGATCCAGGTAGGTACGTCTGGTGCGGTCAAAGTATGTCGCGCGCAAGCCCGGCGTAACCGTGAACTTGCTGAAAGGAATCCAGGTATCCTGCGCATAGACAGCGTACTGAAACGCGGTATCCCTCCGGTCCATGCGGAGCTTTTCAGGTACGGCGCTGGTGCTGTCTGTGCCACCCGCGCCCGGCCTGTAGCCGAGATCGGTTTCAAAACCGTAGTCGATGCTGATGTCCGCCACCTCCGCACCGAATTCCAGGTTGTGGGTCCTGCCGAGCAACAGGAAGCTGTCGTTCCTGAAGGTCAGATCCCGGAGGTGGTTCTCTTCCCTCATGCCCCTGTCGAACGTCGTCTCCAGCCCGGTATCACTGTCCTTTGTGACCATCTTGGAAGACCGTTCCCTGTCTTTGAAATAGCGGGACAACGCCGCAGTGAATCTGCTGGATAGGGCATCAGTCCATTTCCTGTCCCAGGCAGCGCTCATTCCGCGGTTGCCCCACCGCGAATAGCTCGTGATATCCCCGCTGATGGTCCTGCTCTCGAGAAACCGGGATGTGGTTTCCAGCTTTCTGGAACTGTCGAGGTCGTCGGCACCCTTGTAGAAACTGAATGTGACCGTATCCCTGGCGGTGAGGTTGAAGGCGGACCTGGCGTTGACGTCATAGAAGGTGGAGTCGGGCTCGACCGCCGCCATGCCGCCGCCCGGGCCACCACCACCCGGACCGCCTGCGCCGGTCGTGTAACTGTCCCTGATCCTGTCGGAAAAGGAGCTCTGGAATGATTTTCGGCCGGCAGCGAGGAAGGATCCCCACTTGCCCATCGGAACCGCCACATAGCCGTTGTAGCTCAGGAAGCTCACCCCGGCCCCGATGGCAAACCGGTCACCCATCCGGCTCTTGCCCGTGATATCCATCACGCTGGAAAGCCTTCCGCCATATTTCGACTCGAACCCCCCTTTGTAGAGGGTAATGCTCTCGATGGCATCCGAATTGAACGCGCTGAAAATCCCGAAGAAATGGTCGACGTCATAGGCCGTGAAGCCGTCGAAGAGCACCAGATTCTGATCCGGCGTGCCGCCGCGCACGTACAGGCCCGAGGAAGACTCATTGGAGGCGCTTACGCCGGGCATCAGCTGCATGGCTCGAAAGATGTCTTTTTGGCCCAGACTGGGCATCGAGAAGATCTCGCGCGGCGACACCGTAACCATACTGATATTTTCCGAAGCGGTCATGAGCTTGGGTGCGGTGGCGGAGACGACCACCTCAAAGCTCTGCTGCTTCACCTCCAGCGTGATGTCAAGGTTCACCTTTTGCCCGGGCCCCACGTTCACGGGCATCTCCCAGTCGGCAAATCCTGGAAGCGAAGCCGTAATGATCACCTGACCCTGAGGCACGTCGGCCAGGGAGTACTTTCCCTCCGCATCAGAGACCGTGACCAGCCTTGTCTCCTTTACAGAGACCGTCACCCCGGGTACGACACTCCCGTCCTTCGCCTTCACAGTCCCCTCAATGGACCCGGGCTGCCCGCCATCAGCCTTCACGGCTGATTCCGGTGGCTGTTGCGCCGCAACCGGGTACGAAGCTGCCATGAACATGACTGCAGCAATGAGGATGATGTTACGGCGTGCCATGGTTCGATTCCTCCAAGATGGGCTCACTTTCCTCTTCCGCCGGGCCGAAACGAAAGCTCGCGGCGGTCACAAACAGGCAAGCGGTCCATTTGCCCCAATTTTTATCATTTTTATAAAAACGGTTGAAGTGCAGAGGTGAACTCCAGGCATCGACCTCCCGAACGCAAAACGTCGCGATGATATCAGAGGATCACTCCGCGAACTTGTAGCCCAGGCCGTGGAGGGTCACGATCCAGCGCGGCTGCTTGGGATCGTCTTCGAGTTTCTGACGCAGCCATGTCACGTGAACATCGACGGTGCGGCTTGACGTCCCGACATTGTACCCCCAGACTTCCTGCAGCAGCCGCTGCCGCGACAGTGTCTCCCCGCGGTGGCTCAGAAAGTAGCGCAGCAGCTGATACTCCTTCGCCGAGAGAACCACCGGCTTCCCGTCTTTGGTGACTTCCGCTCGCCTGAAATCCACCTGCACCGAGCCGAAGCGCGCCGGACCGGAGTTATCCGACGGGGAGCGGACCGCCCTGCGCAGCAGCGCCTCAATGCGCGCTAGCAGTTCCATGGTTTCGAACGGTTTCGTGATGTAGTCGTCCGCGCCGATCTTCAGCCCAAGGACTTTTTCGACCGTCTCGTCGCGCGCCGTCAGCATGAGTACAGGAGTATTGCTTCCCTTCTGGCGCAAGTCGCGGCAGATGTCGAACCCGTCCTTGAGCGGAAGCATGATGTCGAGGATTATCAGGTCGAAATCC
Organism: Acidobacteriota bacterium; assembly: GCA_013388445.1. Taxonomy (GTDB): domain Bacteria; phylum Acidobacteriota; class UBA6911; order UBA6911; family UBA6911; genus JACADW01. The sequence continues at coordinate 10,378 of JACADW010000058.1, read as the reverse complement.
CCCTCCATGGCTTTCAGGAATCCGCTCTCACCGTCCGCGGCCGTGTCGACTTCGTATCCTTCCTTGCGGAGCCGGTCACTGAGCGTCGTGCGCAAACCGGGTTCGTCCTCAATCAGCAACATTCTTCGTTTCATGATCGCTCGGCGAATCGGTCAACCCAGGCTTGAGGTGCAGTGTGAAGGTCGCACCGCGGCCCGGCTTGGTGTCGACCGTGATCCTGCCTCCCATCGCCTCCACCATGTCTCTGGTGAGGGCCAGCCCCAGCCCGACTCCACTCAACTGGGTGCCGACCGGCGTGCGGCCCTGGTAGAACGGCTCGAAGACGTACGGAAGGTCTTTCGGCAGAATCCCCGGTCCGTGGTCCGACACGGAAATCCTGACCGGCCGCTTCGCGTCGGGACTCCTCATGATCCGCACCATTATCTTCCGGTCCTCGCCTCCGTATTTCAGCGCGTTGGTCACCAGGTTCTGAACGCAGCGGGAGAGAGCCGCTGGATCCGCCAGGGCGAGGGGGACCGCATCCTCGGAATGCTGCTCGACCTCGAAACCGGCCTCGCGTGTCAACGGCGCCAGCTCGACCAAGGCGCCTTGCACGACCTCCGTCGCGTCGATGGGACTGAGGTCGTAGCGGAGAGTCCCGGCCTGCATGGCCGCGAAGCGGAGGGTCTGCTCCACCATCCCGGACAGCCTCCGGACCTCGCGCCGGATGAGACTACCGTACTCCCTGACGCGCCCGGAGTCCGTGATCACGCCCTCGGCGAGGTTGTCGCCGGCAGAACTGATGACGGCCAGGGGAGTCCTCACCTCGTGGGAGATGCCCGCGGCAAACTCCATCTGGAGACGCGCGAGGCGCTCGCTTCGCTGCGCGGATATGATGATGAGCACGATGCTCATGCTGAGCAGGACAAGGACGATCCCGCTGATCGCCAGATTACGAGCCCACAGGCTTCGGGCTGCGAGAGCGACCGACCCTGCCCGGTGTCTGACCGCCAGGACCCACTGCCTTTCCGGATCGCAGGCAGTCAGGATGGGCATGGGCCGGAAGGGAATTTGCCCGGGAGCCGCACCGGCAAGCGGTTCGCCGGCCCAGGGCTGCCGCCGCTCGCGGCCGGCAAGCAGCTTGACCCTGGCGTCGTATTGCCGGCTTCCGGAAGCAGCCATACTGGGATCGGAGCTGTAGACCGGATCGGTAAGCCCGCTTCCCAGGAACACCGTAACCTGATAGTCGCCGCGACCAAGATCATCGAAAATCCGACGACTCAGCTGGGGCAGGAACTCCCCATACAGATAGGGGCCTTTCAGTTTCAGGAAGAGGTAGCCGATCGGAGGGCCGGGACCCCTCAACGGGGGCGCTGGCGCCGGCCTGTCTCCGAACCGGCGCACAGGACCTCGTGCTTCAAGCCCTATCGGCTCCGAGAAGTGATACATGGGCCGCACCAGAAAGGCCTGCCGCTCGACAAAGACAAGGCTCCATAAACCGGGGCGGCGGAGCCGTTCTTCGGAAACGCCGGGCGGGAGCGGGCGTGGGGCGCAGGCGCCGGCCATGCTCGCGAATGTCTCCTGTCCAGCCTCGGGCCGCAGGTCCTTCGCGCTCCTGTCGTAACGCGAGACCTCAAGGCGGCCACCCGTGTCGGCACTCCCGATAAAGAGATCCTCCACCAGGTCCGGATGCTGAGCGCCCTCACGCCAGTCCTCGAAAAGATGGACATAGTAGGCTGGTCCTTCGGTCTCTCTGACGAACGGGTCGCGCCGCAGCGCGCTGCAAAGCTGCATCAGCTCCCGGTTAAACGCATCGCGGAAGAGCTCGACTGAGGTCGTCAGCCTCGCTTGCAGGCGGTCACGTTCGACTTCAGTCACTTTGCCGATCCACTGGTACTGCAGCGCGGCGAGGACGACGACCAGTACGGCCAGCACCAACAGGAGCGCTATGGACCAGCGGGGCCGGCGCGGCAACAGGTTTTCGACGCGTATCATAAGTGTGCCGATGAATCCTGACCAAGGGCCTTCGCCCCTTGGAATCCCCGCGCGGTGATTCGAGAATTCAGGATTCCGGATTCGGAATCGCCAATCTCATCCCAAATGTCCAAAGGTGTTCGAGACGGTCACTCTCAGATCCGTCGCGCAAACGACTGTCAGCTGATCACAAGCGGCAGGCGGCGGAAAATATTCGCTTCAGCCACAAGATCGCGGACATGGACCTGCAACACGTAGTTGCCCTTGCCCAGTCCCTGCAACGGGACGGCGAGTGTCACCTGCATGGTGCCGCGACTGTCCTTCATCCAGTCCTCGATACGCTCGGGCTGAGATTCACGGACTCTGCGGCTGCCATGAACGATCTGCAGGCGCGTTTCCAGCGCCGGTTTCCTTGAGTCTGGATTCGCGGCCGCGCCGTACACTTCGAAGTAAACGTAGGCCGTCTGCCTTCCGAGGAAGACGTTGCCGATGCTCGGAACGACGCGTTTGTTTCCGGTCACGAGCGGGTCGCGCCGGAGCCCCAGCTCGCGAAATCTTTCCCCGAACCCGCTGAGCTCGACTCCCTGAGTGCGCCCGGCGGCCTCCACCAGCCGGCTGCCGAGGACGATCGAACTTGTCTGAAGAGACTTGCCGTCGAGCAGAGGCACGGCCAGCGGCTGCTCGAAGCTGCCCAGCTTTCCCGTGCGGTTGTCGCGGATGAGGAACTTGAGGCCGTACTGTCCGGGACGCATCTGGAAGCCCGTCGTGTAAAGGATCTGGCCGCCGCGTATCCTCTCGGCCTTCTCGGCAGGCAGGCGGACCTGCACGATATCGCGCACCAGCCCTGCGACCCTTCCTCTCGGATCAGTGATCCGGCCGAGGAACTCAAAAGCCGCCAGGCGCCGGTCTCCCCTGACCTCGAACTGGATCGCATCGCCCGCGAGCTGGAGTGAAACCGGCAGGAGAGTCGTCTGTCCCTCGTCCTTGAAATAATCGGCCTCCAGAATGAACGGGACCTCGGAGAAGGGCCGGTCCACATTGAACGCCTCCTCCAGCTGGCGGTCGCGCTCAGCCTCGGTCATCCTCGAAAACGCTTTTGCGGCGAAATACCCGGGGCGGTGCTGGATCCTGAGATCCGCGCGCGCCACTTCAACACGGATCTTCCGGAACCTCCCGTCCTCGCTCCGGTTCGTCGGGTAGTAACCCAGAACATAGTAGGACCGCGTGTCATTCACGACCTTGTCGAATACGGGGGACAGGTCATTGGTATCCTGGAGAGCGGTGCCGCCGGTATCGTGCGCCAGCGTGAAAAGCGTCTCCTGGGAGTCGGCAAGAGCATCCCGGCGGCCGGTAACAGCCGTTCCCGAGAACATGGCCCTCCCCGCCGCGCCGCCGCGCCTTGCATCCCCTCCGGCGGGTTCGGCCAGAAGGCCCCGGCTGTCGACGGTGTAGATGGACATGTTGCTCCGGTTCGCCCCGTCGACGGTCGAGCGCACCTGGGCTTGGTTCTCCACACCTGTGGTCGCCAGTCCGCCGGAAAAGTAGATCAGAGATTTGCGTTCGGGAAATTCGCGGTACACCTTCGCAAGCGACTCGATCGCCGACAGGCGGCGGTCCGTGTTGAAGATATTGAACTGGACCACATCCGGCACGAACAGATCTTCTGAGCCTTCTTCCTCGCTCTCTTCCTCTGCTGATGTGTCTCCTGTCTCCGCCGGGTTGAGCTGTCTGAGTGTCTTGAGCAGAAGATCGCGGTCGTTCGTGAGGTCCTGAATCATCTCCACCGTGCTGTCGTACGTGGCGATCGCAACGAGGTCGTGCCGGGTGCTCTTGTTCGCGACAAACTCTGTTGCCGTCGAAACGGACCGAATCAGGTCTTCCGTGGAAAGGGAAGACAGATCGAAGAACAGGATAACGAGGCGCTTGTCCTGGAGGTCCTCCTGGCGGCGGAGCGCCGGGGCGACGGCGCCGAGGTTCACGACAGCCGGCTGTCCTTCGGCCTTGTCCGCTCCCTCGTCGACGGGCCCGGCAGGAATCTCCTCGCGCGCGAAGGTCACCACTTCCTGGCGGATGTTGTCTTCGAAGACCAAGAACTCCTCTTTGCGGACATCCCCGACCAGGTTTCCTTTCCGGTCGCGGACGGTCACGTCCACGACAACCATGTTTGAATCGACTCTGAATATGGGCCGCCGCCGGACCTGCTCCGCACCAGTATTTTGATTGCCGATCTGCGCAGCCGCAGCCGCACTCACGAACAGGAGGGCGATCCAGCGAGTCCATCGACGTGCAGCGGTAGGCATGGGCGGCTTCAGAAAGAGAACCTCAGGCTGAACTCCATCTGGCGCATCGCCTTCACAGAGGCGACCCGCCCGTAATTCAGCGAGTTGACCACCGTCCCGATGCCGCCGAAGTTCGGGTGATTGAGGACGTTGGATACCTGCCACTGGAAATCGATACGCCGGTTGGCCTCGTCCAGCCGGAAGCTCTTGCGCAGCGACGCGTTCATCAGGCTCGTTGAAGGTCCCGGTATCGTATAGCGCCCCGCATTTCCGAATCTGCCGGGGGGAGGGAGCATGAACGCGGCCGTGTTGAAATAACGCAGGGTCGTACGCTCCGCCCTGGGCAGGGAAGGATCCAGACCTGTCGCATCCGCGCGCTCGGAGTAGTTGGAGCCGGTCCCGCTGTTGTTGGCGACATTCCCCAGGATGCGGGCGGTGAGGGGCGTTCCTGAGGTGTACTGGTAATCGCCGCTGATGTTCCAGCCAGACACCACCCCAAGAATGGGCTTTGGGGCTTTGGAAAGCCAGCGCCGCCGATCGCCCAGCGGCAGATCGAGATTGAACCTAACCTGCGCCCGGTGCCGCTGGTCAAAGCTGCTCAATGACCGTTCGGCGAAGATGTTGCGCTCGTCCTGAACGACGAGGAGTGGACCTCCTCCCACTCCTGACGCGTTGTCGACGCTCTTGGAAAAGGTATATCGCGCATCCACCCGAAAGCCTTGAGAAAAGCGGCGGGCGACAAGGATCCTGCCTGAGTGCAGCACCGAGTTGGCGCCGGATTCCTGAAAGACGAAGTTGCCGGCATTCGCGATGATGCGGTTACCTTCGGTCTCGGCAGGGGAGCTGCCCGAGGGGGCCCGGTTAGGTGCACGAAGAATATCCAGGCGGGTCCCTCTGGAGCCGTTATAACCCAGTTCCAGGACGTAGAGACGCCGCAGCTGGCCTTGCACGCTCAGGCTCCACTGCTGGACATACCCGATGCGGTAGTGTTTGTCGATGGCATAGGAATTCAGGATCGTGACCGACGGATTCTCGGGGAAGCCGTCTGAGAGGGTCAGAGGAGCCGAGACTGACGTGAGCAGGTTCTGGTTTGTGGCAAAGGGCGGCTGGCCGACCAGTTCCCCTGCGATATGAGCATAGACCGACGGGTTGTAGAAGAGACCATAGCCTGCGCGCCAGGTCCATCTCGATCCCGCTTTGGGCTTCCAGGCCAGGCCCAGCCTCGGGCCGAAGTTGTTTCTGTCGGAGTACAAAAGAGATCTTGGGAAATAGCCGGAATAGAGCCCGACCCGTGCCGGAAAGGCCTGCGCTACGGCGCCGAATCCCGGCGCGATGTCGAGGCTTACGATGCGGTCGTACTTTTCATAGAAGGGCTGGATGTATTCGTAGCGCATGCCAAGATTCACCGTCAGGTTCGCGCGCACGCGCCAGTTGTCCTGGATGAAGAGATTCACGGTGCGGTTCCGAAGATAGTTCAGGCCGCTCCCATAGCGGCGCGACGTCGAGTACGGATATCCGAGGAGGAAGTCTGCGAAATCGTGGCCGGTGCCTGCAAGCGGACGACCCTGAAGATCGAAATCGCTGGTCGCGAAGCCTGTGAAGTCGAACGTGCCGCGGGCGTTCGGATCGACATGGTTCTTGCGCTGGTTCCAGCCGGCATCTCCGCCAAACTGAAACGTGTGCTTGCTCCCTATCTTGTTCAAACCGCCGCCGACCGCGATTGTCTGGTTGACCGTGAGGGACGGATTCGAAACCTGAAGATCGCCGTAATTCGTGAAGCTGATCGTCGGAATGCCGTAGTTGATCGGGTCACGGGAAACGCCGGTGATGCCGAGCTCACCGGCGATGTCGCGGGCGAAGGCGAACGGATTGGACGTAAGCGTCCTCACACGGTTCCACGATGCGCGGTAGTTCACAACGGTGCGCGGCTGGAAACGGTGGACCCCACCGAGCATCAGGCTGTGGGATCGGTTGGTGCGGGTCGTGTCCAGTCCGGGAAAGATCTGGCTCGACAGCGAGTCGCCGCGCCGGAAGCTGTAATTGAGGAAGCCGTTGTCCTTGCCGGAGAGTCTCGCGTTGATGCGCGCAGTGACGGAGTCGGAGTCGTTCGGGAGTCCGCGCTGCATCGTGAAGTTCTGCACGTTCCCAGGAAGGTTGGGAAGCGGAATGTATCGCAGCAGTCCAAGCGAGGCCTGATCGAGGCGCGAGGATGGTATCCTGGCGTCGGGAAACGGCGTAAGAACTGGCGCCGTGAGATCGTAGATCCGGACCGGCTGTCCTGCAAGCGACCCGTCGCGGATCAGGGACCGGGAAAAATCGCCGGAGCGCTCCAGTTCAGTAGGGACGGTGGTCAGAACGTCATAAGGACTGCGGTTGCGTGTTCCCTGGTAGCTGAAAAACCACATGCCGGCCTGCTGCTGAAACCGCTGCCGGCCCTGCTGTGCGGGCTTGGGGCCCCAGGGCAGGGGACCGCCGACGGAGGCGCCGAAGCTGTTCTGGATCTCGAGAGGCTGATCGATCTCGCGGCCCGTCAGCGAATATGGACGGGCGTTGAGCGAGGAGTTTCTGAAGTTGTAGAAAGCGCTCCCGTTGATGCGGGATTGCCGCAGCATTCCACCCCGCCCGATGCCGATGCCGCCGCCCATCGGTCCGCCGGGCATCATGCCACCCGGCAGGGAACCGCCACTCCTCCCCGGTCCGAGTCCCGGAGGTCCCCCCTCACCAGACCGGATCGGTTCTCCGGGAGCGCCGCCTGGTTCCTGAGGTCCGGCGATCGTGAATCCTCCGAAACCCATGCGCTGAACCATCTCTGCCATGCGTTCGCGCATGCCGGGGTCACTCCAATCGAAGGCGCCCACGCTGGCGCTAGGATTGCCGGAGATGACGAGGAGGTCGCCGCCGTCGGTACGCGAGGCCAACCCGGCCCCATCCGCCTGAGCGAGAGCTTGCGATGCATCCAGAAAGTCGGTTCCCCCCATCTCGATTTCGCGGAACGGGCTGTCTTCGCGCGCTCCGGGGAATCCGGACGGTGCCGCACGCGAGGACGCAGCAGCCGACTGACGCCGCGCGGCGGGCTTGGCCGTGTCGACAAGGGTGAGCGTCAACCGGCGCGCCGATTCTGCGGCGGGGTTGATGTCGCCGCGCGACAGGGTCTCAAATCCCGGCATGGAAACCGTGATGCGGTAGGACGCAGGCGCCAGGTTCAGGAAAGAGAAACGCCCGTCCTCGTCCGTAAGCGCCTCGTCCGCTGGGCCGCCAGCAGCATCAGTTTCCGCTTGCGGGACGAGCTGTACCGTCGCGGCGGGGATGGCAACGCCCTTCGCATCGACGACTCTCCCGCGGATCTCGAAGAGGACCTGAGGGTTGTCCGCGGCCTGTGCGGTCACAAGGAGGAGCAACAGGAAGAATGCCGGTGCGATCCCCACTCTGTGAGACTGCGCGCCCTGCCAGGGAACCGGCGGGCCCCAGCTTCTACGCGGACTGTCTTGCCGCACCAATGGCAGCGTGTATCCCATGAACGATCGCTCGCCCCTTGCTGTAATACGAATGCACGCATCCAGCATTTCGCCGGCTCCACGTGCTGGGTCACGGACGCTCCGCCGACTGTTTCCAACCACAGACCGGGTGCCGACGCGATCCCCACGCACCCTGCCCCCCGTAGCGTCCCAGGCTCCTATAAATCATAGACGCTTCCGAGCAGATTTTCTGTTAAATCGCTGTAAATCCCGCCCGGAAACGGGATCCCGGGCGGGCATGGAAGGCAAGGCCCTGGCTGCCGAGACGGAGCCTGACAGGAAAACCCTCAGCCAGGCCGGATTGGTCGCGCCCGGCAGCCGCCACCTGCTGCCGCGGCCTATTCGGCCCGGGCGCATCTTCATGCTTCATCGGGCACGCCTTGGCGCATGAGCGCCTGCTCCGGCAACAGGATCGGCAGGATCATGTGCAGCTGACTTCAGCACACTGAGGCCTGTGCGCGAGTTTGGTCTCTCGACCTGAAATACGAGGCACACGGTTTCATGCAAGAGCGTGACTTCACCGTATCGCTTTGACTCCCGCCCCCGCCGGGGCTATTCTCAGCCACGATGAAGGCCGGTTTCTGCCTTGCGAATCAATGCCTGGGGATCTCGACATGAACAGGTTCATAAGGCTCCGCGTACCGCAGCTGCTCGTGGCGTTCCTGGTCTGTACGATTGTCGCGTGCGTGGATCGGCCAACGGCGGGCGCGGACCATGGGAACAGGATTCGCCCCTATACGAATAATCCGCGCTACTGGCAGTACCGCAGCCGGCCTGTGCTCCTGCTCGGGGGGAGCAAGGACGACAACCTCTTCCAGATCCCCGACCTCAAGGAACACCTCGAGGAGATTCAGAAAGCGGGCGGCAATTACATTCGAAACACAATGAGCGACCGCAAGGACAAGGGCTTCGAGGTCTATCCTTTCCGGCAGCTCGAGGGCGGGAAGTACGACTTGGAGGAGTGGAACGAGGAGTACTGGAGGCGTTTCAGCGACATGCTCCGCTGGACGGCCGAACGGGATATCATCGTGCAGATCGAAGTCTGGGACCGCTTCGACTATTCGCGGGATAACTGGGAGCCTCACCCTTACAATCCGAAAAACAACGTCAACTACACCTATGCGGATTCGGGTTTCGCAGAACACTACCCGGACCACCCGGGACAGAACAAGCAGCCCTTCTTCTTCACGACGCCCGGCCAGCGCAGCAATACGGCGGTCCTGAAATACCAGCACCGATTCGTGGAGAAGCTGCTGTCCTATACGCTCGGATACGACCACGTACTCTACTGCATGGACAACGAGACTTCGGGAGGGGAAGAGTGGGGCCGGTACTGGGCCAAGTTCATTCTGGAGCACGCCTCACGAGTGGGAAAAACGGTGTGCGTGACCGAAATGTGGGACGACTGGGACATCAAGGCCGACCGCCACCGCCGCACGCTGGACCATCCGGAGCTATACGCCTTCGCCGATGTCTCCCAGAACAACCAGAAAAAGGGCCAGGAGCACTGGGACAACTTCCAGTGGGCGCGTCTCTATATCGCCGGATCACCCCGGCCGCTGAACACGGTGAAGACCTATGGCGCGGACGGAGGCCGCTTCGGAAACACACGCGACGGGCTGGAGCGCTTCTGGAGGCATATTATCGGCGGGGCCGCATCGGCCCGCTTTCACCGGCCCGACTCGGGCATCGGCCTCTCGGCGGCCGCCGTCGCTTCGCTCCGGGCTGCGCGCAAGCTCGAGAGCCTCATCAAGCCCTGGGAGATCGAACCGGCCAACCATCTCCTCAGCGAACGCCTGGACAACCAGGCCTACGCCGCCGCCCGGCCCGGACACGCCTACGCGATCTATTTCACCGACGGCGGATCGGTGGGCTTGAACCTTCAGGGTGTGCAGGGCCGCTTTGAGGCGTGCTGGATAGACATTGCCACGGGCGAGTGGGGAAGAAAGGATGGCCTGAACGGAGGGCGCGTGGTAAAGATCTCCGCTCCGAAATCCGGGCATTGGGTCGTGGCGATCCGCCGGTCAAGTCCGTAATAGGCGCCGCGGCGGAGCACCTGGCGCGGAGTAGGCCGACGAAGCCTGCCAGTCCGTTGCTGCCGGCATGGCATGCTATTCTCAGGACAGCAGGTCGCCCGCAGGTCCGGTCGGGCGCGGGAAACAGGCCACACCCACCTCACCCCGGCTGCTCCGGACATGCGGATCAGACTCAGACAAGAGGAGGCTCATGAACAACGCTGAAAGGCTCGATCCGGAAAATCTTGAGAGACTGCGTAATATCAGCACGCCGACAATCGCCAACGCGATCGAACGGCTGAAGATCCGGCGCAACGACGAGGGTTACACCGACGCCACGATCCGGTGCTTCTTCCCCGAGCTGGGTCCCATCGCAGGCTATGCCTGCACCGCGGTGATCCGGTCGAGGGAACCGTACCCTCAGGCAAAGTACCGGTCACGCAGGCCCTACTGGGAGTACATCCTGCAAAGCCCGGCGCCGCGGGTCGCCGTCGTCCAGGACCTCGACCAGCCTCCCGCCGGCGCGTTCTTCGGAGAGGTGAACTCGAACATCCACAGAAGGCTCGGCTGCGTCGGCGTGATCACGGACGGCACCGTGCGCGACCTCGGCCTGCGC
>JACADW010000072.1 GCA_013388445.1 Acidobacteriota bacterium | reverse complement strand
GGTTCGGGGTCTCCAGTTTTGCCTTGTGCATTCTGCCGCCGCAAATGCAGCAATCACGGGCGCCCAAGCGGCCGGAGGCCCGAGGGCGCCGGGGATGGCCCCCGGCCCGGCATCTTTCAGGCCGCGTCCGGCGACCGCGGCCTGCTGCCGCCCAGTCGGAATCTCCCTTTTCATGCGCCTGAGGGCGGCGGCCGTCAGGGCTAATAGGCCTTGCGCAACTCCACGCCCTGGTAATAGGTCTTCAAAATCTCCTCGTAGGACCGGCCTGCGCGCGCCATGCCATAGGCGCCGACCTGGCACAGGCCGACGCCGTGTCCCCAGCCTCTACCGTTGAAAGTGAAACTCTCTATGCTTCCGTCAGGGGCTTCCTCCCGCGCGATGGTGAAGAGCGTGTCCCTGAGCCCGATCGCGCCGCGGAAGCGGTAGCCGTTCATGATGGTCGAACCGCGCCTGCCCACCAGCTCGATGCGGACGACGCGTCCTGATTCCCCCGTGAGGGCCGGCTTGATGTCCACGATCTCGCCGATCGAGTCCGCGAAACCGCGCAGCTTCTGGTTCAATTCGGAGCGTTTCACGGTCACCTGCCAGGTGGCGACGGGCGAAAATCGATCACTGGAAGCGCCTGTCTGGCTCAGCTCCACCTCGAGGAAATCGATCCTGTTATCAGAGTCGAGGTGAAACCGGAGTTTCTCGCTCCCGATGAGTCTGATGCTCTCCACGGGCGTGCTCCCGCTGTCCGCCGCCCGGAACAACCGCACATCAGGTGCCAGAGTGAACTGCCCGGTTCTGTTGCCCCATTTTATGGAGATTGAGCGGGGATTCGGATCATCCGGTTCCGGCGATGTCGGCCCTGAGAAGGTGCCGGACCGGAGAATCCCGGGCCGGGCCTTCTCGGTCCAGTGCACCAGGATGTGGAGAGCATCGGCCCGGGCGATGGGAGACTGCGGTCTCGCGGTGTTGTCCGGGAAGGGATGCCAGAGTCCAGCCTGCATGAGAAAGGCGAGCGTCCTGTGGGCCTCCGGCGGGATCTCTCCCTGGTCTGCCAGTGTGCCGAGATAGTATTGTACGTCTGCGTCCGAAATGCGGCGGGCGATCTCTTCGCCGCCGAAAAGCCTGGCGGCCGCATAGCGGATAAAGCCCGCACGGGAGGCTAGGTCGTTCCCGGCACGCCCGTCAGAGCCGGCGCCCTTGCCTGCCAGAGTGGCAGCCTTGCCCACCCATCGCTCCACCTCTTTGGCGGACGGAGGAGCGCCTGCGTCATCGGCGGCGAGCGATCCTGAAAGGCCCAGCACGCCGGCCAGTTCAAGGTTGCGATTGGCCACTTGCCCGTCTGAGGTTCTGAGAATGGGCGGGGGGCGGACGGCCGCCGTCAGGGTCAGAGAGCCCCGCTCGGGCTGTTGCTGCTCGATCGCGCAGATAACACCGCGCAGATAGGGGATATCCGCTGCATCATAGACCTTGGCAAAGTCCTCGGTTCTGCCCCCGCAGGTGGACGTGTACATGGCCTCGATGAGTTGGCCGCGGTAATAGATCGCGACTCCGGTCGTGGCCCACACGGCCTCGTTTGTGGGATCTCTCTCCTGGGCTATGCCGCCGTAAACCTGGGTGCGTGTATCGTCCGTCAGGTCGAAACCATCGGCCCGGAATCGCCCCATGTTCTTGAGCGCGTAGGTGCGTGCTGCCACGGATTGTGCCGCGAGCGCCGCGAATTCCGGGTAGCGTGCCGGGCTTATCTCCGCAGGAACGACGCCCAGCAAGTACTCCTCGATGCCGAGCTGATTGACCACGGTGATGAGTCCGTTTCCGTTGATCAGCAACTCCAGTTCTCCCCGGTAGGGTTTTCCGTTGAAGCGAAGGAAGCCGGCTGCGGAACCCGGTGTGAAGAGGAATCCCGTAGTGCTGATCAGGAAGGCGCCGCGCGTGCCGCGTAGCGCGAGCCTTGGTGCCAACGGTGCCGTTTCCATCGCGTCCCTGACAACAATGGCGTCGGTATAGCCCACCGGCGCCAGTTTTTCGGCCGCAAAGGCGCGGGCTTCCTCTCGCGAAGCGAAGCGGCCGACACGTACCTGGAAGGTTGACGTTTCGGGATTGAGCCGGACCAGGACAGGCGGTCCGAATGCCTCCTCGAGTTTGTCTCGCAGGCTGTTCGCTGCTTCGCGCCGGGATAACGAAGCCACCTGGATACGGTATCCCTCACCATACGACTCGCCTGCCTCCAGGCGCACTTCGATTTCACCCTCGAGCGAATACCTCGTCGCCTCCGGCCGCCGCTCGATCGCATAAAATCCCCCTTGAGCCGAGATACGGACTTCGCGTGCGGTGGTAGCGAGTCCGATCCGTATCGGGGGACCGGCTACCGACGGTCTCGCAGCACCTCCGGCTCGCGACACTCCATCGACAGGGGTCGTGCGATCCGGGGATGGAGCTGCTGCGGGCTCGACAGGCTTCGGTGTGACGGATGGCGGCGGGGGGGCTGAGGCAGGCGTTCTTACCGCCGCCTTCTTGCCGCATCCGGCGATGCACAAGCTCAGAAGGAGCGCGGCACAGAAGACAGTCCCTCCCAGCCGGGGCCGGCGCATGCGGTTCTCTGACCTGCTGGCGCGCATCAACATCCTAGATCGGCGGCTACTGCTGTTCGTTATAGGCGAATACAAACTTGGCACCGACCTGACTGCCAGGGAACCCCTGCGGAAGCGGGGGAAAGGGATTCGAAGTCAGGACTGCATTGAGCGCTGCCAGGTCAAGAGATGTGTTTCCGGATGACTTGATGATCTGAGCGCCCGTATATCGGCCGTCCCTCCCGATGAAAAAGACCACCGTGGTGCGGCCGTGGGAATTGCGAAGGTTGGAGGGAATGAGCCAGTTGGACTTGACGCGTTCGATCACCGCAGTTGCATACTCGCCGAGGGGAAAACCCTTGGTGTCGAAGAAGCCGCTCCCTTCGGACTGCAGAGCTTGCTGCCGGCTCTCGAATACCTTAGGCTCCTGCGCCTGCTGCGTGCCGTCAGCGGCGGGTCTAGGGG
>JACADW010000132.1 GCA_013388445.1 Acidobacteriota bacterium | reverse complement strand
CGAACATCGCCGAAGGCTGCGGGAGAACTGGACCGGCCGAGCTTGCGCGGTTTCGGAGCATTGCAATGGGGTCAGCCGGCGAGTTGGAGTACCACTTGCTCTTGGCTCGGGATCTGGAGGTTCTGGCCAAGGCGGATTACGAACGACTGGACGGAGACGTAACGGAGGTCAAGCGCATGCTGACGTCGCTGATCCGGAAGCTGAAAGCTGACGGCACTCACATACTTCAACAACATTACCGGACGGCAGAATCTACTTTGGTTCCGGCTCGTCCGGGTTGGGGCAGAGTGACTTGCCCGGAGTCCGGTTGCGCCGCAGGCCCGACCCGGGTGGGAAGCTGGGTGTCGGCGTCTTCATCGGCTTTGCCGGTAAAGGTCAGCGCGACGCATACATGGCGGCTCTCAAGAAGGAAGGGATCCGGACCGCCCCTCCAGGAGGATCCGTCATCCTGCCGATTCAGCCCTGTATCGAGAAAAAGCTAACCGTCCACTCGGCGTGGCCCACTTTCACGAGCGTACGCGGCAGAGAGATTCAATACTTCGCAGCGTGCTGTCCGACCACCATTAACATCCTGGGCCGCTTTGCCGGCGTCATGATCGGCCCGAAGTTCACCCGTGAGGATAAGGACGAGGTCGTCGCCACGATCCGCAAGGTGTACCCGGCCATAGCTCGAACCACATAAGCGGCGTTCGGAACGCCGAGGCATGCCGGTTGACGCGGGCTTTGGATCCGCACCGATCGGTATGCTCCGGTGGTCAGGATCACACCTCCAGGACCATGCGGTAGCGGGCCTTGTTGGCGCGCACCTTGTCGATGGCGGCGTTGACCTCCGCGAGCGGTACAACTTCCACCGTTGCGCCGATCCGGTGACGCGCGGCGAACTCGAGCATCTCCCGAATGGTGCTGCGATTCCCGATGATGCTGCCGCAGATTGTCTTTTTCTGAAGCAGCAACAAGATCGGCGGGATGTTCAGGAGCGCCGCCGGCGGAGCGCCCAGCAGACACAGGGTGCCCATGGGTCTGAGAGCGTTCAGGTAGGCCGCCCAGTCCAGGTCGGTGTGGGGCGTGGCGAGGATGAAATCGAATGAGCTGGCAGCCTTAGCCATCTGGTCGGGGTCCTTGCTCAGGATGAAATGGTCCGCGCCGAGACGCCTGCTCTCCTCCTCCTTGTCCGGACTTGTGGAGAATGCCGTAACCTCGGCCCCGAAGGCGTCGGCGAACTTGATGGCGAGGTGTCCGAGACCTCCGATTCCGACCACGCCGACCTTGGACCACGGTTTAACCCCCAGGTGGCGCAGCGGTGAATAAACCGTAATGCCCCCGCACAAGATAGGCGCCGTGCTTGCAGACTCCAGGATATCGGGAATCGCAAAGGCGAAGCGGCTGTCCACGCAGACAGCCTCGGCAAAACCGCCGTTGCGGCTGACGCACGTGGCGACCGAGTGCGCGCACAGATTCTCCTCGCCCCGGATGCACCACTCGCACTGCAGGCAGCTGCCGCATTGCCATCCCACGCCGACGCGCTGGCCGACCTTGACGTGCGTGACCATGTTCCCCAACCGTGTGACGTTTCCGATGATCTCGTGCCCGGGGATAAACGGATAGGCGCTCCAGTTCCAGTCGTTGTCGATCAGGTGTATGTCGCTGTGACAGATCCCGCAGTAGCGCACGTGGATTTCGATATCGAAGGGTCCAAGGTCTGCGGGTTCGTAGCTGAAGGGCCGCAACCGTTGTCCGGCCGTGTATACTGCTTGACCACGAATAGTCATATGTCTTCCTCCGGAAATTGGAACGTTTACCTATTTCGCGTGCCGGATCGCAGTATCTGATCAGCCGCTTTCCTGCGAAATAGGGAAACGTCCCCAATTTCGCGGTTAGGCGGCGGGCTTGCGGAAGCGGTCGGCATAGTCGCGCGCAAATTCGGCGAAGCGGAAAGGCTTCCTGCCTGTGACTCTGGCGACCGCATCCGAGACTTCGGAGCCCTGCCCGAGGGCAAAAACGTTGCTGTACAGCCATGTCAGGTCGTGCGCCAGCCAATCCGGGACACCCGCGTCACGCATGCCCCTCTCGAGCTGATCAGGGGGCAGATCGACATAGCGGATGGGCTCGCCGCAGGCATCGCTCAGGACTTCGGCGGCGTCGGGCATCGAGAAGGCTTCAGGACCCGTGAGCTCATAGGTCTTCCCCTCATGTCCTTTTCCGGTGAGTGCCTCAACGCAAACGGCCGCGATGTCCCTGGCATCCACCATGGGTAGCCTCGCGTCCCTCAGGCAGCCGTAGAAACAGCCGTAAGTGTGAATCGTCGGTATGTAGCCGAAGAAATTCTGCATGAAAAGATGCGGGCGAATGTGCGTGTATGCCATACCCGACGACTCCAGTTCACGTTCACTCTCGCCGTGCGAGCGGGCGAGGAAGATGGGCGCGTTCTCGTCCGCGCCGAATGCCGAGACCCGCACCACGTGCTGTACCTTGGCCTCCCTGGCCGCTGCGATGGCGTTGGAGTGAAGTTCGCGTTGCCTCTCGTCGGGTGCCGAAATCAGCAGTACGCTCCTGATGCATTCGACGGCACGGTTCAGACTGGCCCGCTCCGCCAGGTCACCCCGCACGATCTCAAAACCGGCCTCTGCTGCTTCTGCTGCCTTTTCAGGATTCCGGACCAGCAGACGGGCCTTCACATCCCGCTCGATCAACATCTGCACCACATGGCTTCCGATCGTGCCGGTCCCGCCTGTGACAAGAATCCGGGCTGCCGTCATATTTCCCTCCGGCTCACAACTTGATGGCATACCGGAGGCGTACGCCTCTGGATCATGGCATGATTTGTAGCACCACTCCGGCGCGTTTAACAGAGGATTCGACTGCCGCCGTTTTTCCCCAGAGCCGTGGCTGATGGTCCGGAATGAAATCTCCAGAGCCGGCCCGCCCGGCCGCCGAGGCCAACAAAAATTTGTATCTGAAGCCGCGGGATCTTATCTTTGTAGGGTCAGTAGTCCAGCGCAAGGTCGCCGCCCGAGCATCTCGGGATCGAGGCGGCGATCACACCTGAAACAGAGGCAGAGGAGGATAGGAAATGTGTGAGGGAGTAGTCAAATTAGGACAACAGGTCCCATCGTTCGAGATAGAGACATACGATCCGACGGCAGAGGACTTCGGCACGGTCAGCTTGGAGAGGCTGAAATCGGAGGGCAAATGGACGATCCTTTTCTTCTATCCCGCCGATTTCACGTTCGTTTGAGCGACCGAATTTGCTGCTCTGGCAGAGCAGTATGACCGCTTCAAGAAGATGGGCGCAGAGGTCATTACCGTAAGCTGCGATACAAAGTTTGTACATCTCGCCTGGCAGAAAAACGAGAAAGAGCTTGCCGGGGTCAGATATCCGATGGGCGCCGATCCGACAAGCAAGCTGGCGCGGATGTTCGGCGTCTACGACGAAGTTACCGGGCTGCCGCTCCGCGGCACCTTCATCATCAGCCCGGATGGCACGCTGCTGAGTTCGGAGGTGAACTTCTACAACCTGGGAAGGAACATCGACGAGCTAATGCGGAAGTTCAAGGCCAACATCTACTTGAGAAAGAAACCGAGAGAAGCCTGTCCGTCGAAGTGGAAAGAGGAGGGAGACAGGACACTGGCACCCTCGGCGAAGATGGTCGGCCACGTTCATGAGGCGTTGCAGGGATCCAAAGATCCCTGAGCCAGGATTACAGTTAGAAGGTCGCGCGCTTCCCCTTTCAGCGAAGCGGAAAATGCTCTGCTCACCATTTCCGGGATGCGGCGTTACAATTCACCGCGCACTCGAATACATTCATCGGGAGGATTGAGACCTTCCGCATCGCAGAGAGAGGACAGCGATGACAGGAGAAGACACGGAAATGCCGAAGGGAACGACGCCGTTGTCGCGGCGGGAGTTCGTCGGGGGCGCGACGGCGGCATGCTGCTTGAGCGGCCAGAGGATCTGGAGCCCGGAAGGAAGCTGGTGTTCAAGGACAACGGCGGCACGATTTTTGTGGGAGAGAAGGGCAAGATCGCCTGTGGCACTTACAGCGACGACCCGGTCGTCTTCCCCGAATCCAGGAATCAGGCATATACCAGACCTCCGCAAACCCTGCCGCGGGTAAAGGGGACGCATGAGCAGAACTGGATCGACGCCTGCAAGGGCGGTTCTCCGGCGACCTCAAATTTCGACTACGCGGGGCCGTTCACAGAAGCGGTTGTCATGGGCAACCTGGCCGTGCGGTATCCGGGACAGAAGCTGGAGTGGGACGGCCCGAATATGAGGGTGACCAACCTCGAAGAGGCCAACCACTACATCATGCCCGTGTATTGGGAAGGCTGGAGCCTCTGACGACGAGAGCCGGAAGCACGAAGTTCGCAGGGTGCAGTCAGGCCCCGGCTGCGCTTCTCCACCCGACGCAGCGGACTGGTCCCAGGGCGTCAAGGGGGCAGAAACACGGCCCTCCTGAAGATCGCCGTGCCTGGCAGGCGCAGCCTGCTGCGCACACTTTCTCTTTTCATGCGTGTCGGTGCGTCCCACGCATAACTGCGCCTGCCTCGGGAATAACGGGAGCCGTCGTTTATGATCCGTGTATTCGTGAGTGATAGGTGTTAAACTTCGGTTCTTTTGTGGAGTACTCGAACAAATGACCTGGCATTCTTGCATGGAGAGGAGGGCTCGAAGGCGCCTGACTGTAGTCCTTGTCCGTCCCTCCAAATATGACGACGCAGGTTACGTGATTCGTCACTGGCGCGGTGTCCTGCCGAGCAACACCCTGGCCTGCCTGCACAGTCTTACAGAGGATCTGAAGAATCGCAGCGTGCTCGGTCAGAACCTCGAGATACGCATCCGCATTTACGACGATACGGTCCAGCGAATCCCTCTCGGCAGGATCATCCGCAGCAACAGACTGCCCCGAAATCGGACAGTCGTCGCGCTTGTCGGAGTGCAGTCCAACCAGTTCCCGCGCGCGGCAGACCTGGCGCGCCGGTTTCGTGAGGGAGGGCTTCAGGTCCTGATCGGAGGGTTCCACGTCAGCGGCATGCTGGCACTATTCCCCGAAGTCAGCCCTGAGATCAAAGAACTGCTGGATCTCGGTGTCACCGTGGTCAAAGGCGAGGTGGAAGAAACCTGGGAAGAGGTACTGGCAGACGCGCTCGCTGACCGGCTCAAGCCGATCTACGACTTCCTGGGCAGGAAACCCGACCTCAGTGACAAGCCGATACCGATGATCCACCGCAGGTACCTGAAGCGTTTCATGACCTCAAACTTCGGCACGATCGATTGCGGGCGCGGCTGTCCGTATAATTGCAGCTTCTGCACAATCATCAATGTCCAGGGTCACAAGGTGCGCTTCCGGTCGGCCGAGGGACTGGCCGGCGCAATCCGCGCCAATTACCGCAGGCACGGAATCGATTATTACTTCTTTACCGATGACAACTTTGCGCGCAATCCCTGCTGGCGCAGCGTGTTCGAAATGCTTTCACGCTTGCGGACGGAGGAGCGTATTCCCGTCTCCTTCATGATTCAGGTAGACACGCAGTCCTGGAAGATCCCTGAGTTCGTCCAAATGGCGTCTCGCGCCGGCTGCACGCAGGTCTTCATCGGGATGGAGAGCATCAATCCGAAAAACCTCAGAGCGGCCGGCAAGGCTCAGAACAAGGTGCAGGAGTATCGTGAAATGGTTGCGGCGTGGCATGAAGCGAAGATCGCCACGCACGTCGCCTACATCATTGGTTTCCCGTTCGATACTCGCGAGTCCGTTTCGGAAGACATCGACCGTCTTAAGCGTGAACTGGGTGTCGAGCAGGCGTCGTTCTTCATGCTGACCCCTCTCCCCGGGTCGCAGGATCACGCCCGCATGGTTCAGGCGGGGGAATACATGGATCCCGACCTGAATTCCTACGACTCTTTTCATGAAACCTTGCAGCACCCCAACTTCGCTCCCGGTGCCTGGTACGAGACATACAGGGAGGCCTGGCGCAACTTCTATTCGTTCGATTACATGAGGGAGGTTCTGGCCAAAGCCCACAAGGAGAACTACTGGAATATCCTGCGCAACTTCATCTGGTACAAAAATTCCGTACACATCGAAGGCGGCCATCCGATGATTCACGGCTTCTTCCGGATCAAGAGCCGAACGGAGCGACGTCCCGGCTTCGCAGTCGAATCGCGCTGGACCCACTTCAGACGACGATTGCGGGATGTGCGCGGCGTGGTACGACAGTGGGTGGCGCTGCTGCTGGAGATGGAGGACCTGTGGCTGCAGACGCGCAAACGCAGCGAGACCGAGTTGCGTCTCCTGTCGGAGGTGAAACGCCTGCGCGAGGAAGTCAACCGCAACCTGCGGGCCGCGGAACTGCAGATCGCCTACTACCGGGCGAAGGTCCACGTACCGGACCTCCACGTGCCCTCCAGGCTGTCGCTGGCGTTCCGGGATTTCAATCTGAGTCTTGCCAAGAGGGTGACCTACTCGAGGGCGGACCTTAGAGAATTCTGGAAAAGAACCTGGGACAGCCCGCGCATCAGGATCCTTCTCACCCCGCCCCACAGGCTGTTCTTGAATCTGCTGCGTGACGCCGAACTGATGTTCCTTTTTGCAGTGGCGATCCTGCGCGCCGAAGATTAGGGCAAGCCTCTTGCACGCGCGAGGCGCACCGACAGTAGAACGCCCGCAGGATGCCGCACTCGTATGAATTCGCCGCTGCCCGCACTACTGTTCGCGCCTCTGCTCGGTTACCGGTTGACGTGTGCGCTGCGCCTCGGTGATGGTCCGAAACTTGAAGACCCCCCGCGGGTAGCCGGACGCAGTGGCGCACGGAGCGGTTAAACGCAGATCCAAGAGGCGCATGGACCGGCGCCGCGTTCCTCTCTTCGATGGAACGAAACTCCTGGACGGGCATGCTGGGTGTCTCCCAGGTTGAAGCGCTCGCGCAATACCGCCGCATCACGCCGATCCAGTTCCCGCACCGTGTCTTTCTTCAGACGGTAGAGCGCGGCCGGGGTCGCGACGCGCACGCGGATCCCCTCCACCTCCCGGACCTCTGCCTCGATGGTCTCAAAGCCGGCGACCTCTCCAAGGAGGGTCATTACGTCGAAGAAAATGCCGCCGCTCGGCGGATAATAGCGCACCGCCGGATTGTCGCCCAGCAGGTCGGACGTGCGGATCTCGTCGATGTTCGCATCATCGTCGTAGGCGGCTCGAAGAGCCCTGCGGAGCCTCTCGATGATCTCGATCATCGCCTTTGCTACAAGGTCGATATCCTCGGTTGCCCGCACCACGCCGTGAAAGCCCATGGCCGTGGCACCGATCAGGACATATTCCAGTCCCTCCGATTCGAATGCCCTTAGCACTCGCAGCAGTTCATCGCGGTCCTCAGGTATATACTACAGCACTGTTGCGCGGTCGGCCTGGGGCAGATCTGCGTCGACCATAAGGCCCTTAGCTCAGGAGATCATCTTGCGAAAAAAGAACAACCTGCCTCTTGCAGCTTTGCTGATAATGGCAGCGAGTGCCTTCACTGCCGGTCTCGATCAGAAATGGACCACCACCCTTCCTGTTCTCGAAAGGGAGCCGCGCGCGGAGGAGTTTCCGGCGTATCCTCCGGATCAGGGCGAGGCCGGTGTGAATCCGCCGGGATTCTGCTGGACGCCTCACGAAGATGCGCGGTCCTACCGGCTGGAAGTGGTGTCGGCACAAAAGCCGTCGAAACTCGTGCTTCTCGCAGATGACCTGAAGTCAACGGTCTGCGCACCGGCGCGAACGATGGCTCCGGGCGAATATCTCTGGCAGGTCATATACAGGAATGCGTCCGGCGAGGGATACGGCGTTTCCAGAACCCGGACGTTCAGCCTGCCTGTCGGGCTTGCGGAGCTGCCGATGCCCGACGTGAGCCAGTTGCGCGTACGACTGGCCGGTGTGCGTCCGCGGTTGTACATCAACGGGAATCGCCTCTTGCGGATCCGTGAGGCTGTCAGGCATGGGCAGGCAGCTCAGTGGGATTTCTTCATCGCGGCTGCGGATGCCGCTCTGAAGGAAAACCCTTACGCCGAGCCGGAGGGATATGCCAACGGCGAGTGGACGGTGGAAGACTGGCGGCGCATTTACCGTCCGGGCAAGATCGGGAGCGCCCACCTGGCCCGCCTGGCGCTGGCCTACCGCATCACCGGAGAGATAAAGTACCTGGAAGGCGCGCGGCGCTGGATGATGAACCTGGCGAGCTGGGACCCGACCGGGATCATCAGCCACTCGGTTGCCCAGGTCGACGGCTCGGAGGGGAACGACGAAGCCTCAATGCCGGTGCTCGAGCGCATGGCATTCGCGTGGGACTGGATCGGCGGTGAACTCAGCGAGACCGAACGGGCCCGTGTGCTGGCCGTCATGCCGGAACGGGGCAACCAGGTGCTGCGCCTGCTCAAGAAACAGGACTTTCTTTCCCATCCGTTTTCGAATCACGAAGGCAGGGTGCTGGCCTTCCTCGGAAACGCAGGCCTGTCGTTTCTCGGTGACCTGCCGGAGGCCGAGGAGTGGCTCGACTACGTCCTGCGCTGCTACCTGACTTCCTTCCCCGCGTGGGGCGGAGACGAGGGCGGTTGGGCCCAGGGTATCGGCTATTGGGCCGCCTATGTCCACTGGCTGAGCACCTTCGCCGAAGCGCTCCGTGGAGCCACCGGCATCGACATCCTCCGGCGGCCTTTTTACAGGAACAACGGGTACTTTCCGATCTACTTCCATCCTCCCTATGCCCCGATGGGCGCCTTCGGCGACGGAGGCGATGGGAAGCCGAGCCTGCACGAGAAGATGTTGATTGATTACTTTGCCGAGGTGTTCGAGGATCCTGTGCTAAAGTGGCATGCAGATTCGATCAAGCCGCTGATACCCAGAGTGACCTATGCCGGCGAAGAGAGGCAGTGGAACGAATGGTTCATGGAAGATGTCGTCTCCATTTGGAGGGCCGGAACGTCGCGTGTCGTGGCCAAACCGCTCACCGGCAGCCGTGTGTCCCGTCACCTGGCGGATATCGGCTGGGTGGCGATGCACACCGCGCTCGGAGATGCCGAGAACGACGTGTGGGCTCTCTTCAAGTCGAGCCGGTTCGGATCTTTCAGTCACAGCCACGGGGATCAGAATACCTTCCAGCTCCACGCCTGGGGCGAAGCTCTCGCGATAGATTCGGGATACTATCCCTCCTACGGCAGCCCGCACCACACGCTCTGGACCCGGCAGACCCGCGCTCACAACGGCATCCTGGTCAACGGGCGCGGGCAACCGCCCTACAACTGGGACGCCTCGGGGCGCATTGAACACTTCGAGGACGACGGGTCGGTGACGCTCGTGCGCGGTCAGGCCGCGGGGGCCTATAACATCCCCCCTGGAAAGAACGTGATCGAGATGTGGCGCAAATACCTGACCGAACGTGTTCCGCCGATGGAACCGAAGGTGCAGAGCTTCGAGCGCACGCTCGCCTTCGCAGGGTCGAAGGGGCGTCCGGTTCTCTTCGTTCTGGACTATGTGAAGACCGATGCCCCTGCTACGCTGGACTGGCTGCTCCACGCCCTCAAGCAGATGAAGGTGGAAACGGCCGCAGGCACGGTCACGATTTCGAGCGGCAAGGTCCGCCTCGCCGTCAGGTTGCTTTCCACCGTGCCGCTTGAGTTCGCACAGTTCAGCGGTTTCCCTGTGAAGCCTGAGGAACGCGCCGCGGGCGCACCGGACCAGTGGCACCTGACGGCGCGCACGACGGTTCCGGCTGCAGAGGTCAAGTTTCTGGCGGCGCTTGTGCCCTACCGGGACGGGGAAGCTGCGCCGGAGATCCAGATCCTCAGCGGGCCCGAGGGGGCCGGCTTTCGGGTCGGCGATACTCAAGTCGCCGCATGGTGGGGTGCCGGCGTTACGGGTCCCATCCGTCTTGGGGGCATGAGCGGCGATGGCAGACTCGTAGTCCGGTAAACAGGCACTGGTCTATCTGTTTCGGAGGAGGGCTACCCAGTCTCTATCCGGGTCCGCTGGCGGCAGGCCGATGGAGCGAACGCCCGGACCTTCCGCCGAGCTTACGCTCCCGTTTTGCAATTCGCCGCCCGCACGCGGGTTGTACCAGCGGATTTCGTATCTTCCCTGCTCGAGCCGGATGGAGCTCGTCCCTCCCCCGGGGAGGTAGAGGGCATAGACCTCGCCCGGCTTTGCCAGGCAGAATGCCCCCTCGGCGGCCGTCAATTCGTCGGAGTGCCTCATCTCCGGGAACGGCAGATAACGGCGGAAAAACTCCAGCGCGAAGCGTGTCTGGTCCCACATCCGGTCGCGCGAGCGCCAGTCTTCGCAATTCAGGTCGTTGTGGGCGTACCTGTAACCGAAGTACCACTCGACGCCGGAGCCTCCGGCCATCAGGTTTCCCCAGAGAGCGTGGCGGCGCACTTCCGCGTGCTCGGGATCATCCGCGTCCGGCTTGACGCCCGTGTGGGACGGGCCGATCTCGTCAAGGAACACCACCCAGGGCCGGCCGGCCCCGGACGACCGGTCGATCCAGCGGATCGTCTCGGCGTGCGTCCCCTTCATGTCCGCCATCTGCAATGACGGGCCCTCGAGCCCCTCGAAGCCGAGGAGAGGCGCGTAGACCTTCTCGTACTGCCCTGGAAACGTGTGTACCACGATGGGATGGTCATAGGGGTCCAGGGCCTGGAAGTAGCCGCAGAAAGCCTTGAGCTGCTCCGTGGTGTTCGTGTTCTCCTCGCCGAGATTCCAGACCAGCCCGAGATGGTGACCGAACCGCGCGATCAACTCCCGGTAGTAGAGTTTCCTCGCTAGGCCAAGCTCCCCGCCGTCGAGCAACTGGTCGTTCTCCGTTTCCTGGGTCAGGACATGGAGCATGATGCCCAGCCGGTCCATGTGGGAGAAAACGATCTCCCACTGGTCCAGCTTGCTGCAGTCGAAACGGTGCCGCTCGGACTTTGCCGTCCAGGGCCAGACATCATCGCCGTCGCCGGCGACGTTCATCGTCAGGAAGTAGACGGAGTTCATACCCTTGCTTGCGAGGTAATTGAGGGCACCGATGATGTTCCGGCCCTTGCCTCCCCGCCAGTCCGGATCGCCCTGGCGCCAGTCGCGGGCGTGCGGCTCGTAGCGGTGGATCGCCACCTGGCGTGCTTCGCCCTGCCGCTGCTCCAGGTGCGTGCGCGCCGGCGTCTGATCAAACCCGGAATATGCGAGCCAGTTTTCCGGGCTGTCGGCGCCGCCTTTGAGAAAGTACTCCCCGGAGCCGGAGAACCGCAGGTAGCGGGCACCGAGGTAGCGGAGCAGGCCCCGTGCGCGGAAGTCCGGCCTCTTCTTGTCGCTCGGCCCTACGTCGAAATGTCCCGACACCCCGTCGATATTTCCCGCCTCGCCCGCACCGGGGTCCAGACTCGCCGCCACGTCCGCCCCGTTCCGGAATGAGGCGCGGTAGCTCCAAGTGCCGGTCTGGTCCGGGACGAAACAGACGCGCCACTTGTTGCCTCGGGACGCTCCCGTTTCAGCCGCGTTGCCGTCTGCGGCGAAGTAGCCGGGCACGCGAAGTGAACGGTTCCCCTGAGAGAACGTGACGTTGAGCCGGTAGTCGCGGAAAGGATTGGGTTGGGAGTCTTCAGCCAGCTCCGGCCCGTCGAAGGTGATCGTGACCCGGTGCCATTGTCTGAGTTCTCCCGTGATTCTTGCACGTGCAGCACTCAGGGGCGGGCCAGAGGCGAGCGTAACTGACAACGGAAGCATGGCGACGGCTGATCGCAAAGTCATGGCTTGAGTCTCGGCAGGAGGGTGTGTTCGGACTTTACGCGTACAGGGGAGTCACTTGCTCCCGGATGCGCATCAGCAGCTTTTTCGTCGCCCGGATGCCGTCGACCTCGCTTTTCTGCCGGCGATCCAGGCAGGATGAGGTCGTGGCGGCGATCCCGCCAAGTGCCGATATCTCCAAAAATCTGCGGCGTGGCATGTTATCCATGGCTCGTTTCCCCTCACGTGTTGCCGCCCGTGGAGCATCCCACATTAAGCACAGCGCTGCAACACATATCGCCTCGCCTTCGGCCATCACGATTCCTCGGGCTGCTCTGAACGATCTTCCGCGCGGCGGCCCAGGCCGTGGAACCATTCCCGTGCCGATTGGGTCACCACGAAAAAGCAGGGTATCAACAGAATCGCCAGAGTGGTCGCGGCGATCATTCCCCCGAATACGGTCGTGCCCAGCGAGCGTCGTGCTATCGAGCCTGCACCGGTCGCCCAGACGAGCGGAGCCACGCCGAGAATGAACGCCAGGGCGGTCATCATGACCGGCCGGAAGCGCAAGCGCGCGGCCTCAACGGCCGCCTCCAGCATTGTGAACCGCCGCCTTTCGCGCAGGACCTTGGCGAACTCGACAATCAGAATAGCGTTCTTCGCGGACAGGCCGACCAGCATCACGAGGCCGACCTGGGAGTAGAGATCGAGACTCAGACGGGCGATCATGAGAGCGACCAGCGCGCCCATGACGGCGATCGGCACAGAGAGCATGACTGCGCCGGGTATGGTCCAGCTCTCGTATTGGGCGACCAGGAAGAGGTACGAAAATACAAGAGCAAGGGCGAAGAGGATGGGACCCTGGGTGCCGGCCGCCTCTTCCTGGTAAGACATGCCGGACCATTCAAGCTGCATCCCCTTGGGAAGCACACGGGCTGCGACTTCTCTCACGGCGCTCATTGCCTCGCCTGAACTGTAGCCCGGTGCCGGCTCGCCGTTGATCGTTATGGCCCGATACATGTTGAAACGGTTGATGGTCTCCGGGCCGACTCTCGACTCGAGCGAGACCAGCGTGTTTAGCGGGACCATGTCGCCGGTATTGCTCTTCGCATAGAGCCGTCCGATATCCTCCCGCGTGCTCCGGTAGGGAGTCTGGGCCTGGACGATCACCCGGAACACGCGGCCGAACTTGTTGAAGTCGTTGACATACAGGGAGCCGAGGTGAGTCTGCAGCGTGCGGAAAACGTCGCTCACCGGAACTCCCAACGCCTGCGCCTGCTTGCGGTCGACCTCGAGGCGTAACTGAGGCACGCTGGCCTGATACGTGCTGAACATGTTTCGGATACGCGGATCCTGGTTGCAGGCAACGACCAGGGCACGCATGGCCTGGGCAAGCGTCTGCGTGTCGCCGCCGCCGAGATCCTCGAGTTGCAGTTCGAAACCTGCGGTCTGGCCCAGGCCGCGAATCGGAGGTGTCTGATAGGCGAACATGACTGCATCCTCGATCTGACCGACCTTTCTCCGGATCTGGCCGAGGATACCGCCGATGGAGAGCTCCGGGGTTCTCCTCCTGCTCCATTCCTCAAGGCCGATGATCACCCTCGCCGTGTTCGGCCCCTGCGCACCTCCGATGGTGCTGACGCGGAAGATGCCGGGAATGGTCCAGATAGCGTCCTCGATCCGCCTTGTGACTTCGGAAGTCCGCGCCAGTGATGCTCCATCCGGCAGCAGTACGTTGGCAAACACGACACCCTGATCCTCCGTGGGCAGGAACCCCTTCGGTATATCGCGATACATCAGGTAAGTGACCCCTGCCGAGATTCCAAAGGCCAGGATCATCACGATCAGGTGGCGCCCCGCAAATCGCACTCCGGACTTGTATCCGCCGGTCAGCGACATGAATCCCAGATTGAACCAGCGCAGGAAGAAGGGAGGACGGGGAGGCTTTGGCCGGAGCAGATGAGCGCACAGCGCCGGACTCAGCGTCAGCGCCACGAAGACCGAGATCGTGAAAGAGATCACGATGGTCGCGGCAAACTGGCGATAGAGCTCGCCAGTGATGCCGCCTGCAAACGCGACAGGCACGAAGACCGCGGCCAGCACCAGCCCGGATGCGATGATAGGGCCGGTCACCTCGCTCATCGCCACTCCGGCCGCCTTCCTTGGGATCAGTCCGTCTTCCATATGCCGCTGCACGTTCTCGATGACGGCGATCGCGTCGTCCACGACCAGGCCGATGGCGAGGACGAGTCCGAAGAGTGTAAGGGAATTGATGGAAAAGCCCATGATCTGCAGGAACGCGAAGGTCCCGATCAGGGAAACCGGGATCGCTGCCGTCGGTATCAGGCTGGCCCGCCAGTCCTGGAGGAATATATAGACGACGAGAACCACAAGACCCAGGGCGATGAACAGCGTCTCCAGGAGCTCCTTGAGCGATTCCTTGATGAAGAGCGTCTCGTCGCGGGATATCTTGTACTCCACGTCCTCCGGGAACTGGGCCGCGAGCTTATCGAGCTCCGCCTTGAGGCCATCGGCCACCTCCAGTGCGTTGGCCTCCGGGAGCTGAAAGATGCCCAGTACCACGCTGGGCTTCCCGTCGAGGCGGCCAAAAGAGTTGTAGCTCTGCGCGCCGAGCTCGACCCGGGCTATGTCGCCGATCCGCACCAACGCGCCACTCTGGCGGCCCCTTACGATGATGTCCCTGAATTCAGACTCTTCCGTCAGCCGGCCCTTCGAAAGTACGGAATACTGGAACTGCTGATCCGGAGCCGAAGGCGCCGCGCCGATCTGGCCCGCCGCCGCCTGGATGTTCTGGTCGCGGATGGCCTGGAGTACTTCGTCCACCCCGACGTCCAGGCTCGTCATCCGGTCCGGGTCCAGCCAGATCCTCATGCCGTAATCGCGCGCCGTAAAGATGTTGACGTCGCCGACACCGGGCACCCGGGCCAGAGCGTCCTTCATGTAGATGCCGGCGTAGTTGCCCAGAAAGACGTCGTCGTACGTCCCTTTGGGCGAGTAGACGTTCACCACCATGAGCATCGTGGTCGAGCTCTTGCGCACCGAAACTCCGCGCTGGACGACCTCGCTGGGCAGCTGAGGAGTCGCCAGGGCCACGCGGTTCTGGACGTTGACGGCGGCGATGTCAGGATCCGTTCCGACCTTGAAAGTGACGGACAACTGGTAGCTGCCGTTGTTGGAGCTGGTGGAGCTCATGTAGATCATGTCCTCCACCCCGTTGACCTGCTGTTCAATCGGTGCAGCGACGGTGGCCTCCACCACGTCAGCGCTGGCCCCGGGGTAGAGGGCGGCAACCTGCACCTGCGGCGGAGTGATTTCGGGGTACATGGCGATCGGCAGGCGCACAACGTTGACGGCGCCCGCGAGGATGATGATCAGGGATATGACTATGGCGAACTTGGGCCGGGCGATGAAGAACCTACTGAACACCTGCTTTACCCTCCTCGCCAGGGGTGCGAGCCGATGCAGATGGATTCACCGGCTGGCCGGGGGTTACTTTCTGTATGCCGCCTGAGATCACCGGTTCGGCCTCGTTCAGCCCCCCGGTCACGATAAAGTCCGTGCCGAACTCCCCGGCCAGCTGGATACGGCGCAGTTCGGCTGTCTTGTCGCGGTTCACGACGAGTACGAACGGCCCCACCTGGTCACGCTGCACCGCCGCCTGGGGAACCAGGAGGCGCTCGTTCGTCCCGCGCCCGGTCTGGATGACGGTGACAAACTGTCCCGGCCGCAGGAGCAGGCGAGGATTGGGAAAGCTGGCGCGCAGCATGATCGTACCGGTCGCTCTGTCCACCCGGTTGTCCTGAAAGTCGATCCGGCCCTTGTAGGGGAACATCGATCCGTCCACCAGCCGGATGGTCGGCACGAGATCGGGTATGGCCCGGCCACTTCCGCGGCCCGCCGCAGCCTTCTCCCGGAGCTGCAGGTAGTCGCGCTCGCTGATGGGAAAGGATACCCACATGGGATCGAGCCTGATGATGGTCGCGAGGACCCCGCTCTCCGGCCCGACCAGGTTCCCGACATGAATGGCCGTACGGCCGATCCTGCCGCTGATGGGTGCTCGAATCTCCGTGTATCCAAGGTTCAGCCTTGCCTGAACCAGCTGGGCCCGCCGTTCCTTCAGGAGCGCCCTCGCCTCCAGGACCGCCCCTTCGGCGGCGTCAAGGTTCGCCTTGGACGCGCCGCCCGAGTCCTGGACTGCAAGAAGGCGTTCCAGGTATTTCTCGGCGTTCTGAAGGGTCGCCTCGGTCCGGGCGACCGCCGCTTCCGCCACCTCGACGGCGGCCTGGTAGGGCTCCTGCTCGATTACGTACAAGAGATCGCCTTCCTTCACGTCGCTTCCTTCTTCAAAAGTGCGTCGGATCAGGAAACCGGTCACTCGGGCGCGCAGATCCACGTAGGAGACAGACTCGGTCCGACCGACATACTCGGTGCTATCGGCGACCGCCGCTTTCTTGACCGGTGTTACCGTGACCGGCGGAGGAGGGGACGGCGGCGCGCTGGCAGCTTCCTGCCGTGAACACCCCGCAAGCAGCAGAGCGGTGACGAACAGAAAAAGCCCCTTGACCGGTACGGACATCCGGCGACGGGCGCGACCACGATTTGCTGAAGCAGCCATAGGATCGAACCTGCCTGTCATGGGTAGGTCTAGGGAACAGGCTTCGGCGGAACGGCTGTCCAGCCGCCGCCCAGCGCCTTATATAGACGTATCAAGTTGGAAGTCACGGCCGCGTCGCTCTGTGCCAGCTGATCCTGGAATGACAACAGCGAGCGCTGTGACTCAAGCACCGGCTGAAAGTCTACCAGCCCCGCCGAGTAGTTCGTCCGGACCAGCTCGAGCGCTTTTCCCGCTGCTTCGGATGCTTCCATCAGAAAGCGCCGGCGCACCTGTTCGTCGGCGTAGGCGATCAAGGCGTTCTCCACTTCCTCAAGCGCCACGAGAATCGCTGATTCGTAGTCGACGAGCGCCTGTTCCTGGAGGGCGTTCTGCACCTCGATGTTCTGGCGGATGCGCCGGGCATCGAAGACGGTATAGAGTGCGGTCGCGCCGAGCGAGCCGACGATGTTGCCCAGGGATAGAGGGTTGCCCTTGGTAATCATCTCATAGCCGATTGTGCCTTCCAGTGAAAACCGCGGATACTTCGCGGCCGTTGCGACGCCGACCGCAGCGGTGCGGGCTGCGAGGAGACGTTCGGCCCGGCGCACGTCCGGCCGGCGCCGCAAGGTCTCGGCGGGCACGCCCACAGCAATCTCAGCAGGTCCGACCGGGATCTTTCCCTCACCCTTGAGGGTTTCCGAAAGCCCGCCGGGATTTTCCCCGAGAAGGACGGCCAGCCGGTTTTTCGCCTGCTCAAGACGGATCCGGAGCGCCGGGATGCGGGACCGGGTGTCGGCGACGCTGTAGTGCGCCTGGTCCACATCCAGCCGCGTTGTCAGCCCAGCGGCAAAACGATCGCCGGCCAGGCGGTAGGAATCTTCCTGGACCTTGAGGTTCTTTTCGGCGATTGCAAGCTGCGCCTGGTACTGGCGCACCTCGACGTAATTGATGGCGACTTCGGCCAGCAGGCTGACCAGCGTGTCTCTCAGCAGCTCCTGGGCCGCCTCCAGGCCGGCATCGGCTGCCTCGATGGACCGGCGCACGCGTCCGAAAACGTCGATCTCCCACCCGGCGTCGAAGCCGGCGCTGAACAGGCCGACATTGGCCGCCTTTCCCATCCGGTCCGACCCGCGCTGGAAACCCGTGATGCCGGACGCCGTGACCGTCGGAAATCGGTCCGCATCGGCGATGCCCCGGCGGGCGCGGGCCTCACGGACGACTGCGTCGGCGCGGCGCAGATCCAGATTCCCCTTCATGGCCCGCTCGATGAGGTTCTGCAGCGTCGGATCCTGCAGGGCGCTCCACCACTGTGCCAGGGAATCATCGAGGACTTCGGCTGCGCGCATCCCTTCCGACATCTTCGCGTTCCAGGCAGGCGGAGGGACAATTGACGGTTTCTTGTAGTCGGGCCCGACGGGCTTGCAGCCCGGATGGAAAGATACAAACGACAGGACGGCGAGAAAGCAAGACACTTTGGAGATTTGAGTAAAGCTGGTCCGCATACGTCCGCTTCACCGTCCATGCGCTCCCCCGCTCGGAGATTTTCGATCGCCGACTATCCACCGGGAGTCTGGTCCGGATTGGAAATGCTACTTTGCGGCAGTCTGACGAGTCAACAGCGCATGACGCCGGGATCCTCAATGCCCTCCGACAGATATCACGTAACCGCACTGAACGTGCACACGTCGTTTTGACTGCTGGAGCGGAGGATTCGCACCTCTGAAACATCTTCAGTTTTTCCTGGGTCAAGAACTGTAGCCTCGCTCCTGGCGTTGTTCGTTGACAGGTCGGATCATGTTCGTGATCCTGTATAACATGAAGAAAGCCAGTGTGCGTAAGGTTCAGCACCGCCTGAGCGAGGTCCTGCGCTCGGCCTGTTCCGGCGTGAAGGCCGGCGTCCTGCACTCTGCCTTTCTGAAGTAGGAAGGCTGCAGGCGGGGACACATGATTCCGGTGCCGGAATGCGAGTTGGGCCCGAGCAGAGACGGGTGAACTTCATCCTGGACTACCTGATTGCGGCAAAGAAAGCCCGGCCGATGATCGTTGTGCTGGAGAACGGCATGGTTGCCTCCAAGCCGGGCGCCGCCCCGGGCGCGGGCAGCCGCCGCAACGAGGCCTTCGCCGAGGTTGTGATCCACGACCTGATTCCGTTCATTGACGCCACTTTCCGCACATTGCCGGACGGCATGAACCGGGCGATCGCCGGACTCTCCATGGGCGCCGGCCAGGCTCTACAGATCGGCCTGTCGAATCTGGACAAGTCCGCCTACATCGGCGCGTTCAGCGGAGGCGGCATCCGCAACTTCGACCTGAACAGTTCGTACAACGGAGTCTTTCGAGAGCCGGCGGCTTTCAACAAACGCGTTCCCGTGCTCTGGTTCGGCGCTGGGTCGGCAGAGGCGGCGCGAATGACCGCGGTCAAAGAATCCGTGGAAGCCGTGAACAAGGCCGGGATCAAAGCGATCTGGTTTGAATCGCCCGGCACTTCTCATGAGTGGCAGACCTGGCGGCGGAGCCTGCGTGACTTTGCGCCACGCCTTTTTTAAAAGTAGCCGTGCTTTGAGATTCCTTTCCAATTCGTAGGAGAGAGTCTCATGAAAAACCGATTCGCCGTATTGCTCGCCGTGGCGGCCGCAGCCGCGGCCATGGCTGGGATTTCCCTTTCCGGACAGACCTCCGCAATTACCGTGCAGGATTTGACCTGCGAGTACCTCGTGAACCCGCTGGGGATCGACACCGACCGGCCCAGGCTGAGCTGGCGGTTGACGCCCGGCGCGCGGGGCCGCATGCAGAGCGCCTATCAGATCCTGGTTGCCAGTTCGCCCGAGAACCTGCAAGAGAATCAGGGCGATCTGTGGAACTCGGGCAAGGTCAACACCAGCCAGTCGGTGCTGGTGCCTTACGGCGGACGCCCGTTGAACTCCCGCATGCGGGTCTGGTGGAAGGTGCGGGTGTGGGATGAAAACGGACGCCCCTCGCAGCGGAGCGCTCCGGCGCGGTGGTCGATGGGGCTGTTGCGCCCCACCGACTGGCAGGCGCGCTGGATCGGGATGCCTCACCCCGAAGGGGCCAAGCCCGGCGCGCCGCTGCCTTTCCCCTGGCAGCGCAAGACGGTGGACTTGAAGCAGAGACCGACGTGGGCCACCGCTTGCGTCAACGACCAAGGCTACTACCAGCTGTATGTTAGCGACAAGAAGGTAGATGACTATGTGCTCGTGCCGGCCGTCAGCGACTTTTCCAGCAGGAATCTGTGCCTCACCCATGATGTCACTCACTACCTAACGCCCGGGGAAAATGTCATCGCGCTGTGGCTGGGCCGGGGCTGGTACGTGCGGGGCCATCCGGGAGTCATTCACGACGGTTGATCGTCCGCGCCCAGGTCGAAATGGATATGCCACGCGGAGAGTCCGTCACGGTTGTGACCGAGGACACCTGGAAGGTGAAGGAGAGCATGCTTACTCCGCTCGGGCACGGCACCCCGTTCGGCGACTATGGCGGCCAGCGTTACGACGCGCGGCTGGAGCTGCCAATTGGAATCAGGCCAGCCTGGATGACTCCAGCCACGAGGACCACAACAGCGCTGGAAGAATGCGGTGAGAAGGAACGGCGAATTCAACGGCGCAGTGCAATCGCCCAGGATACGGCGAATCCCGCTAGAACCACGGCCAAAGCCCAGCCGATCGGCGGCATGGCGCGCGGTTCCACGGCCTGCGACATCGCCCAAGCGCCGTACAGGAAGGCGATCACGCCCAACACGCAAAAGACGGCTTCCATCTGTACCAGCACTGAAACCTCATCCTTGCTGGCGGACCGCCAGCCCCGATAGCTCGAGAACGCCAGGGCCAGGAGCGCTGCGCCTATGATCCGGGTCAGCACCGGATCGACGAAGGTCTGGCCCGGTATGCTTCGCTTGGCTGCGGGCAATTTAGCGATCTCCGGTATATTGGATATTGGCACCCACTCCGGAACCCAACCCAGCAGGGCCAGGGTCCGCCCCGGCACCAGCCAGAGTGCTATGCCCAGCAGGGCGGCGACGATCATGTGCACAAGAAAGGTCGTGCGCAAGCACTTCGAGATCGGACCTTGCATTTCACACCTCCTCCGCGCCGAGAATTCAAGAGCCGGCACTTATTACCATATGCAATGACCGACAGAGTTCAAAGTAATACGCTTTCTCTCGCTCGAATTAGAATAGCACCGGTCAGAGTTGAAATCTCCGGAATTATCACACCCGGCAGCTGAAATTGAGGGCGAAGACTGGTCCCGATGAATCGGGATCCGGCGACCGGCGTGCCTGTCCTGCCTGAGCATGTCGTCGAGAATTGGCCCGCGACGGAAATCGGAACGGCCGGAATTTGCATGCCTCCGGCGAGTCCGTCTTTGTTACCTCAGCTTCTGGCATGATAACGCCGGGCCGTCAGAGACTTGTGCGCGCGGCGGAGACGTGATCCGACTGAACAGGATGCTATCGATGAGAGACAGGCAGCGGGCCCTCAAGAAAGCGCGCTGCTCGCGGCGGACGATTGGCGAGGCTGCGCGCAGCAGGTTGTTCATTAGTCAGTTCTGCTGTCATCGCGCCGTCAGTGATGGTCAATCCGCTGGCGGTAGGGCGGGGGTTCAATCCCGGTCCATTGCAGGCATCTTTTCGCTGATGGTTTCGAGCGCCGCGACCACGTCGGGATCAAACTGCGCGCCGGCGGCCTTCCGAATCTCATCCAGCGCCTGCCACGGCGGCCTTCCTCTCCGGTAGGCCCGGTCGGTCACGATGGCGTCATACGCGTCCGCCACTGCAACGATTCTGGCTCCCAGGGGAATCTGGTTCGACGGCTTCTTTTCGGATCCCTTCGTGTACCAGTCATGGTGTGCGATGATGATCGGGATTGCCTCCTTCAGCACTGGCCCGACCTTGGACACCAACCGGGCTCCGAGGTCGGGGTGCTTGCTCATTTCGTATCGCTCTTCTTCTGTCAGGTTCGTCGCCTTCTGGATCAATCCCGTTGTCACATCAAACTTGCCGATATCGTGCAACAGGGCGGCCACCCGGATGTTTTCGACCTCATCCCGGCTCAGGCCCATCGCTATTGCGACTTCCATCGCCAATCGGGAAACACGGACCGAATGTCCCTCGGTATATCGGTCCGCAGACTCTATCAGCTTGGAGAGAATCTCCAGAACGCCAACATAGGCATCCCGGATGACCTCAATCTGCTTTTGCTTCTCTTCGTAGAGATAGCCCACGGTGTAACTCGCCAGGATGAGAAACCCTCCCCAAGGCAGGAGGTTGAGAGCGAGGTCCAGGAAATGGTTTCCGGCGCTCGTGCCGACATATGCACTCGGAAATGCCACGACGCTGAACGTGACAATCAGAATCGACGACAGGGCCGTAAGTACTCCGCCTCTTTTCCCCATGGCATACCCGGCAGCCAGTACCGGGAGGTAGTAGAAATTCAGGAATCCCACCTTTTGCGGGACAAATAGCAGGATCAGGCTTAAGCCAAGAATGAGCGTGGTCACCAGCCCGAGTTCAAAGTGGTTCAGAACGAACTTCTTGATTGTATAAAGAGCCATCGGTTCACCTGCCTCACGATTCCTGTTTGTTCTCTCTCCAGGAATCAGACCTGCCGGCATGGCATCAGACTACCTTATCGGCAAAACTCTCTGGATTCAGCCCATTTGGGTTCGTGCCGGTGCGCACCTGCGGATTCAGTTTGGCCGGCGAGTGCCTGCCGGAGGGAGAAAAGCCGGCCGCCGTGCGTTAATCCCAGCCCCATGGCCGGTGTCCGCACCACTCTCGGCTGTAACTCAGACACCGGGAGAGGAAATGGCTTTGCGTCCGTTTCAGCATACGTCTCCGGCCTCACCGAGCGCACGACGACCGCCCGCAGGGGACCGGAATGGGGCTCGGAGCATTGCTCGCAGGCGCGCAGGTGGCTGTCGACATGAGCCTGCGCGCGGCTCCCTTCCCCCCTTGCAGATCACCTATTACCTCAATAGCCATTCCTTCATCGAACGGGAACCGATCCTCCGGCGCGTCCGCTTTCGCAAGAACGACGATGCCTTCCTCGCCGGCCCCCCGGGTGCTGCAGGCCGCATCCGACAGGCTCGGCTCCAAGGCCATTCGCAAACGCCTCGAGTACTGGATCCTGGTGCTCGACCCCAGATTCTCCCGCCGCGAGCGACAGGAGATGGGCTTCAGGCGTTTTTATGCCATCGCCCAGATCGAGTATTGGCGCGACTTCCCATCCTCCACGGGCTGGTTTCGCTGGTGCATTTGCGCGGCACGCGAGCGGTAACGCAGGGCCAGCTGATGCCCTCCTTCGCCTCAGCAACCTGGTGACCGACAGCGGCAAAGGGGATGAGACCTGTCTCCCCACATGTGGTGGCTTGGGGCAAGCGGGCGCCCGCGGAGCTCTTCCGTCATCCCGCGCAGCGGGCCGGCCAGAGGGCGCCTTACCCAAAGGGAGTGGGGCGGCATGTGGTCGACGGACCGGCGGTCGGTCGCATGAATCGTCGCGACCGTCAATCGGGAACCGCCTCACCTGAGAAGGTACCCCTTTTTCAAGAAATTACGTGCGCGCCACACGCATGGACGAGGGCCCCATATTGCCTTCACTTGCACAGGGGGGTATGGTACGCACCTGACGAACCATGAATCCGCATCGCCTCGCCCCCATCCTGACACCGCATGGCCGTCTCCTGCTCGAGGCTTCGGAGGACGCAACCGAGCTGGCTCCGGAACTTGCCGGGCGCCTGAGCCGCGCCTTCTCCCGCGGTCCGGGCCACGGCCTCCTGCGCCTCGGAGCCGCCGAGATCGGCGAGGTTCTGCCCGCTGCGCTCTCGTACTGGCGGGAGTTCGCGGCGCGGTTCGTCGCGGGGGTGTGCACGCGTGCCGGTGTCGAGGATCGTGAGGCCGGTATCCCGGAAGCCCCGCCCGAGGCCGAACTCGCCCAACTCTCGCTGGCCGCTCCGGAGATGACCGGGGCCGAGTACCTTTGCCCGGACGTGCTGCGCACTCTCTGGGCCGAGATTGGCGCAGCCTTTGCCATGGAGCTTTCCGAATCAGGCGTTCCGGTCCAGAAGTTTCTCAAGCACCTGAACCCGGCCTGGAACCTCGTCGGTCGCGTCCACTTCAACCTCGCCGAAAACCGCAAGGACGAGGAAGCGCCCTTCGCCTTCCTGGCCACTTACACAACCCGGCTCTCTTCCCACGCGCGCGCGCAGCACCTGCCCCTCGGAGAGGCATTGCGCGAGTATGCGGGCGCGGCGAACAAGGAGCGCCTCCTGTCGCTCCTGCTGCCGGTCCAGCGCGCGGCAGAGCGCTGCGCCTGGCTGCGGGAGATGGTCGACGCCCACGAGATCTTTCACCCGTTGCGATGGTCTCCCGCCGACGCACTACGCTTCCTTCAGGATGTCCCCTTGCTGGAAAGCGCCGGGGTCGTCGTCCGCATGCCGGCCAACTGGCGCGCCGGCCGGCCGCCGCGGCCGCGGGTCACCGCGACGGTAGGCGCCCGGGCGCCGTCCGGCCTCGGTACGGACGCATTGCTCGACTTCAGCATGGAGATCACCCTCGACGGCGAACGGCTCACTCCACGGGAGGTGCGCGAGTTGCTGTCGAAGACCGAAGGGCTGGCTCTGATCCGGGGACGCTGGGTGGAGATCGATCGCGAGAAACTCGCGAAGGCGGTCGAGCAGTTCCGAGAAGTTGAGAGGCTGGCTTCGCAGGGCGGCCTCACGTTCGCCGAGGCCATGCGCCTCCTGGCCGGCGCCGATGTCGCAGGCGCAAGCGCCGCGGTGGCCGACCGGGAGTGGGCGGGCGTCGCGGCCGGCCCATGGCTGGCGGAGACGCTCCGGGCGCTGCGGTCACCCGAAGGGCTGGCCCGCGTCGATCCGGGGAGCAGCCTGAAGACCGAACTGCGCCCGTATCAGCAGGTGGGCGTGCGCTGGCTCTACCTGCTTGCCAAGCTCCGCGTCGGCGCGTGTCTTGCCGACGATATGGGGCTTGGCAAGACGATCCAGG
>JACADW010000038.1 GCA_013388445.1 Acidobacteriota bacterium | reverse complement strand
GCTATACTCCGGTGAAGGTTTCGGGTGGCGGAATCGCCACTGGGCGCGACTCAAGCCAGCAAGGAACAGCTCCTTTGCTCGGTTGGGAACTGCTCCGGCTGCGACCGATACGGATAGGGAGGCCGGAGGAATCCTGGGAGGATGAATGGAGTTCTTTCGCGAGTGGTTCCTGGTACACATCGGCGCCAATCCCGTGTTGCAGGGACTGGTGGGTGGATTGGTCATTACCATCCTCAACGCCATGGGAGCCCTGCTGGTCCTGCTGGCGCGCAACATATCCCAGAAGCTGTTGGACGCAGCACTGGGTTTTGCCGCTGGTGTGATGCTGACCGCCAGTTTCACGAGCCTCATTCTGCCGGGCATAGAATACGGCGGCGTGATCCCAGTCATCATCGGCATCGTGCTGGGCACCATTTTTCTCGACCTCGCCGATCACCTGATTCCCCACGCCCACTTCGTCATGGGAAAGGAGGGTGGCGGCACGGATCGGTTGAAGGCCGTCTGGCTGTTCATCATCGCCATAACGCTGCACAACATGCCGGAGGGGCTAGCCGTCGGCGTGCGCTTCGGATCGGGGGATTTGAACGCCGCCTTCACCCTCATGATCGCCATTGGCCTGCAAAACGTACCCGAGGGTCTCGCCGTCGCCATATCATCGCTCAACGCCGGCCTGGGCAGGAGATTCTACGCCAGCTTCGTCGGAATCCGCGCGGGCCTGGTGGAGATTCCACTGGCAGTACTCGGCGCGTGGGCAGTTGTTGCCATGGGGGTGATTCTTCCCTATGCGATGGGATTCGCTGCCGGTGCCATGCTTTATGTCATCAGCGATGAAATCATCCCTGAAACCCACCGGAAGGGATACGAGCGAGTCGCCACCCTCGGTCTGATGGGAGGCGCCCTGGTGATGTTGTATCTGGATGTGGCCCTGGCGTAGTCCGTATGCAGCCCGGATGAATGGCGAAGTGCCCGGGTGAAAGAACCTTGGGAGGCGGAGGAAGGCGGACCGACGCCGTCGAGGATGATTCTCCGGCCCGCGCGGCCACGAGGCTTCTCAGCTGGAGCCCGAGGTCACGGACCTGATGGCCCGCCTGGCCTGATGCTGCTGCCCCGACCCCAAGGCAGAGCATGCCGAGCTTGACGCGGCCCACGCTGATGTCGTGGAGAAGCTCCATAGCGGGTATCCCGATGATACCGCCGCGGCAACCTTCCATGCAGCGGCGCCGGTAAACCTGTCGAACCGGGACGACTGGACCACGGAAGGTCAGGACCGTACTCACGCATCGGTAAACTTGGATGAAGATCGGCCGGCGCGGCTGCTCGCACGTCAAAACATCTTTGGTTTAGAGATTCGGGCGCGTACATTACATCAGTCGCTGATTTCAGCCCTCACTTCAGCGCGGCCCGAAGCCGCCAAGGAGAGATTGTCATGAAAGCCTCCCGGTTGTGCCTGTCGCTGGCAATGCTGGTGTTGTTCATGTCTTTTTTCGGAGCCGAGCAGCCGGCCGCCCAGCCCGAGACGCGCCTGATGCGGTTTCCCGATATCTGGCGCGACCAGGTGGCTTTCGTCTATGCGGGCGACCTGTGGCTCGCATCGGTGAAAGGGGGGCCGGCGCGCCGCCTGACCGCCCACCCCGGTGATGAGCAGTTCCCGAAGTTCTCCCCGGACGGGCAATGGATCGCTTTCACCGGCGAATACGACGGAAACGCCGACGTTTATGTGATGCCTGTTTCCGGCGGCGAGCCAAAGCGCCTCACCTACCACCCGTCCGGCGACATGGTGCTGGGTTGGTCCCCCGACGGAAGGATCCTGTTCCGTTCGAACCGCGCGAGCGACCTGCCCGATTACAGCCGCCTCTTCCTCATCCCACGCGAAGGGGGAATGCCGGAGATGCTCAGCGTCCCGCGTGCTTCGCTCGTCAGCTTCTCGGCCGACGGCCGGCGCATCGCATACAATTTCACGTCGCAGGAACTCCGCACCTGGAAGCGCTATCGCGGTGGATGGAAGAGTCCGATTGCGATCTTCGACCTCACATCGCACACCTACGAACCGCTGCCGACAACCGAAGCGATGGACATGTTCCCCATGTGGCACGGAAACTCGGTCTACTTTGTCTCCGATCGCGATGGTGTGATGAACCTCTACCGTTGCGATCTCGGTACGAAGAA
This sequence comes from Acidobacteriota bacterium, assembly GCA_013388445.1. GTDB lineage: Bacteria > Acidobacteriota > UBA6911 > UBA6911 > UBA6911 > JACADW01. Next base: position 21,261 of record JACADW010000038.1, on the reverse strand, counting down.
AACCATCCGGCTGACCAATTACACCGAGTATGACATCAAGTGGCCAAGCCTGGGGCCGGATGCCGTCGTGTACGAGAACGGCGGCCTGCTGTATCAATACGACTTGAAGAAGAACGAGGCGCGCAGAATCCCCGTATACGTGGCCAGCGACGAGGTGACGGCCCGGGCCGAGTTCAAGAACGTCGGCAGCCGCATCAGCTGGTTCGACATCTCGCCGACGGGCGTTCGGGCGCTGTTCGAAGCGCGGGGAGAGGTGTTCACCGTCCCCGCCGAGCACGGTGAGCCGCGCAATCTCACAAACAGCCCGGGCGTCCACGAACTGAACCCGGTCTGGTCGCCGGACGGCAAATGGATCGCATACCTCTCCGATCGCACGGGCGAGTTCGAACTCTACGTGCGGCCGCAAAAGGGCGGGGACGAGATCCGCATAACCAGCGCCGGGGATCAGACGCGCTATCTCTACTCGCCCGTTTGGTCGCCCGATTCCAGGAAGCTCGCCTACTCCGACAAGAAGCTGCGGTTGTGGTACGTGGACATGGAGAAGAAGGGACCGGTGCTTGTGGATACCGGCGAATACTTCGCTCGGTTGACTGCATCCTGGTCGCCCGACAGCCGTTGGCTGGCCTATTCCAAAACCATGGACGGATTCGGCAAAGAATCCCTTTTCCTGTATTCGCTCGAGCAAAAGAAGGTCGACCGCATCAGCGAAGGTTTTTACGACGACAGCAATCCTGTTTTCGATCCTGAAGGGAAGTACCTTTATTTCCTCTCGAACCGCTTTTTCTACCCGGCCGGCAGCGCCATCGACCAGCGGTTCAACTATTACAACACTACCGGCATCTTTGCGCTCACGCTGAAGGCCGATGAGCCGTCGCCCTTCGGACCGCAGAGCGACGAAGAAGGCGATAAGAAGGACGAAACAATAGCGGAGGGCGAAAAGAAGGCTGCAGGGGAGAAGACCGGCACGGGAGCGGCGAAGGAGGCTGAGAAGAAGACCGAAGAGAAGAAGGCCGAGGTGAAACCGGTCCAGATCGACCTGGACGGCCTTGCGAGCCGCATTGCGCAGGCTCCCGTCCCGGCGGGGAGCTACCGCCGACTGCAGGCGCGCAAGGGCAAGATCTTCTACATGTCCCTGCCCATGGAGGCGGCGCAAATGGGCCTGCCGGGTCCCTCGAGACCCACGGGGGCGCTCCATGCCTACGATATCGAGAAACGCGAGGACAAGGTCCTGCTGGAGGGCATAGGTGGCTACGAGCTCGACAAGGAGGGCAAGAAGCTGATTTACGGCGCGGGGGAGATCGTGGGGATCATCGAGGCCGCGCCGGGGAAGAAGGTGGGGGACGGCAAGCTGAACACTGCCGGAATGCAGGTTCTTTCCGATCCGAAGGAAGAGTGGAAGGAAATCCTGCGCGAGGCCTGGCGTCTCGAGCGCGACTTCTACTGGGATCCCAACATGGGCGGGGCGGACTGGGCTGCGATCGGCAAACGCTACGAAGCCCTGCTGCCCTGGGTTGCCCACCGCAGCGATCTCAACTACATCATTGGCGAAATGATCGCCGAACTGAGCACATCGCACACCTACGTCGGCGGCGGGGACCTGCCAGAGCGCAAGCGGGTCGGCGTCGGCATGCTCGGCGCCGACCTGGAGCCCGACGGCGGATTCTTCCGCATAAAGAAGATATACCCGGGGGAGAACTGGAACGACGACACCCGTTCGCCGCTCACCGAACCGGGCCTGAAAGTCAAGGAAGGCAACTACCTGATTGCCGTGGAGGGGATGCTCACGCGGTCTGACCGAGAGCCCTATGCGTATTTCCAGAACATGGCAAACAAGCTCGTGACGTTGAAGATCAACGACAAGCCTGCCGTGGAGGGTGCCTGGGAGATCCTCGTCAAGACGATCGGCAGTGAAGCCAACCTGCGCTACTTCAACTGGGTCGAAAATAACCGCCGCCGTGTGTCTGAGGCTACAGGCGGCCGGGTGGCCTACATGCATGTGCCCGACACTTCCGTGGGCGGCGTGATCATGTTCGACAAGTACTTCACCGGCCAGCTGGGCAAGGAAGGCTTGATCGTGGACGAACGCTTCAACCACGGCGGCATGTCGCCCGACTTCTATACCGAGAAGCTGGGACGGCGGTTGCTCCTGGCGCTCGCTCCCCGCGAGGGTAAGGAGTTCGTGCCTCAGACCGCCTTCTTCGGCCCGAAGGTTATGATCGTGAACGAGCAGGCTGGCTCCGGCGGCGACCTGTTCCCGTTCTATTTCAAGAAGGAGAAGCTCGGGCCCCTCGTCGGCACCCGCACGTGGGGCGGTCTTATCGGCATTGGCGGTTTCCCGCCCACAATGGACGGCGGGATGGTGACCGCGCCGGGCTGGGCATGGTGGGAGCCCGATGAGAAGGGCAGGGGTGAATGGGTCGTCGAGAACCACGGCGTCGATCCCGACTATGTGGTCGAACAGAGGCCCGATCTGGTTTTGCAGGGCCGCGACCCTCAGTTGGAGAAAGCGATCGAAATCGTCAGGGAGGGGCTCAAGAAGATGCCCGCGGCCCTGCGCCGACCGCCTTACCCGATCAAGGCCCTGCAGCCCAAGCCGTCACAGCCGGACAAACGATAGAGATCTGTCAGGAACGGCGTGAACGAAGCCGGGCCGATAGACTGCGCAATTCCCGGGAAGTTGGGCAGATTCGAGGCACGTGCGAGCTCGCCGTATTCGATTCCAACCCGGCGGCTTGTTTCTTCCGTTCGGTCGGGGCACCAGGGTCGGTCCCATGGGCGCGCTTCGCTTTCAACACCGATATGCCGGCATGACTTTTTTCCGGATGTGTTTTTCCACAGGAGTGTCCTTCAGCTGCGATATGCCCATCCGGCAGGCAATTCCCTTGTTTTTTGCCCGCGGAATGGTCGTAGAATGAGCCCATAGCGTTTGCCGATTCGGAAAGCAAGGGCACTCAGATAACTGGAGCAGATCGGGTGCTGTGCCCAAACAGGGGGGATAGCCGATGTCGACGCGCACTCTGAAAATGGCAGCGATCGTTTGTTTCCTGATTGCGTTGGGCGGGCTCTTGATCGGCGGGCTGGTGGCCAATCGCCAGGCGCCGCCCTACCCGGAACGCGTGACGGGGCCGGATGGGGCCGTCCTTTTCACCAGGGCGGATATACTCGCCGGACAGGATGTCTACCAGCGCTACGGGTTGATGGATCACGGCAGCGTCTGGGGACACGGCTCCCAAAGAGGAATGGAATTCTCGGCCGTGACCCTGCACCGGGCCGGTGAAAGAGTGCGGGAGCAACTGTCCAGGACGGCCTACGGGCGCGACTACCGTGAGCTCGAGGCTGAGGAACGCGACCTCATCGACCTGCGGACGCGCCGAGAGATGAAGGCGAACAACTTCGACGCGGCTAATGGAACCCTCCGCCTCAGCGCCGCCCAGGTGGAAGCGCTGGGGGAAATCACCACGTTCTGGGAGCGCACCTTTCGCGACGGTGACGAGGGATTCGGATTTCTCCCCGGGACCGTTCCCTCGCCCGATGAGCGAAAGCAGATCGGCCGGTTCTTCTTCTGGACCGCCTGGGTAGCCTCGGCGACGCGACCCGGCACGGACCACAGTTACACCAACAACTGGCCGCCCGACCGGAGCGTGGGCAATGTGGCCACCACCGAAACTTATATCTGGTCCATCGGGGGTATCGTATCCCTTTTCGTCGCGCTGGGCCTTTTCATATTCTGGGTGCACCGCGACCGCATCTGGTATGGCGAAGCCAAGGGCGTACCACTGGCGGAGAAACTGGTGGGCATGCCGCTGACCTCGAGCCAGCTGAAAGCGGCCAAGTACTTTCTGGTGGTGATCCTGCTGTTCCTGGTCCAGACGTCATTCGGCGGCCTGCTGGCGATGACGCTGTTTCCTCTCGGGATCGCGCAGGCCTGGACCAGTTACAAGGAAGGACTCTGGGTGGCGTGGGATGTGAGTTTCTTCGAGAGACCGGTCATCTCGCTGTTGGGCCAGCTGCGGATCATCCCCGACACTGTGATCATCGTATTCGGTGTGCTCCCCCTTGTCTATTTCCTCTTCAAGACGTTTCCTCATCTCAAGGCACAGGAGATCAAGGAGGAGGAGTCTGTCTGGGATCGATTGGGTGTGAAGTTGTAGAGCGGGCTGGGCGAGCTATAAGCCCCGCTGCGGACATCTGCGCGCTCCGGCTGAGCGGGCCAACCTGGTCCTCGGCTCCCAGCGTATTTTCGTAACAGTCGGTCATGCATGCGGTGTGCGCCGAAGGGCATGAAAACGAGAGCCTTTCTCGAAACCATGTGCCGCGGCCTTCAGGCCGGGGGCCCAGACTCGGCGGGCTGAAGCCCGCCGCACATGACTTCTAAAGTGGTCTTTCGGAGCAGAAAGGAGAAGACCATGTGCTCGACAATTAGCCGGCGTGCCTTCATGGGCGGGACCCTGACCGCTGCATCAGCGCTGCGAGTGCTCGGCGCCAATGACAGGATCAGGCTCGGCGTTATCGGCACCGGCGGCCGCGGTCGGTATCTCATGGGACAGGCCAGGAAGGCCGGCGGCATACAGTGGGTCGCGGTCTGTGACGCATGGGATGTGCAGCGGGACCGGGCCGAGCAGTTGGCCGGCGAGCCTCTTGAGAAATATGTCGATTACCGGAAGCTCCTGGACCGCTCGAATATCGATGCGGTCATCATCGCGACTTGGGATCACGTGCACTGTCCGATGACGGTGGCCGCCTGCCGGGCGGGCAAGGATGTCTATGTGGAAAAGCCCATGACCCTGCATCCCATGGAAGGCCATCAGATCGTGAAGGCCGTACGGGAGAACAAGCGCGTCCTGCAGGTTGGGACGCAGCAGAGGAGCTATCCGCACTTCATCGAAGCCAAGGAAAAGTTCATCGACAGCGGACGGATCGGCAAGGTGACCATGGTGCGCACCATTTGGAATGCCAATGCCGCGTACCGCAACGAGAAACCTCCGGACGGATACGAAACAAAGCCCGAAGGGATGGACTGGGAAGTCTGCCAGGGCGATCTGCCCAAGCTTCCCTGGAATCCAAAGCGGTACTTCAATCACTACGTGTATTGGGACTACTCCACCAACGCCCAGATGGGCGGGCTTTTCGTACACATGGTCGATGTGGTCCATTGGTACCTCAAGGTGGAGCGGCCGCTGGCCGCGACCTGTATGGGCGGCATCTACCTCGGCAAGGAGGACCGGGACACTGCCGACAACATCAACGCCATTCTGGAGTATCCGGGAGACCTCCTTGTGACCTTCGAGGCCAACGTCACGGACCTGATCCGCAAGGAGAGCGAGGACATCGTCTTCATGGGCACAGGAGGACGGCTGCACATCTTCCGCTGGGGCTACCGGTTCCTGCCCGCAGAAAAAGGCGAGCAGGAAATAACCGCCGGGCCGTCGCCGGAGCTCCACGTCGCCAACTGGCTGGACTGCATACGCAGCCGCAAGCAGCCCCACTGCGACGAGACTGCCGGACATTACTCGGCGATGGCCTGTCACATCTGCAACATTTCCTACAAAGAACACCGCCAGGTGAGCTGGCAGGAGGAGTGGAACCTATGAGCATCGAAGTCGGAATCAACATGGAGTTCGTGCGCCGCTCGGAAAAACCGTTCGCTGCAGGCGTCGAGATGGCGGCGGGCATGGGCTACAAGTACGTGGAGCCGATGCTTCACAACGGACGCGAGCTGATGAGCGAGGCTGGTTACTACCACTCTGTGTCGATGGAGGAGGACCCTCACTTCATAAAGGATATTCTAGACAAACACGGGGTCAGGCCGTCGGCCGTCAGCGCACACTGCCCGTTGATGCGGCCCGAGATCAGTGTGATGTACCTGCAGAGGGCCATACAGTATGCGTCGGTACTGGGCGCCCCCGTGGTCTGCACCGACGAGAGCTACCGTCCCGAATGGGTGAGCCTCGAAGAAGCGTGGCCCATCATGACATACACCTTGAAGGCCGTGCTGCGTGTAGCCGACCGCTACGGGATCTATATCGGGATCGAACCACACCAGTCCATCTCCAAGACGACTGATGGACTGCTGCGGATCGCCTCGCTGGTGGATTCGCCATGGCTCAGGATCAACTATGACACGGGCAACGCGTACCTGGCCGGTGAGGACATCTACGCGGCGCTGGAGAGGGTCGGGAACCGCCTGGTCCACATGCACGCCAAGGACATTTCCGTGGCCCACTCGGAAGCCGAGCGCGGCAAGGTCACGGGCACGCCTGTGGGGTGCGCCTGCGGCGACGGCGTGGTCGACTGGTCCCGGGTGATCTCGATCATCAGAAGACACGGCTTCAACGGCGTTCTTTCGGTGGAGTGCGGCTCCCCGGAAGAGGGAGCCCGCAGTCTGGCTCATCTGAGAGCGGTGATCGCCTCTTAGCGTGCAGTATCCCGCGTCAGGGGGTTTCAAATGCTCGACAAGTTCATGCCGTTGTGTGCGGTGCTGTTTCCGCTGGCCACTCTGGCGGCTCCTGTCCGCGTCCTGATCGTGACCGGCGGGCATTCCCATGAAACGTCTTTTTACACGATCTTTGAAGAACTCCCGGATATAAGGGCGATCGTGGATCCCCACCCGATGCCGTACCGGAGCGGCGACCTGCGGAAGAACTACGACGTCCTGGTACTCTACGATTCCATGCAGGAGATCGACGAGGAGGAGCGCCGGAACCTGACGAAGTTCGTCGAGGGAGGGAAGGGCATCGTCATCCTGCATCATGCCCTGGTTGACTACAGCGACTGGCCCTGGTGGTACGAGGAGGTGATGGGGGCCCGGTGGCTGAAATCGCAGAGCAAGCCGCTCGTCTGGAAAACGACCTGGCAGCACGACGTCGATCTCGTGGCCTATCCCGTGATGGAGCATCCGGTAGTCCAGGGAATCGGCAGGTTCGAAATCAACGACGAGACCTACAAAGGGATGTGGTTTTCACCCGACATCACGGTCCTGCTGAGGACGGACCATCCCTCCAGCGATGGCCCGCTTGTCTGGGTCAGTCCCTGCAAGAAATCGCGCGTCGTATGCATCGAACTCGGGCACGGGCGCAAGGCACACGTGAACCCGAGCTACAGGCGTCTGGTTCACAATGCAATCCGGTGGGCGGCCGGAAGCGCTACGCCAGGTCCATAGTCGCTTGGAGGTCAGGTCATTGCCGTTTGGGGCAAGAAGTGCATTACGAAATCTAGCCGACTTGCGCGAATGCTGTCAGCTGTTAGCGTTCAGCCCTCGGCTGGAAAGCGGGTTGGAATACCACTTGCTCCTGGCTCGGGATCTGGAGGTGCCAGCCAAGGCGGATTGCGAACGACTGGACGGAGACGCAACGGAGGTCAAGCGCATACCGACATCGCTGATCCAGAAGCTGAACACTGGTGGCTGAAAGCTCACGGCACTCAAATAGTTCAACAGCATTACCGGACGGCAGAATTTACTTTGGTGTCGGCGCGGCCGGGTTGGGAGAGTCCAACAACGATTCAGTCGAACAGGTCGAAGATCCTGCTGAACTTGACCGCCAGGCTGCGGCCAGGGATTCCGAGCAGCGTGGGCTCGATATCTCGAGTCTCGTTGTAGACGAGGAAGAGCCCGGTGTTGGCCGCCTGGAGCAGCGAGAAGCGGAGGTTGGTCGACCAGATATTTGCGGCGTTGTTGTATTGGATCAGAGCCTGAAGGTTTATGCGCGGCGAAAACGAGTAGGATACCCGCATGCGCACCAGCTGGCTGAGGAAATCGCCGCCGGGCAAGTGTACATCGTTCCGGCTCCAGTAGACCTGGGTATTGAAAGTCTCTCCCAGGCGCAGCCTCATCGAAGGCTCCCAGGAGATGCGATTTCCGCCGAAAAAGCCCCCCGCTGTCAGGCGCGACTGGAAGCTGAGCCAGGCCCCCTGATTGGTGTAGAAGACGATCAGGGCCTCCTTGTGCTCGTAAGAACCGGCCGGCACGGTCACGCCCGGAAAAATCTCGAACGGCTCAGTCACTCCTTCCTGTGTCAGATTCAATCCGGTATGGATCTCGTATCCATTGCGCCATTCGGTATGGTTGTCGATGTGGAGGTAGCCGCTCTGCTGAAATCCGTCGAAGTCCCAGAAGCCCCGGTAGGAGACGTGGGGACGAAACTCGTAGATTCCGAGGAAGTCTTTGTGGTGCAGGCGGCGCTGGATCCGGCCCTGGGGAGAACGGTAACCGCCGGGCCTGCTCAAGAAGCCGACCTGCGGATTGAAGTTCTCACCGACCTGGGTCAGGTCGGCCTCAAGCTCCCAGATTGGCGATGCGTATCTCGCGTTGATCCGGAAGGCGTGTTCTCCCGATGTCACCCCCGGCGTGACACTGCCTGCCGCGTAACCGGAGAGCATTCCATATTCGCCGACGCCGAGACGGCCGTCGAAGCCGAATACGCGGTTGCGGTCGTTGCTGCCGGCAAGCGAGCCGGTTGCCTGACGGTTTGTGAATAGGGCGCCGACGGCGGAACGTCTCGGCAGTTCTCGACTGATGCGGCCGACGGTGAAGTTATTGGCGGGCGCGTGCCCCGGGGCTTCGGCTGTCTGCATGTTGAGCAGGCCCACATTCATCCTCCCGACCTTGCCGGAGAGGCGACCGCCGCCCAGGATCGGGATGACGGTGCCGTCGTCTGCGATTCCTATGCGGCGACTGAAGAAAAGCTCCACCTGGCCCGGATTGCCGACCGAAAAGAGACCGGCGTTTTCGAGGAAAAAGGGACGCTTTTCAGGGAAGAAGAGCGTGAAGCGGTCCAGATTTACCTGTTGCTCGTCGACTTCCACCTGGGCGAAGTCGGTGTTGTATGTCATGTCGAGCGACAGGGAAGGTGTTACGGCGTACTTGGCGTCTCCCCCGATATCGCCCAGCCAATTCGTCGGGCTCCCCCGTTCGGGCAGCCGGCGCGCCTCCCCCTTCACGTACGGGATGATCTTGAAGTCGCGTTGGGGAGGTATGTCGAGGTTATTCAGTGTCCCCGCCTGTGAGAGCCGGTACAGGTTGAACTGCCGGCCGATAGGCGCCCAATAAGCGACCTCCTTGTGACGGCGTATGCTGCGCTGGAAGTTGAGTCCCCATGTTTGTGTCCTGCCGCCGGGATAGCGCAGCGTCCGAAAGGGGATGGCAAACTCCGCCGACCATCCTGCAGAGTCGATCCGGGTCTTTACTTCCCACGATCCGTCCCAGTTGAGGTTAAACCCGCCGCCGGAACCCGCCTGGAGGCGCCCCCCAGGCATGGAGCTGTCGCCGCCCTGTCCTTCCTTCGAGACCTGGCCGTCATACTCGATTCCCGCGGGATTGGTCCCGAAGACGAACCCGTTCTGGCGGTCCAAGTACGTGTCGAGGATGATCTGAAATCCGTCTGTTTCGTCGAGCGGCGAATCCCTCCGGCTGTCAGCCACGATGATGGCACCGGGCTCGCGGTCATAGCAGAGTACGCCGAAGTAGAGCGTGTCGCGGGTATAAACGACCCTCACTTCGGTGCGCTCGGATGCGGGCGCACCCTGATTGGGCCGCGACTGCCAGAATCCCTCGATCACCGGAGCGGTGGCGTACGCTGCATCTTGGAGGACGTCGCCGTCCAGGACAGGCGGTTGCTCAACCCTGGCTGCGAATGCAGCCGGCGGCATCGAGGGCGGCACCGATCCGTTCTGCTCCGCGCGGGGCTGTGCCGTCGATGTCATGGCCGCAATCGACATGGCCACGAGGATTCGGATCATAAGTCCCTGTCTGTCGAAAAATTCGTAAGATACCATGAGATGCGGCATCCGGCTACCGGGTTGGCCGTCGTGCTGTCCTCGCCCGTGCCGAAAAAACGTCTCCGATCTTTGCGCCTCTGCGATCGAACTTGGCTCGCTTCGCTTGCCAATCAAAGGGACCGAGGGGTCAGGGGGTAAAGGGGCAAAGGGAAAAACTGGCTGGGACCCCGTTGCCCCCTTGAGCCCTCGACCCCTTCAGGCGAACGGAAAAAGCGTGACGGAGACCAATTTGTTCTCAGATAGTCATGCAATTTCCGGGATGTTGATCAGCCCCATGCTCGGGCGGATAATCGCGCACTACCGGATAGTCGAAACGCTGGGGGACGGCGGAATGGGTGTCATTCATAAGGCCCGCGACACCCGCCTGGATCGCCTGATTGCCATCGAGATCCCGCCGCCCGAGAAGGTCTCCAATCCCGAGCGCAAGCGACGCTTCATTCCGGAAGCGAGGTCCGCGTCCTCGCTGAATCATCCCAACATTGTCACCATCTACGACATCGACCAGTCCGGCGGGACAGATTTTACTGCCATGGAGTTCGTGCAGGGTCAGGTGCTGGGAATCGTGCGACGGACGGCTCGTCCGTCGGGAACAAACGTGGCGGCCGGACCGGCGCTTTCCGCCGTGCGGGAGGGCTGCAATGCGCCACCGGCCCACGGTTGCCGGTGGTGGCAAGCTGCGCCCGCGTTGCCGTGAGACGCCCTTCGCCGAGGCATACATTCATGCGATTAGGTGTACGCCTCGTACACGGCCAGTGGGTTCCCTGTGCAACGGCCATCAAACGACGGCGCTCATGTGCCACCATCAACGCGGGCTGTTTTCTTTCTGGATCTCGTCGGTGTGGATTGATTGGACTTGCAGACGATGGCGGTGATGTCGTCGGTCTGCGCGGATGATTCTGAAAAGCTCCGGACTTCCTTGAACAGACCCGCGACGATCTGGACCGCGCTATCGCCTGCATGGGCCCGGATGAACTCCAACGCCCGCTCCGCCCCGAACTGGTTCCCGGCCCGATTCTCCGCCTCCGTGATGCCGTCGGTCAGCAGGGCCAGGGTCTCTCCCGGTTCGATCCTCATGTTTTCGCTGCATGGATAACGTCCGGCTGGAAACAGGCCAAGCGGAAGGGCCGTGCTGTCCAGGACACGCCTGACGATCCCCCTGGCATCGAGGACGTAACCGGGCACGTGTCCCGCGTTGGAGTAAATAAGAGTCCGCTCATGCGGTTGAATCCGGCACAGCACCAGGGTGATAAAAGAGCTTGCCTCCAGATCCGAGACCAGTTCTTCGTTGACCCATTTCAGGATTTCGCCGGGATCGGCGGTCCTTCGGGAGTGGGCGCGCAATGAGGCGCGCAGCTCGGCCATCAGGAGGGCGGACGCGAAACCGTGACCGCTGACGTCCGCAATCGTGATGCCGAAGTGTCCGTGCGGCATGCGGATAAAATCGAAATAGTCACCACCCGTAGCGTCGGCCGGAAACGCGCTGCCGGCGATTTCGAATGCGCCGATTTTGAGCGGCGGGAGGTTGTAGAACCGCTGCTGCACCGTGCGTGCCAGGCGCATCTGGAATTCCTGCTCCTGCATCTTCCGCTGCTCGGTCACGTCTTTCAGAACCGATACGAAATGAGCGATCTTCCCGGTGCCATCGCGCATCGGAGTGATGGTCTGCTCCGCGTAGTAAAGCTCGCCGTTCTTCTTACGGTTTGTGATCGTGGCGCGGAAAGGCCGGCCGGAGTTGATCGTGGACCACAGGGTTCTGTAGAAGTCCGGGTCATGCTGGCCCGACTTGAGAAGACGCGGTGTGCGGCCGAGGATTTCCCTGCGGCTGTACCCGGTCGTCAGTTCGAAAGCGGGGTTCACGTATTTGACGTATCCGTCCTTGTCGGTGATCAGGATGCTGTCCGCGGTTTGTTCCACAGCGCTCGTCAGCCGACGGACCTCCTCCTGAGCTTCCTTCTCTACAGTCACGTTCCTGAGAACGACGACCCCACCCTCGACAATCCCTGCGTCGTCACGAAGCGGACTTGCATTGACGGTTATCCAGACTCCTTCAGGCCGTTTCTGGTTGCGGATGAAGATCTCCGTCTCGCCGACATGCTCGCCAGCCAGTGCCCGCACAAGCGGCAGATCGAGGGAAGGAAAGGGGGTGACTTTGTCGGGGCGGTAACAACCATAGATCCGAGACCATTCCTCAGGAGCGGCGTCGGTTGCGCCCATCCCGAGGATTTCTTCTGCGACCCTGTTAAAAAGGAGGAACCTGCCCTGGCGGTTGGCGACAATGACGCCCTCTCCGAGGTTGGTGATGATCGATTTCAGTGTGTTTACCTCTGCAATCAATGATTGCAGCGACTGACCTTCGAACATGCAGACCTCCTCGCGTCCCCCTGGGGAGACGGAGTTGCTTGAAACCGACCAAATGCAAGAAAGCCAGGTACCACCCGAGACGACGCAGATAAGGATAGACGACCAATGAGCCGATAGGAAGAGTTGATTGGGCAGCGAATTGTGTAGTTGCCCGCTCGCTCGGTGAGGATGGCGGCACACCGGGCGCAGGTTACTTCCTGACACAGGCATTCTTGGCCTCCGGCTCTGATTTCCCTTCCAACCTGCGGTAAGATACCCGTCCCGGCTGTTGGCTGGGACCGGTCGTGTGCCGGAACCTGGTTGCTATCGCGGGCTGTGCGACCATGCATAAACGGGCGACGCACGCCGTTGCCGCCCGCCAGACCGTCTATCACGATCCCGGACGCCCCTCGTCCCTTATTCTTCCTGTAATCGAATAGGCCTGGCGAAGCCGGTATGCGTGGTATTCTCCTCTTCGCAGAGTCTTCTCATGAGGCATGCCTCGAGGCAGGCGCGATATGACACAGCGGACGACATGCGGAAAGGCGCGAGCGATGGTGCTCCTGATGGCGCTTTCCATCTGCGGATACTCCGCCCCGCAAACCGCGGAGAGCGGCAAGGAAGTGATACAGCTCTTCAACGGCAAGGACCTTTCCGGCTTCTATACCTGGCTGATGAAAACCGGATACGGCGACCCGGACCGCGTGTTTTCCGTGGTCGATCAGATCGATGGCGCCCCCGCGATCCGTGTCAGCGGCCGGCACTGGGGCGGACTCGTTACCCGCGAAGAGTTTTCGGACTACCACCTGGTCGTCGAGTTACGCTGGGGCCTGGTCACCTGGGGAGAGCGCAAGGACCGGGCGAAGGACAGCGGGATCCTCGTGCATTGCCAGGGGCCCGACGGCAACACCTCGAAGGACTTTAACGGTCCATGGATGCAATCGATCGAGTGCCAGATCATTCAGGGCGGCGTCGGTGACATCATTCTGGTGGAAGGATATGACGCTGCCGGCAACCGCTCCGGACCGAGGCTGACCGTGCAAGCCGGCCGGGACCGCGACGGGGAGGCCGTCTATGATCCGGCTGCGGCTCCCGGCGGGTTTCTCCGCGGCCGGATCAACTGGTTCGGGCGCGACCCCGATTGGAGAGACGCGCTCGGCTATCGCGGCGGCCGCGATGTCGAGGGCCCCGATGGGCAGTGGACCCGCGTCGAGATCATCTGCAAGGGAGGCTCGATCACGAACATCGTCAACGGCACGGTCGTCAACGCCGGGACTCGCGCGAGCCTGACCCGGGGCAAGATCACGCTCCAGTCCGAGGGTGCCGAGATCTATTTTCGAAGAGTCGAGCTCAGACTTTTTCGCTGATACTAGCCGCGACAATGGCATCCCAGGCCAAGTAGGCCCCGGCGGCCCGACGGAGCCCAACAGGGAAACGCCCTCAGCATGGCCTCTTCTGGACGCATCCGGCAAGTCGTCGGCGGCTGCCAGACGGCACCAAAAGGGACTGGATCTGCCGCTGTTCGATACTATCCCGCGTCCCTCGGCCCGCAGGCCGGAGATTGGAGAATCAGGCAGGGCTACACGCGTCTTCGGGACGTGGTCTTCGCCGAAAAAGGATCGGTCCGGGTGCTGCGAGAGACCGGGAAGAGTGATATTATATCGATTGGATCTTCCGTTCGCTCCGGGCGATACGACCATCGACCCATGATGGGACCCCCTCACTCGCTTGAACGACGTGAGAGCTTTGTTTTGGAAGGAATGAAGTTCGACGCGATTGCCTAGATGGAGGACGATATGCGACTGGTGAAGACACGGCAGACAATCAGGATTGCAGCCTTTGCGTTGGCGGTTCTTTGTATTGTCCCGGCGATGGACCTTGCAGCGCAGACCCTGGATACGTATCCGGAATACTGCAGTCAGGGGGATTCCAGCACCGGGGCCAAGTATCTGATATGCGTGCCGCCGCCGGGGCAGTGGAACGGCGATCTCGTTGTGTACGCTCACGGTTACGTGAGTCCCTATGATCCGCTGGCGGTTCAGGACAACGTCATCGACGGCACTCCGATTTCCCAGATCATCACATCCCTAGGATATGCCTTTGCCACGACGAGCTATCCGAAAAACGGCTTGGTCATTCCGGATGCTGTGGAGGATGTGGCCGAGTTGGTAGGATGTTTCAAGACGACCAAAGGCGCACCTAGAAACGTCTTTCTGGTCGGCGCGTCGGAGGGCGGGTTGGTGACGGCCAGGGCCATCGAGAAGTATCCCGACGTTTTCAACGGAGGGCTGGCCGCCTGCGGGCCCGTGGGCGACTTCAGAAAGCAGCTGAACTACTTCGGCGACTTCCTGGTTCTTTTCAACTATTTCTTTCCGGGCGTGCTGGAGGTCGGTGGTAAATACGCCACGCCTCGAGGCATTCCTGAAGAGATCATCAGGCGATGGGGCACGGCGTATGAAGCGGCAGTGCGTGAAGCCATTGAGGGCAGCCTGAGCAAGACCCGGCAGCTGCTGCGCACGGCGGGCGTCCCTGCCGCCCCGACCGACAGCGAAACTGTGCAGACGGTCGTGGATATTCTCTGGTACAACATCTTCGGCACAAACGACGCCATCGGGAAGCTGGGCGGCTCCCCCTACAGCAACATCGGGCGCTGGTATTCGGGGTCCAGCAACGACATCCTGTTGAATCTGCTGGTCAAACGCTATTCCGCCGATCGCGGTGCCGTGGATAAGATCCAGACCGGTGGCTACCAGACCTCAGGAGTTCTCCAAAGGCCGCTCGTCACGATGCACACCACCGACGACCCGATCGTGCCTTACTGGCATGAGCCCCTCTATACCTGGAAAGCTCTGCTGGGCGGCTCGGCCCTCAGGCACGTCAACATCCCCGTCGTCCGGTTCGGCCATTGCAGTTTTACCGAAGCAGAAGTTCTGGCCGGCTTTGCCCTGCTGACCTTCATGGCTGGAGCCTAGTGACATGGAAAGAACCTCAAGGCGGGAGTTCGTTGTGCCGACACCCGTCGGTGCGGGACTGCTGACGGGAGGCCGGACCGGAGGCCGGCTTCCCGCGGAAGGACATGCCGGTGAGAAGCCGTTCACGCCGGGCCGGCCGGAACTCTCGCCAGGGGGCTGCATCTGGTCTCCGCTGCGGCGGAACTTGCGGTGCCGGCTGCTTCCATGGAAAGAAGCCGAGCGTGAAGCTGGGCAGAGAGGTCAGCCCGGCGCATGAGCCGTACGCTATCGCTGATAGTCTGTATCGCCCTCGGCGCCGGATACCTGATTGTCGGACTCTGGCCTTTCGAGTTGCAGGTAAAGAACAATCTCGGTTGGCAGCCTGGGGAGGACGGCACCTACTTCGGCTGGCTGTCGAATGTCTATACCGACGGCCAGATCCACTTGGGGAGAAACGCCTACCCCTCTGCGCAAGTCCCTGAAGTTTCTATAGAACTCTACCTCCAGTCCGAACACAAGAATACGGGGGATATCGGCACGATTTTGTCCTTCTATGAGGATCAACTGCCGCCGAACCTCGTGATCGCGCAGTGGAGGTCAGAGCTCCTGTTGCGCACGCCCGTGCAGACAGCATCGGGCCGTCGTGCACACCACGAGATCAGTGTGAGCGCCGACCTCCGTGAGAATGCCCGGCGATTCATCGTAGTAACGTCGGGTGCAGAAGGGACAAGCTTCTACGTGGACGGCATGCTTGCCAAGTCCTATCCCAGGCATACCCTCCGGCAGGACACACTGCGCGGGCGGCTGATTGTCGGAGATGCTCCGGAAGGAAGCAGTCACTGGGCCGGCAAGCTCATCGGACTGGCGATATTCAGCCGCTCTCTCGGTGCGCCGGAGGTCGCGCGTCACTACAGGCTCTGGGCCAGAAAACGGCTGGAGAAGTTTCCGGCCGAGCCGGGGCTCGCTGCTCTTTATGATTTCGGCGAGCGGGCGGGTCGGACGATCCCGGACAAATCAAGCGGCGGCAACCCGCTTCTGACTCCGGAATACTATCGTACATTCCGCAAGACCGTCCTGATTCCGCCGTGGCGTGATCCGCATCCTTACTTTTCCGATATTGGAGACGTCGGCATCAACGTACTGGGATTTGTCCCTTTTGGGTTCTTCTATTTCCTCTACCGCAGCCTTACCAGGCCGGGGCGGCGATTCCGCAACTTCGTCCTGACCGCCCTTGTCTCCGGGATCATCAGTGTGGCCATCGA
Organism: Acidobacteriota bacterium; assembly: GCA_013388445.1. GTDB lineage: Bacteria > Acidobacteriota > UBA6911 > UBA6911 > UBA6911 > JACADW01. The sequence continues at coordinate 4,934 of JACADW010000038.1, read as the reverse complement.
GCTGATACAGGTCTTCATGCCGATCCGTTCTTCGTCGCTCACCGACCTTTTGTGCAACATCGGCGGCGGGCTGGCAGGTGCGCTTCTTGCATTGATGGCGCGGTCGTTTTTCAGACCCCGTATCCCGCGTCGGGACTGGTCCTACTGACGCTCGCTGCGAGAACCCACAACCTCGGACGCTCCCCGAGAGTAGGCGCAAACGGATCACGGGCGGCGCGAGTGGGCTCCGGCTGCCGGACGGATCCAACACCGGAGGTTTTCCAGCCCGGTCCCTACTGGTCGCGCCTGGAAGTCGTGACTTGTTGCCACGCCGGGCCGCCGCGGCCTACTCCGCCGGGCCATATTTCCGTGCGCTTGGGTGCCTGGCGCGCCCATGAGGGGCTCTTCCGAAAATAACGAGGTGGAAAGCCGGCTACACCATTCTTTCACCAAGTCGAGCGTCGGCGGAGCCGATCTTCATGGGCTTGGGTGCGCCGCAGGGGCATGAGAGGATGTTCCGAAAATAGGATGTTCCGTGGGTGCTGCACCGGCGCCGGCCGCCGTACGGGACGGCTGAAAACCGCCACTGGGCGACGAGGGAACGGGCCTTGGGAATCGTGCGACGGACGGCTCGTGCGTCGAGAACAAGCTGGTGGTTACGGACAGGTGGATGGACATCGAGCTCCCAGTGGACTGGCCGTTCGTAGCGCAGAGAGTAGGGCGGGCTGCCCGGGAAGCCCAGCCTGTGTGAGCCGGGCTTCCCGGGCAAGCGATGTGTGAAAGTCAGCCGGCCTCAGAACATGAGGCGCAACGAGAGCTGGATCCGGCGGGGATCGCGGGCCCCGTTATAGGCGCCGAAGTTGGCGTTGACCTGATTGCCCGAGGCATCAAAACGGGCGGTCGTGTCATAGCCGGAAAACTGAGTGTGGTTGAAAGCGTTGTAGAACTCGGTCCGGAACTGGAAGTAGCGCTGCTCCGAGCCCCACAGCGGCACGCGCTTGGAGATCGTGATGTCCCAGTTGTCGATTCCCGGACCTTGCAGGTAACGAAGGCCGGCGTTGCCGAAACTGCGCGAAGGCGGACGGCCGAAGGCCTCCGTCTTGAAGTTCTTCGCGAACGTACGTTCGGACTTCGGGAGGTACGGGTCGCTGAGGACCATGATGCGCGCACCTTCGCTTGAGCCGGTGATATCGGCCCCATCAACGGTGCTGTAACCGGGGGAGAGCCCCGCCCCGGATACAAAAGAGGTAATTCCGGAGATCTGCCACCCACCGAGGACGACGTCAAGAGGCTTGTTGTTGAGCCTCCTCCCGAGGCTGGGTATCCGGTAGGTGTAGTTGATGACCAGCATGTGGGGCCGGTCGAAATCGAGAGGCCCGTAGTTTCGCGAGCGCATCGGGAAGTACGGGCTCATGCTCTCGAAATCCGACGATGCTGTGCCCAGGCTTTTCGAGAAGGTGTATGAGACGCCGAACTGGATTCCCTGCGCCATCCGGCGGTTGACCGAAAGCTGGAGGGAGTTGTAGCTCGACGTGCCGCCGAAGCTCCGCACGTTGATGTCCCCGAGGCCGAGGTAGGGTCTCAGGAAGTTGTCGGGCAAGGGCTTGTTGGTCGTGGCATCGATGTTGGCCGGATCGAAGCGCGCGTACATGGGGATCGGGTTGATGTTGCGGGCATAAAGCAGGTGCCGTCCGATCGACCCCACGTAGGAGACGTCGACGACCGTCTTGAAGCCGATATCCCGCTGAATCCCCAGGCTGAAATTTGCGACTCTCGATAGCTGTTCCTCTCCCACCTGCGGGGCGTTCACGCCGCTGGGGCCGACGGCTCCCTGGGATTGCAGGAAGGTATCGAGCGTCCCGTAGTAGAGGGTCGGCGTGTAGGCTACGGGCGGCTGACCGTTTGTTCCGGAATAGACGTTGCCCTGCGGCCGGTCGTAGAAGATTCCGGCGCCGCCGCGGATGGCCGTCTTCCCGTCGCCGAAGGGATCGTAGGCGAACCCGAAGCGGGGACCGAAGGAAACGGCGGGTGTCTCGTAGAGCGAGCCTACAAAGTCCTTCCCGCCCACGACCATCCCAGGCGCATAGGTCCCGGAATTGGGCACGAACAGCCCGATGTACGGCACCGGGTAGATGGTCCCGGTAGCAAGGTCGACTCCGACGCGCTTTCCGGTCGAATCCTTACCTGGGTAGATCAGCCTGGCCGTCTTCGAACGGTCGTAGCGCGACGGATCGAACGTGGTTATCGCGAAGCGGTCATCATGAGCACCGGGAACGTTGTAGAAGCGGAGGCCGTAATCGAGCGTCAGCTTGCTGGACACTTTCCAGCTGTCCTGGGCGTACCACTCCACCTGGGTATAGCGGTAGTGCGAGTAGGGGCGGAAGGTGCCTTCAGAATAACTCTGAAAAATCCCGAGCAGTGCGTTCGAGAAGGCGTAGTTCGTGTCCAGGGGATTATTGGTATCACGTCCGAATGCGAAAGCACCTCGGGTGTTGGGGCCGCCCACTTCGTCTTTGCGCATCCGTTCGATGTATATGCCGAATTTCAGAGAGTGCTTGCCGATCAGTTTGTTGAAGTTGTCCGTCCAGGCGAAGACGGGATTCTCATTTGTGTAGGGGATGTTGCCCTGAGAGGGATTGATGTAATTCTGAACTCCGGCAAAAGTCACATTGGGAATGGCGTGGGATTCGTTCGACCGAGGATACCACTGGCCGATGTTCCCCATGCGGCTTCTTGCGATCTTCTCCGGCTCGACCGGATTGAAAGTCTGGCCGCGCGTCGTCGCGCCGAATGTGAATTCGTTCACCGTCGTGGGGCTGAATATCTTCGTGATGTTGAGAACGGCGCCCCGCCCCCGTTGCGGCCTGAGCGTGTTGGTCAGATCGTAATTGACGCTGCCGGAAACCCAGGAACCGTACGGCCATTCTTCGTCGTCGTTGTCCCGGATGCCCCGGAAGTACATGCGCAAGGTCGGGGTGACATTGTAGTCGATGCGCAGAACCTCCTGTCTGCGGGGATTGTTGCCGCTGGCGTCGGTCCGGTAGTTGCGCCTGTTGAGCAGCGAAGGGTCGGTCTCGACATAGTTGGGCAACGGGAAAAACTTCAGTATCTGCTGGCCCAAAGGATTGATGCGGGACTTGGGGATGATGTTCCCGTCGAAGTTCTTGCCGGTCGTCGGGTCCTTGATCGGGATCAGCTTCCCGCTGACGTCCAACGTCTTGGAGAAGTCTCCCTCTCTCTCCAGCTCCGTCGGGGTCGTGACGAAGCGGATGCCCGGATACAGCCGCCGGCGGACAAACTCCTGCGAGAAGAAGAAGAACAGTTTGTCCCTGCCGGGATTGAACTTGCCCGGGATAAAGACCGGCCCGCCGATGGAGTACCCGAGGTTGTTGAAATGGTAGGCGGGCCTCGGCGTTCCGGTCCGGTTCGAGAAGAAATTGTTGGCGTTCAGACTCTTGTCCCGGTAGTACCAGTAGGCGCTGCCGTGGAAGTCCGTGGTGCCGCCCTTGATCACGACGTTGATGGTGCCGGCGCTGTTGCGGCCGTACTCGGCCTGGTAGTTGCTCGCCAGCACGCTGACCTCGCTGATCGCGTCCATGTTCGGCTGGTTCTGGACGCTGGAGTTGGAACCGGTGTCCACGGAGGAGATCCCGTCCAGGGCGTACATGATCGAGTTGGTTCTCCCGCCGTTGATGTGGAGCCCGTTGAGGACATTGCCCGTCATCGTCACCTCGCGGGAACCGACGTTGGTGTCGATGATTCCCGGCAAAGTCGAAAGCAGGCCCAGGAAATCCCGTCCTTTGATGGCGACGTTGAGGATCTGGTCGCCGCTGACCAGACCGGCGCGCTCACTGGAGGCCGTCTGCACCGGCGTGGCCGCGGCGGTGATTTCGACCACCTCCTGGATCTGCCCGACTTCCAGGGTGATGTCGCCCAGCGAACGGCGCTCGTTCGGGACGATGGTGATGTCTTTCATCTGGAACGTGCGGAAACCGGCACTCGCCACCTGCAGGCTGTAAGTGCCGGGGAGAACGGCTGGAAAGACGAAGATGCCGGCCTCGTTGGTACTGATCTTCACCGCGGCTCCAGTGGCCTGGTTGGTCAAGGTGATCTCGGCGCCCGGGATAACCGAGCCGGCCGGATCCTTGACCGCCCCGGTCAGGAGCCCGCTGACGTTCTGCGAGAAGCCGGCGGCGGCAAAGAGCGCAAGGCACACGATGCCCGCCGGTACGAGTCTTCTAAGCGTCATGATTGAACTCCTCTGTGTTACTTAAGGAGCGGTCCCTTCCCGCTGCGCCTAATTATACTCTGAAAATGGTGCCTGTCACCGATTTCTCTCAGGTCAGGAAGGTTGGGGAAATTCTCAGGCACTCCGGCTGGGGGCAGGATCCTCAGCGTCAGCCAGGTACAGAGACCCGCGACAAGCGCCAGGATGGCCGTGGCCCAAAGCCACGTACGCGGCAAGTGGCCGATGGAACCGGATGCCGATCTGCGCGTCCTGCTCCCGCTCATCTTCAGCCCGCATGATCCCGTGAACCTGCAGCGAACCCGCTCATTCGCTCGCGATTCCAGGAATCCTATCGAGTGCCAGTCTGCCCCGAATGGTTTTGCCGGAGCATGATGCGCCCTTCACGGGTGAAGGGCGGATACACGTTCATCCTTCCGGAGATGAAATCCGGTCTGCCGTCGTTGTCCATGTCGTGCACACTCACCCGTGCGGGCGCCGGGAGCACGGGGCCGATCCATTTCTCGGAGTAGACTCCGGCCGGATGCTGGCGGACCCAGCCGACGCGGTTGGCCGGCATGTCGCAGGCGAGGACGTCCTCGAGGCCGCCCTGTCCAGGTCCGCAATGGTGACGCCGGCAATCGTCACACCTGGCGCAGGTATCGGAGGAGACGGACCGGGCCATAAGCCGTCCGGCCATCGAGTACGGGCTGATGAAGCTGTTGATGGG
>JACADW010000021.1 GCA_013388445.1 Acidobacteriota bacterium | reverse complement strand
CAGTCACTACCGCATCATGGAAGGGCTTGGTTGGGGTGGCACGGGCGAAGTATACCAAGCCGAAGACACCGTTCTGGGCCGCCAGGTCGCCATCAGGGTTCTGCCGGACATCTTCGGAGGAGATCCCGAACGGCTGGCCCGGTTTGAGCGGGAACCCAAGCTGCTCGGGTCGCTACATCATCCGAACATGGCCGCAATCCACGGGCTGGAGGAGACTGACGGGAAGCGGTTCCTCGACCAGAACTGGTTTGAGGAACTCAAACACCTCTGCCCCATAGGGAAGAACCGACGAATCCCGCGACAGCTAACCTGACGCAACGATTGACAGCACACTACCGCCCCTCCCTGCCTGCGTTCACCGCGATTGAACCGCAGGGAGAAGCCGGTCTTTGCGACTGCTACCTACGGAATTCGGCGGATCATAACCCTGCCGGTTTCCCAACGAGCCCATGCTGATGTGACATGTGTCACAGGAAATGAGCACAGCCTTATGCGAGTATTGCTGGGCATAGGGCACCGCGGTGGAGGTGCATCTGCCGTGAACCCGACATAAATCTCACTGTCCCATAGGACCGGATGCACTCAACTGACTCATCGCAGGGGAGGGTCATTATGAATCACAGCAAGAAATCACACGCGCTGAAAGTCATCCCGTTTTCGGTTCTGGCGATTCAACTGGCAGCGACATGGTCCATGGCGCAGCCGGCGGCTGCACCTGATGCAGAGCGCCCGCTCAAGGTCGGCTACGCCGTGGTCACCCCTACCAGCGCAGAGCCGAGCATCATGGTATTCGAGACATTCGGCGAACGTCGCGGAATTCAGACCGTTCAGGCCGGTGTCCTCCCGTCGGCTATGACCAAGCAGGCAATACTGTTTGTGAATGCCAGCGGCCGTCTTTCGCGCAACCTGGGCGTCGCCATCGCCAATCCGGGTAGTGACACAGCACATATCACCATGACGCTGCGTGACCATCTGGGAGAGGATATAAAGATCAAGACAATCGATGTCGCAACAGGCGCGCAGACCGCCAGATTCGTCACCGAGCTTTTTGACAGCCAGGCCCAGGTCTCGAAGGACCTCATAGGGACCCTGGAACTTGCCTCGGATGTTGCCTTTGCCGTCGTTGGCTTGCGGTTCCGGGGGATCAGCTTCAGCACGCTGCCGGCTACGAGCCTCGTCGATGGCGGCGATGTTCCCACGAGGACCGGGTTTGCTGGGGTCGGAGGGCCCGGCGCGATCATCCTTCCCCATTTTGTTACGGGAGGCGGATGGGCTACGGAGATCGTCATCGCCAATCTCAAGGAAGCTGAAGTCACTGTCCGCGTCGACCTTTTCGACCAGAAGGGCGATCCCCTGGTCGCAACACTCAACGGCAACACGGCCAGCCGCTTTACCGAGATCAGGATTCCCGGTTATGGGGTCGTGACGCTGGCTCCCAGGGATATCCGGGGTGATTCCGATTTTTAATCGGAGCGGCGACACTCGGCAACTGCGGCACGGCTCTGAACCTTGCCCAAGGCGACCCCGTATCGGGCTGCGGGAAGGCTGCCTGCGACTACGTTGATACAAGGGTTTTCAAAAGCCTGGGGCGGGTGTTGCCGACATGCTCGTTGTGCATCATACGGTGGCTCAGTATGGTTCGGCATCAATCCCACCTGGTTTATTGATTTCGAGGTCGGCTTCAGCCCCAGCGTGGAGTACGACCTCAACTCCATATTCTTCAGCATTGGCCTGAATGTCGGCGACTGGATCCGTTCCGAGCATTAGCCGATGTCCGCTTCGTCACATTCATCAGGCGGGCTTCGATGCGTTCAGCTTCTGCCGGCCGAATCCGCATGGCGGTTCCGATATTCCCACGCGCGGATCAGCGCGGCAGCGACCCTATGCTCGTCGATAACTTCCGTTAATCGGCCGCTCAGTATTCCATTACCTGGAGGCCCTCGATTCGCCTCAGATGATCCACATTGCGAGTCACGAGAGGCACTTGATGCCTGAGTGCTGAACATCCGATCCAGAGGTCGTTGCTTCCGATGGGTCGCCCCGCTTCGCGCAGCCGGCGCGCGTGAGCCGCGTAGAGGAGACTGGTTTCGAGGTCGATATCCAGGACATCGATCGACGCCAGCAGGATCTGAAGATTCGGGTCCTCCGGAGCTGCAAAACCCTGCGCGTACTCCCCGACAGCCACTGCACTGATGAGCATGATCGCCTTGGCGTGCTGCTCGAGGAAACGGTGCGCCCGGCCTTTATGGGGCGCTTTCAGCTCCTTCTGGATGTCGATCAGGAAGGTGGTGTCAAAACTCAATCGCTCTTCCATTTCTCTTCCGGCGGCCGGTCTTCTGTCTGAGCTTGCTCGAGAAGTCCGAGGGATTTTTCGTCAAGGGGCGCCGTCCTGGCAAGCGCCTCGAGGAACGCTCCGCAGGATCTCCCCGTATCTGGCCAGACGGCGCGATGGATGACTTGGGAAAAGGACTCCCGCGGGCTCCGCCTCGCGCGTGCCAGCCGTTCATAAGCCTTCAAATCGATAGAAATGGTCTTCGTTGCCATGCATGCAGCATACACGTTTCGACCTTCCACGTCAAGACAGCACAAACACTAGAGGGACGGAATCCTTGTACGTCGGATGGGGAGTCACATTCTCTCTGCGCCGTCCCACACAAAGCGACGGACGGCTCACCCGTCGAAGGCTTGGCTGCCGGCCCGGCCCTTCCGCCATGCGGGATGGCCCGAAAGCGCTACCGTTCCACGATTCACGCCGGTTGGCCGACGGCACCAAGGGGCCAGATCCCAAGCCTGGCCACATGCGGCCGCGTTCCCGCTCATGCTGGATGAATAAAGTGCGTGACTGTCAGGCGCGGCTTACTGTCGCGTCCAGGGGCCGCGACGCACTCCGCCCGGGCAGATCTTCACGCGTCATCGGACAAGCCCTGATTCGGGATTGCGCTGTCAGGCACAGCGGCGTCGCGCTTCGGCCGCGATGGATTAAAGGGGCCCCTGCCGGGCCACACGATTAAAGCTGGATGAAGCGGCGACAGCGACCTATTTTCAGATGTCACAAGAATGAGTCGCTTTGAACGGATGGTCATCGGAGTCTTCGTCAGCCTCGCCTGCGCATACTCTTTTCTGATCGCAGGATGGTGGATCGCCGCCAGCCTCGGCATCTGTCGCCTGTGTCCCATCCGACCGGGGGACCGCGACAGCTGCACTTGTTGGCCGTGGACTGGGGATTCTCCTCGAGGTGGTATGCCTGAAGGGATGGATGGCCCGATTCTATGTTGTTGTTGTGGACTGGCGGCTGGCCGAGCCGATCTGCCTGTTCTGGGTGATGATCGCCACCGCCTCCTTCATGGGCCTGCCGGTGGGGACCCTCGTCCTGGAGACTCTGGCCGGGCTGTACGTCGGCCGTCGATACAGACACGCGGGGATACCGGCGGACGGTTTTCCGCGACGGACGAGGAAGGCGAGCCTGCTCGTGGCGTTGGTGACGGGCATGGCATCGCTTGGGATAGGCATCCTGGCCCTGCGCGAGACGTACATCCTGGCCGCCATCCAAAAAATCGCAGGGACCGATCCTGGTGCCGCCACCATGGTCTTGGCTGGCGGCATGGTGCTTGTCCTGTGCCTGCTACTGGTCGCACTCCAGTATTGGTGCACAAGGGCGGCGGCAGCCCGTTCTTTCCGATCGAGCAAGCCGATCTGACCTATCGAAGCCCTCGTCGTGCCGTAGCCTGCGGCCGACGGTCTCCCCAAACCGATCTGAACCATAGCATCTAGTGTGCAGGATCCGGCAGCGGTATAGACAACGCCGGTCTGAATCTGACGTGCCGGAGTTTCAAAGCCGGATTTGCTGTGCGGAGCGGCACCCCTGTTGCAGCCTATCCGGCGACGCGGGGCAGTGCCTCCGCTGTGTATCGGTTCAGCGGATTCCAGACCATGAAGCCGATGTACTGGTCTCCAAGAGCTTCGCGCACCGCTTCGATCTGCGCCCGCACCATGTCGGCGTTGTAGTCCGCTCCGAGATCGAAGTCCTGGAGCCAGGGCCTGAGCCTGACCCGGTTCTGCAGCTCGCCGGGGAGAGCCTGTAATTTCTGTTGAGCCGATTTCATCGAGTAGTGAACGACCCGGAATGGGGATTTGGCAGGATTGCGCTCGCCGAGAAACCCGACGGCGAAGTGGGATGGATAGACCATCGGGCACACATAGTCGAAATGGCGGTAGGCGTCTTCGATGATCTGTCCGATCCCGAGATCGTCGTTTTTGACGGTCGCGAGCCCGAAGAGATCGGCGGAGATGATCACGCGTGACAGGTTGCGACGCAGGTAAGAGAAGAACTCTCCGATGACCTCATTGCGCGGCCGCGCGCCGTCCCAGCAGGGAAAGTACATGTCTTGCAGGTTTCCATCCGAAGGAAAGCGGATATAGTCGAAGTTGATCTCATCGAAGCCGCGTCTGGCGGCGTCCTTCGCGATCGCGATGTTATAGTCCCAGGCTTCTCTGGCAGCCGGATCGACCCAGGCAAGGCCCCGCCGGTCCAACCAGAGTGTCGCCGGGCCTGGCCGCGGATCCTGAGGATCCAGCTTCGATAGGCGGTGCACCGCGAGGTCAGGCCTGGCTTCGGCAAGCCGTGGATCTTCGAACACGACGATCCTGGCAATGACATACAAGCCTTCCCCATGCAGCCTCTGAACAAGGGAGTCAATCTTGCGGATTGTCACTCGCCTCGCACCGCAAAAGGCCACTTCCGGGACGACAGTATCGAAGGCGACGAAACCGCTGGCATCCTTTAGGTCAATGACGACGGCGTTTATCCGTCGCGAGCGAGCCATTTCGACCAACGCTTCGATCCGGCCCGGTGTGGCTGCCGACCAGAAGCTCAGGTAGACGGCCTGCAAGGGTTCCGGAGGTTTTCTGGATGCCTGATCGGGGTGTTTCACGGTATCTGGGGACACAGCCCCGGCAGCCGCTTGCGCTGAAAAAGCTACTTGCGGAGCTTGCACGCCCTGCTGCGACCCTGACAAGGCCACAAATATGATCGCAGTCGCGCTGCAGACGAGGATCTTTCTCAAGGTCCGACTCCTGTCGGCGGGCCGGGGGAGATGCATGGGATTCTGGTTTCATATCGGCCGCAAGACCGCGGAGGATCAGAACTGTCACTGTTGCTGAAATCCGGTGATTTCAGGACCGATCCGGTATCGGGGATGCCAGGTAACTCCGAAGATAGGTGTCAGGTGCGGGATAGGCAAGCGCCGTTTTCGAGCGGGAATGCCCACACACCTCCCTTATCCTGTCGCAGAATTTGTTTCGCCGTTCGGCTGCTTTCTGGCAGGCAAAGAATCCAACCGTGAACATTAAAGCGCCGGATATCAGCGCGGTGATCGGAGGCAGGTGCAGCCGCATCCATGTGTCCCTCCTTATCACCGCATATTCTCCCTTTTACCTTTTGTCCAACCCCCGGACAGACGTCAAGCATAAACTCTCCCAATCGTATGAAAACAGGCCCGTTGCCCTACGAGATACGCCAGGGCCATCGATCAAGCGGTTCAGTCCTCGCGGGGAGTTGGACCTGTCAACGGCGTCACCTTGATCCGTCCGAGGCATCGGGCGCGATAGCCGGACTAAGCGTTTATCGCTGCATCACCTGAAAATCTTCGAACCCGGCCCTGGATCTCAACCTTGATCTGGTCGCGGACAGGCAAGGGATGGAGCATGATCCCCCAACCCGGACAAGCCGGAACCAAAATGGATTCTGCCGTCCGGCAATGCTGTCGAAGTATGTGAGTGCCGTCAGGCATCAGCGTTCAGCATTCGCCAACTCGCTGCTGCGACAAACTGATCACAGCAAGCTGGGATGCGAAGCTCGCCAAGCTGCGAGCCAGCTTTGGAGCTGAGGGCTGACGGCACTGGCGCAAACTGGCTACACCTCTTAATGCACTTCTTGCCGGAAAGGGCAATGACCTGTTCTCTAAGCGCCTAAGGCGGACCAGCCCTCTGGATTCCTCCTCGGGTGTGATCTTGCGGCTCATGCTCGATCCGTGTGCGGGCTACGGTGCCCAGCCATGCATCGGCTGCAGCACGCCGCGGGGGAGAATCGAGAGGCGGCAGAAATCGGGGCTAGGTTCGCCCCGTCGATCTGTGCTATTTTTAATGGTTCTACCATCCATTGGAGACGCGGACTAGGAAGGTATCGTCGTGGGTACGACAAAGCTCACACGCAAGGAGATCCTTGCCGAGGATCCGGTGCACCACGCCATGATGCGGCTGCTGGAGCTGCTGCGCGAACGCGGCAATCTGATTGCCGCCGGCGCGGGGGCCGTTGTCCTGATCGCGCTAGGCATCTATTTCGGGATTCAGTATCTCGAGAGGCGAGAGGTGCGTGCGCAGGACCAGCTCTCCAGGGGTATGGATTTTTACCATGCCAGGATCGATCCCGCTGCCCCCGATGACCCTTATGCCAAGGGTGGTGATCCGTTATTCCGAACCGAGGAAGCAAAGTACAAGGCGGCGGCAAAAGAGTTCGCAGAGGTCGTGTCATCGGGTCCATCCACGCTCGCCGTGATGGCCCGCTATTATCTCGGCTTGACTCAACTGCAGCTCGGACAGAAGGATGAGGCGGTTCGATCGCTTGAGGCGGTTCGCAGCAACACTGCAAGCAGAACCGTTGCCTACCTGGCCAAGAAGGTGCTGGCGAACCACTACCTGGAGACGGGAAACAGCAGTGGAGCAGTGGAGCTGCTCGAAGGAATGATCAAGGATCCGCAATGTGAGCTGCCAAGGGCCTCGTTGCAGCTGGATCTTGCCCGCGCCCTGGAAACCCAGGGGAAGCGCGACCAGGCCATAAAGGTTCTGCGAGAAGCTCGCCGGAACGAGAGCAGGAGCATGCTATTGAGTCAGGTCATCCAGGAGCTCAATCGGCTGGAGGGTATTTCTCAGTAGCCATTCTCTCTGCGGTTTTGGCCACATCTGATTCGGGATCAACCGTTCGCGACACGCGGCGGGCCGGATTGCGTTCGGGATCCTCCGACTCCGTAAGTCATTGTCCCGATTGGGTCTTGTGATTGACAAAGGCCTGCTCGCGACTATAATTGGCAACCTCATCGATAGCTGGAGACAGTGGTGTTCATTGAAATCGAGGATTTGCGGGATGAACCGCTCCACGTGCGCCACACGTACGGGCTGGGGGAGATCGCCTTCAAGCGTGCCGACGCAGTGCTTGCCGAGCCGGTGCTGACGGATTTCATCCTGACCCACAAGGATCGGGACCTGCATGTAGACGGCAGTGTGAAGACCATCCTGAGGTGCCGGTGTGCCCGTTGCGCTTCGGAATTCAGGCGCGAGATCGTGGCACGGTTCGAGCTTTCCTATGCGCCGCATCCAGGCAACATCAAGGAAAACGAGGAGATCGAGCTGAAGTACGAAGACATGGACATAGGGTTCTATGACGGCGTGCGGCTCGACGTCGACCTGATGGTCGCCGAGCAGATCGAGCTCTCTCTGCCGATGAAGTTGGTGTGCCGCGACGAATGCCGCGGCCTGTGCTATCGATGCGGCCGCGACCTCAACGACGGCCCGTGCGGCTGTGCGCAGGAAGAGAGGGACGCGCGCCTTTCGGTCCTGCTCGAATTCAGAAAGAAGATGGACGAGTAAAGCTGGAGTGCCCCTCCCCCGGGACGCTCCTCCAAGTGGATTCCAACGGAGACAGTCTCTGATGCCTAACCCGAAACGACGTCACTCAAAATCACGCCGAGGAAAACGGCGGGCGCATGATTTTCTTGAGCCCGTAACCCCTGGGCTCTGCCCACAGTGCCTCGAACCCAAGCCGCCGCACCGAGCCTGTTCCAAGTGCGGGTACTACCGGGGACGCCCGGTGATCGCCGGTGAGGAAGAAGCCTGACGCTGCCGTTGCCTGATCGTTCAGGCCGGGAATCGGGGTCGAATGGCCCGCCTGGCCGGATGCTAAAGAGGTCCTCTGCACATGATCAAGATTGCGGTCGACGCCATGGGAAGCGATAACGCGCCCCACAGCGAAGTGGAGGGTGCCGTGGCGGCGGCCAGGGCTTTCGGCGTCGGAGTGATCCTGGTAGGCAGAGAAGAGGTGGTGTGTCCGCTCGTCAAGGAACGCGGGGGAGACAGGCTTCCCGTCGAAGTCAGGCACGCGCCGCAGGCCATTGCGATGGACGAGCAGCCCGTGGCCGCCCTGCGGAGGAAGAAGGATTCGTCCGTGCACATCGCGGCAGGCCTGGTGCGCGACGGCGAATCGAGCGGTCTGGTGAGCGCCGGGAATACCGGAGCTGTCATGGCCATCTCCAAGACGCTGATCGGCGTCGTGCCCGGTGTAGACCGTCCGGCTCTCGCCACGGTAGTTCCCACCCTCAAAGGTCACGCCGTCCTGCTCGACGTGGGCGCCAATGTCACGTGCAAGCCGCATCACCTGATTCAGTTCGCGCTGATGGGGCACCTGTTCAGCAGGCAGATTGTGGGAGTGAATTCTCCGCGCGTCGGGCTCATGTCCGTCGGCGAGGAGGAATCCAAAGGCACGGATCTGACCAAGGGAGTGTACAAGTCGCTGAAGCAGCTGCAGCTCAATTTCATCGGAAACGTGGAGGGCCGGGACATCTATAGCGGCCGCGCCGACGTGATTGTGTGCGATGGGTTCACGGGCAACGTCGCTCTGAAGACCAGTGAGGGATTGATCGAAGCGGTTCTGACGCTGCTGAAGGATGAGCTGTCCAAAAATCTCCAGGCTCGAGTCGGAGCGCTGCTGTCCCGGCAATCGTTCATGCGTCTCAAGAAGCGGCTGGACTACTCTGAATATGGCGGCGCACCGCTGCTGGGTCTGCGCGGAGTCAGCATTATCTGCCATGGCAGGTCGAGCGCGAATGCCATCAAAAACGCGATCCGGGTTGCCAAGGAATTCGCGGAAAACCAGGTCAACGCGAAGTTGGAGGAGGAACTCCGCGTGTTGTACCGGCAGTACGAGTGAGACTCCCGCCCCGGGTGGCCGGTAGCGAGGGAATGTCATCAGGCACGTCCGCGGCAAAGTCGGACGCCGAAAGGCGAAATCGGTCTGAACCACCGTTTTTCGCTCGGATGATTGCGACAGATGGGTCCGGAAGCGCTTGAAAGAGGGTCTGCGGCACCGATTTCGCTCGCCACAGGCGTGAAATGCCCGGTTGCGTCCTGTTCCTATATCATCTCGCGGCGCGCTTGCTTATGCGCGGACGGGTGCTACAATGTGTCGCTCTTATCGGCCGAACTCGTGTGATTTCTACACCTGCATAAGGAGGTAACGCTATGGCGTCTTTGGAAGAAAAGGTCAAGTCCATCATCGTGGAGCAGTTGGGAGTCAGCGAGAGCGAGGTTACGGACACCGCGTCGTTTGTCGACGATCTTGGCGCCGATTCACTCGACACGATTGAACTGGTGATGGCATTTGAAGAGGCGTTCGGCATCGAGATCCCCGACGAGGATGCTGAGAAGATCAGGACTGTCAGGAATGCCATTGATTACATTGAGTCTCACGCAAACTGAGGAGAGATCCGGCTGGTGAAACGACGTGTAGTCGTTACGGGCGTAGGCCTGGTCACGCCTCTCGGTATTGGGACCGCGGAAACGTGGCAGTCCCTTCTCAGGGGCGTTTCGGGTGTCGCGCCCATCAGCCGTTTCGATACCTCACACCACCCTACCCGGATTGCAGCGGAGGTAAAGGAGTTCGATCCAACCTCATACGTCGAGCGCAAGGAGGTGAAGAAGATGGACACCTTCGTACTCTATGCGCTGGCGGCTGCGGAATCCGCCATGAAGGATGCGGGCCTCGGCAGGATGACAGGCACCGAAGCTGAGCGGACCGGAGTGATCATAGGATCCGGGATCGGAGGATTCAGGACGATCGAGCTCGAGCATGAGACGCTTCTCGGCCAGGGTCCGAAGCGTGTATCGCCGTTCTTCATCCCTTCAAGCATCGTCAACCTGGCGGCAGGGCAAGTTTCCATCCGGTTCGGGGCGGGAGGTCCGAACGCCGCACCGTGCACGGCCTGTTCGGCCGGGAGCCACGCCGTGGGCGATTCCTTCAGGATCATTCAGCGAGGCGAGGCCGATGTCATGATTGCGGGGGGAAGCGAGGCAGCCATCACCCCACTGGCGATCGCAGGATTCGATGCCCTCAAGGCTCTGTCGACACGAAATGACGAACCGGCCCGCGCCAGCCGCCCCTTTGACCGCGAGCGGGACGGATTCGTGCTGGGAGAGGGCGCAGGAGTCCTCATCCTAGAGGAACTGGAGCACGCTCTCAGCCGGGGTGCCCGCATCTATGCCGAAATGGCGGGATACGGAATGTCCGGCGACGCCTATCACATCACCGCCCCGCCTCCGGACGGAAATGGGGCAGTGCGGGCCATGCGTGCCACGCTGAACGATGCGGCGATCGAACCGGAGCAAGTGGATTATATCAATGCCCACGGGACATCCACGCCTCCGAACGACCGGACTGAAACCAAGGCAATCCGCGAGGTCTTTGGTCCGCATGCCTATAGCCTGGCGGTAAGTTCCACCAAGTCCATGATCGGTCACCTCCTCGGCGCAGCGGGAGCGGTCGAGGCAGGCGTGACTGTACTGTCCGTGCGAGACCAGAAGATCCACCCGACAATCAACCTGGATTACCCGGATCCGGACTGCGATCTGGACTACGTCCCCCACTCGATGCGCGATGCGCGCATCCATTATGCACTATCCAACAGTTTTGGGTTTGGCGGAACCAACGCCTGCCTGCTGTTTAAACGCTTCGAGCCCTGACTTGGGGCTACGCCTGCTCCGATCCCCGCCCGCCTGATTCTTGAGTTAATGTCGACAGTCAGCAGGCGCGCGAGGATCTGAGCACGGAGTGTTCGGGATTGAGAATAGCAGGCAGAGTTACTGCCATTGAAGGATTTATGAGGAGCGAACCCGCGGATACGCTGTGCAACGAGACATCGAGAGGCGACCACTCGGACCGGGATCTAAACGCCAGGAGCCCTTCCGATGCGGTCATTTTCCCCGGAGAACCGACCGGCTTGAACGGCAGCCCGTCCGGGACCAGGAGCAGAGAGCTATGAAGATCGCCGTCTGTATGAAGTACGTTCCCGATACTGCCGCACGGATCAGGGTAACCGCCGATGGCAAGGCAGTTGACCTCACGGGCGTCACATACGTCATCAATCCGTACGACGAGTTTGCCGTCGAGGAAGCGCTGCAGATCAAGGAAAGGCTCGGGGGTGAGGTCATTGTGATCACGGCGGGGTCCGAACGAGCCTCGCCCGGACTCAGGACCTGTCTTGCCATGGGAGCCGACAGGGCAATCCTGGTCCAGGACGAAGCCCTGGAATCGGCTGATTCCTTCACCTTGGGTGCTGTCCTGGCGCGGGTCTGCCGTGGTCTTGGCCCGGACCTGGTGCTTTTCGGCAAGCAGGCGATCGGCGTCGATAACGGGCAGGTGTCTGCCGTGGTTGCAGAGCTCCTTGACTTGCCTCAGGTATCGGCAGTTCTCAAGCTGGAGCTGAAGGATGGCACCTTCAGGGCGGAGAGAGAGATCGAGGGGGGGCGTGAGATCCTGGAAGGAACTCTGCCCGCGGTCTTCACCGCCCAGAAGGGGCTCAATAACCCGCGTTACGCTTCCCTGAAGGGGATCATGGCCGCAAAGAAGAAGCCGATCGACGTGCAGACTGTGGCCTCCCTTGGGCTCTCGGCGGATGACCTTGTCGCGCGCCTCGCCACGGTGCAGGTGGCCCTCCCGCCGCCTCGGCCCCCGGGGAGGATTCTCACGGGCGACGTCTCGGAGACCGTGCCGCAGCTTGTCAGGCTGCTGCATGAAGAGGCGAAGCTCATCTGAGCACAGCGACTGACGCCCGTTCCGCGGTCATGGAGCGGGACGGGAAACGGCAAGTGGGACGTTGCTGCAGGCACACTCACAGGAGGAAGCATGGCTGAAGGGGTTCTGGTATTTGTTGAGGAACGACAGGGCGTGGTGAGGAAGGCATCGCTCGAATCGGTTTCCGCCGCACGCGAAATTGCGGATGCTCTTGAGGAAACGGTCACCGCCTTGTGCATCGGATCCTCCAATGCCGCATTGCAACTGGCACGTTGTGGAGCGGACAGGATACTCATCGCGCAGCATAATCTCCTTGGCACCTACTCGACTGAGGCCTATACGACTGCGCTCGCGGATGCGGCTGAGCGGCTTTCCCCGCGTATCATACTCGGAGCGGCGACCTCGATGGGCCGAGACCTCCTGCCGAGGTTAGCTGCGCGACTCCGCTCCGGACTGGCGCAGGACTGCACCGGGATTCGCATAGTGGAGGGAGAGCGGCTCGAATGCACCCGTCCCATCTATGCCGGGAAGGCGTTGGCTACCGTCAGGCCGCTCACCGTGCCGGCGCTGGCGACGCTGCGCCCGAATGTCTTTCCTATGCGGAGCGGGGAGCAGGCCAGAGAGGTCACGACCGAGGAATTCACTCCCTGCATTGACGCGGGCAGGGTCCGGGCGAGAGTTGTCGCCACCGAAGCGAGGGCCGGCCAGAAAGTGGAGCTCACCGAAGCGGCGATCATCGTATCGGGCGGACGCGGCGTGAAAGGGCCGGAGAACTTTCCCATGATCCAGAAGCTGGCCGATGTATTGAGCGGGGCCATGGGTGCTTCGCGGGCGGCTGTGGATGCCGGATGGATCGATCACCAGCACCAGGTGGGTCAGACTGGAAAGACCGTGTCGCCGACTCTCTACATCGCCTGCGGCATCAGTGGAGCGGTCCAGCATCTCGCGGGCATGTCTTCCTCCAAATATGTCGTGGCGATAAACAAGGACCCTGAAGCGCCGATCTTCAAGATTGCGGACTACGGCATCGTCGGAGACATCTTCGAGGTGGTTCCGGCGCTGACTGAGGCAATCGTGAGACTCCGGTCTCAGTGATCCCTCGCGGCGCAATAGCGCCGGGATCGAAGGGCGATGTTGCCGTCTGTGCTATACTTGCAGCTATTCGTGAGTGTCTGATGCCGACTGTCCTGCGCGTGGCAACACGAGACCGTCCTTCCCGGCCATGGTACCTGAGGCATTTCGACAGCCTCCGCTGCGGGCTTACATGGCGCGACACTCTGGTCGGTCTGGGCATGACCGCCTTGATCGCTGCCCTCCTGAGCGGCTTCCGATACGGCGAAATCCCTGAATACGCCGTCGGAGCCGTCTCTGCCCAGGAGATCAGGGCTGCCCAGGACCTCACCTATGAGGATCGCGAAGCGACCGCCGAGAGGCGCGCGGCCGCGCGAAACAGCATACCGAACCTATATGAACTCGACACCCAGCTGATCGACGGCAAGGAACAGGAGATCGCCAGGGCATTTTCGGTCGCCCGCGACCTGATTCTCGAACGGCAGGTTCCACTTCAAGCCCCGCTTCCTGCCGCTCAGCAGCGTGAGATCCTCAAGGAGCTGGAGGCCCTGGTCGGAAAGAGTCTGCCCCCGGATGTGCTCCCGGTTCTCCTGAAGCACCGGTTCAGCATCACGCTGGAGAACCAGCTCATCAAGGCGCTCGACCTGCTGTTGCGCGGCGGGATAGTCCAGGACAAGACCCGTTTCCTTGAAGACCAGAAGAGCGGAATCGTCCTGAGGGACAGCCTCACCCCGGTCGAGCGCCCCCTCGCGGGTGGATACCGCGCACGAAGCCTTGAAGATGCTACAACGCAGTTGCGGCAGATCGAGCTGGAGTTCGTCATGTTGCCGGCCGCAGATCGTGCCAAGATCGTGCAGTCCCTTCGAGGTTTCATCGTTCCGACGCTGATCCCGCAGGACAGGGAGACGAATCGTCGCAGGGAGACAGCGGCTGCGGGTGTTCCGCCTGTCGAGCTGAGGATCAGGCAGGGAGCGATCATTGTCCGCAGCGGCGAGGTCGTGACCGAGGGGATTGCCAAGCAGCTCGAGGCTCTGCGCAGCGTGCGGAGGCCGCGGTCGGTGGCCGGCCAGTTTGGGGGCTTTGCCTTCTTCATCGTCGTGCTTTCCTACTCCGTCTGGCGTTTCTTCGTCCACCATCAGACGCGCCACCGGAAGATCCGCAATCACATGTTGCTGATCCTCGTGGCCATCGGCAGCGTCGTGCTCGTGATGCGCGCGATGACGGGGCTCGCCGAGATACTGAGCGAACGGTTCTCCGCCGAGGCATTCCGCGATCCGCTCAGTGTCTGCTACGCGATCCCGTTCGCCGCGGGGGCGGTGCTGGTCACGCTGCTCGTGGATGCGACTTTCGGCATCATCAGTTCGGTCTTTTTCGCCGCGCTGGTCGGCCTGTTCTATGGAGACCCTTTTCTGGGGGCGTATGCGCTGACCGGCAGCCTTGCCGGCATTTACAGCGTCCGGCAATACAAGGACCGCGCAGCCCTACTGAAAGCCGGGCTTACAATCGGTCTCCTGAACACGATGACGCTCCTGGCCGTGCTGCTGCTGCGGCAGTCGCCCTTGACTCTTGCGCGAACCGTGCCTGAACTAGGTTTCGCCTACCTGGGCGGCATACTCACATCGGCGGTCGTTTCCCTGATGCTTCCCGGGCTGGAGTGGCTGTTCAAGATCACGACAGATATCAGGCTCCTGGAGCTCTCCAACCTCAATGCTCCCATCCTGCGGCGCCTCTCGGTCGAGGCACCAGGCACGTATCATCACAGCCTCATGCTGGGGACGCTGGGGGAGGCGGCAGCAGAGGCGATCGGCGCCAATTCCCTGCTGGTGCGGGTTGGTGCTTACTATCACGATATCGGCAAGATGTTGAAGCCGGAATACTTCGTCGAAAACCAGGTTTACGACACCAGCAAACACGAGACTCTCTCGCCCAACATGAGCACCCTCATCATCGCGAGCCACGTCAAGGACGGCCTGGAGCTCGCCAAGCAGATAGGGCTGGCCCAGGCAGTCCGGGACATGATCCCTCAGCACCATGGCACGCGTGTCATGACCTACTTCTACCACAAGGCTAAAGGCTCGGCCGATGACCGAAACGGAGAAGTGGTGGAGGCTGACTTCCGGTATCCCGGTCCCAAACCGCAGACTCGAGAAGCGGCTATTCTAATGATGGCTGATGCGGTGGAGGCCGCTTCTCGCACGCTCTCAAAGCCCAGCCCGGCGCAGATCCAGGGCATGATCAACCGGCTTATTGACGGGATTGTGGCGGACGGACAGTTCGAGGAATGCGACATCACGCTCCGTGACATACAGATCGTAAAGGAGAGTTTTCTCAAGACCCTGACTGGCCTGTATCACCGTCGGGTGGACTATCCCGGATATGATTTCAGCAAAGCCGAGGCCGAAGAAAACCGGTCAATCCCATCGAGTGGAGGTATGCAACCGGCAAAGGCGCCTCAGGGTCAATCCTAGGTCGATCGAAAGGCTCTGTCGGCAGGTCCTGGATGCGCTGGAGGAGGGCCCCGGTGCGCTTACCGTGGTGCTGGCGGGCGGACGAACGATGCGCGCGCTGAACCGGCAGTTCCGCGGCCGCGATTATCCCACCGACGTCTTGAGTTTTGCCTATGAAGAGCCTGCATGCGACGGCGTGCGGGAACTGGGCGAGATTGTCATTTCCCCTGTCATTGCGGCCCGGCAGGCAGTCCGTTGGGGAGCTTCAGCCGAAGCGGAAATGAGGCTCCTGATCGTGCACGGCATTCTCCACCTGCTCGGTTACGATCATGAGACCGACCAGGGCGAAATGATCCGTCTCCAGCGCCGGCTGCTGCGCCGCCGGACCATTGCGCACTGCGGGCCGATCCTCCTCGGAGCTCCTCAGCGATGACCGTGGAAACCGTCGAGCTGGCCGCTATCCTGGTTTGCCTGGTTTTCCTCTTCGGCCTGTCGCTTGTCGAAGCTGCGTTCACACAGTCGAGCCCCTTCACGCTGAAGATGATGCTTGAACGGGATGAGAAGATCTCCAGTTCTCTGCTGCAGGCCTATCTGGAAAATCCTGTACACCTGCTGACGACGATCCATTTCGGCACGCAGCTGGCCACGATAACCATCGCCATACTGGCTACACACGTGAGCCTGATTCGGTGGGGAAAATGGGGCCTGTTCGTTTCTTTCACGGTCATACTGCTGATATCCCTGGTCTTCAGGCAGCTTGTGCCCAGGCTCCTGACACAAAGTGCGCCTGAAGAAAAGACACTGCACCTGGCCAGGGCTTTTGGCTCTGTCTACTCCGTTCTCAGCTTCGTCGCGAGCCCGCTCTCGGGCGTCCTGGGCCTCTTCAGAAAGCTGCAGGAGGAGACCGCACCGGCTTCCCAGCCGCCCGGGGAGGAACGCGCCGAAGAGGAGATCCAGGCCTATCTCGAGATTGGGGAGGACGAGGGGATCATCGCCAAGGAGGACAGCAAGCTCATACAATCCGTCGTGGAGTTTGGCGACACGCTCGTTCGAGAGGTCATGACCCCGCGTATGGATATTGTGGCCTGCGACGAGAGAACGACCGTGGGCGAGCTGCGGGATATCATGGTCCGTCACCGTCACTCGCGCATCCCAATCTATCGGGGGGATGTGGATCACATCGTCGGCATCGTCCACATCAGACAGTTGCTCGCCAGGGTTGGGACCGGAGTTGAGAGCGAGCCTATATCAGGACTGATCCACCCTGTGCTGTTCGTGCCGGAAACGAAGCCGGTTTCCTCCCTGCTTAAGGAAATGCAGCAGCGTGGAGACCAGGCCGCCATCGTCATCGATGAATTCGGCGGAGTCTCCGGGATGGTGACCATGGAGGATCTCCTCGAGGAGATCGTCGGGGATATCCGAGACGAGGATCAGGCCGCGGTCAGCGAGATTACCAAAGAGGGACCCCGTAGTTACGTCGTTCGGGGGAATTCGGAAATGGACCTCCTCCGCGATGTAACCGGTCGCAGGTTCGACGGATACGATTGTTCGACTGTTGCCGGCCTGGTAATTGCTTTTCTGGGAAGAGTCCCCGCTCCCGGAGAGGAGTTCGACATCGAGGGTGTGCGTTTCCGGATTGCGGATGCAGACCGGCGGAGGGTACGTCGCGTCCGCATCGAGCTCCCGCCGGCGGACACGGAGGGAGGAACAGCGACATCGTAGAGGCCGCCTCAAGCAGCAGGCGTCGTTGCCGGCTCGAGATCGGCTTAGGGGCCTGATGGGTGTGACCAGGGAGATGGACCGGCTATTTATGCGGGAGGCGCTCGACCTCGCGCGCCAGGGGATTGGCGTTTCGTCGCCCAATCCGACTGTGGGATGCGTGGTGACCCGTGCCGGGCATGTCGTAGGCCGAGGGTTCCACATCTATGCCCTTGAGGATCATGCCGAGGTCAGGGCGATCCGCGAGGCGGGAGTGCGTGCCCGGGGAGCGGTTGTCTATGTTTCGCTCGAACCCTGCACACATTTTGGCCGGACGCCGCCGTGCGTCGAGTTGCTCGTCAAGGCCGGCGTGCGGCGTG
>JACADW010000151.1 GCA_013388445.1 Acidobacteriota bacterium | reverse complement strand
TAAGAGTCAGTTGCTCTGCCAGTTGAGCTAACGGCCCACTCCGTACTTCGAGGCGTTCGCTGAAGCGCGATAGAGCGTAGCACGCGCCGGGCCGATTGTGAAGGCTCATTTCCTCCCGGCATGGCCGCCTTTTGCCGCAATTGCGGCCGGCGCCATGGCGCCCTCCCCGCAGCAGGCATGCGCGTCCACGCCCCCGCGTCATTTCATCAGCTTCTGATGAAGCACCGCCGGACCGGGAAACGGCGTCGTGAACGTGCGATGCGCCTCCCCCTGAACCGGTTTCCCGGCGATCACCCGGTCCGCGTTCACATCCAGCCACTCGACGGCAAATGCCCCCTTGGCGTCCCGCAGATCGACGCTGAACTCCCCCTTGTCCGACTGGAA
This sequence comes from Acidobacteriota bacterium, assembly GCA_013388445.1. Lineage (GTDB taxonomy): Bacteria > Acidobacteriota > UBA6911 > UBA6911 > UBA6911 > JACADW01. The sequence continues at coordinate 14,228 of JACADW010000151.1, read as the reverse complement.
TACCAGGTATTCCCTCCCCCTGGCCGCCAGGCAATACCGGGTCGCGGAGAGGCTTTCCTGCGGAGTCATCGCCGCCAGGTCCACCTTCTCGGCATAGCGGCGCACCTGGCCCATCGCCGCGCGCGCCGAGTCCTGCCATGTCGGCGACGGGAGCAGCTCCTCCATGAACAGCACGTTGAGCCCGCGCGTGAAGCTCTTCCACACCCAGATGTTGTCGCCGCCCGTGTGGCCCCACAGATGGTCGGTGTCGTTCACCACGACTTTCGTGGTGCACCCGGAACACGGGTTCACCCGATAATCGTGCGCCGGCTCTCCCGGATTCGGTGAGATCCAGTCAGCGGGGCTGTCGTAGAGAGTAGTGTTCGAGCCGCCCCGGTATTGAAACGTCATGCCCACCGGGTGCTGCCTGGGCTTCTTCGACTCGTATTCCTTGACGAAGCGGATGAGGTGGTACTGCCAGGCGGTGGACTCAGGAAGGGCCTCGTTGCACACCTCGTAGAGAACATTGTCGAGGTCGTTCACCGTGTCGACCACCTTCCGGACATACGCCTCCTGCAGCTCCAGCACCCGGCGTCCCATCGGGGTGTCCTGCAGCGTGTTGTATTCGACTCCCTTGCCGTCGCCGTTCGCGTCCGCCTCGACGCCGTTCACGTTGTTCGCCGCGTGAAACGGATGATTCTGCCAGCCGTCGGTGAACTGCATCTCCCAGCCCTCGAACAGCATGACGGCCGCATAAATGCCGCGAAGCCTCGCGGTGTCGACTCGGGACCGCAGGCGCCCGAAATACCCCGCGTCGAAGCGCTGGAGGTCGAACTTCGGCTCCCCGTCGGCGGCCTGCCCGGGACCGGTGCGCTGCCAGGGGTGCGGCCGGCAGTACTTCACGACGTTTCCCGTGTACGAATCGGTCCACTTCGTGGTCTCCCAGCGCCAGAGCCGGAAGAAGTTATGGTTATGACGCTCTAGGAAATCGAGATACCCGGTGTAGTCGAATACCGGCGGCGGGTTCCCCCCTCCCTCGCGCATCAGCAGGCCGCTGTCCTGCAGCGATTGCCAGATGTGTGACCCGGCAAGATAGACCGCCCTGCCGGTGCCGTCCGTGAACCAGCGCGGATTCCCTTCCAGCACGCGGAGCGGGCCGGATGCCGGCTTCCTCTGGTCGGCCGATTCGGCCGCAAAGAGGCACAAGATCGTCAAAGCCAAGATGGTTCTGATTCTCATAAAGGACCTCCCGTGAATTCCAACTTGTCGGAGCAAAGCCTGCAAATCGCGTTCCTTTCCTAGCATAGACCTGCACCACAGACAGTTTCCACCCACGACATCATCGGACCCTGCCTGCGGCTACAGAGATATCACGCGGCGCGGTCGCCGGGCCTGACACTGATTGAATCATCCGACAACGCGGTTGTACCGGATTTTGACGAGTGAGACAATTCGGCGGAAACGAGGAAGACAATGCCGAGATTTGGTACGCGCTACCTGCTTTTCAACCTTGCGCTAGTCATGGGAACCCTATTGGGCGTTTTGCTGCTGGTTCAGTCCGCGGTCAACTATTACCAGGTCTCCAGGATCATGGTCATCGCCGAACTGCGCCGCGAGGCGCAGCGACAGGTCAACAGCATCGCCAGAGAGGCCGTTCAGCTTGGCGTCCAGGATTCCGCCAGGCTGCAGCCGGTTTTCGATGGGGTGAGGCAGGAAGCACCGGACAAAATCGCCTGGATCAGGCTGATCGGCCGCGACGGCGGGGTGCTCGTCCAGAGTGGCGCTCCCGTCGGACCCCCGGGCGCCATCCCGCGCCCGCCGGAGGAGATCGAGGCGGGGCGTCCCGCGGCGGACATCCGCACGACCGCCGAGGGCAGGGTTCTCGTGACGGTCACCCCGCTGCGCATCCGGAGGGCCTTCGGGGAACCCGGCTCCCGTCCCCCGGACCAACCCGCCGCGCAGGGCGAGACCCCGCCCGCACAGAGGGACCAGCAGACGGGCCAGCCGCCCGGGCCCGGTTTTCGCGGGGGCCCCCGGTACGTGGAGGTCGCTCTCTACTTCTCGAGCGCCTCCGCCACTTTCGGCCCGCTCGTGAGAAATCTCGTGGTGAGCTCGCTTGCCGCGCTCGGGCTTGTGGCTTCCATGGTTTTGCTCTGGCTGCGGTTTCCGCACTACGTGCGGGGAAAGCAGCTGGAACAGCAGACGGAGCTGGCCCGCAAGGTCCAGAGCGACCTGCTCCCCCCGCCGAACCTCACCCTGCCGAACCTGGACTTCGCCGCGGAGTGCGTCCCCGCCTATCAGGTGGGCGGCGACTTCTATGACGTATTCACCGCGCGGGACGGGCGCGTCGCCATGGCGCTCGGCGACGTGTCCGGCAAGGGGCTTCCCGCCTCGGTGGTCGCCGGTCTGCTGCTCGGAGCAGTGCGGTCGAGCGACTGGATGTCAGGCGCCGGCCCGCACGAGGCCGCCTCCGCGCAGCTCAGCGAGCTGCTGCGCACGCGCACCTCGGCGGAACGCTTCGCCAGCCTCTTCTGGTGCTATTACGACCCCGCCGCTCGCCGGCTCCACTATGTGAATGCAGGCCACCTGCCTCCCATGCTCGCGACCCGCAACGGCGATCGTTCCTTCGATGTACACCGACTGGAAGAGGGGGGCCCCATCCTGGGTGTTTTGCCGAATGTAGCATACCGGCAGGGTTCAACGGCGGTGTCCGACGACGGGTTGATCGTCCTCTATTCTGACGGGGTCGTGGAGGCGGAAAATTCCGCCGGGGAGCTTTACGGAGAAGAGCGCCTGCAGGCCGCCATTGCCGCGAACGCCCACCGGCCCTCGCACGAGATCCGTGACGAGATCCTGGGGGACGTCCAGCAGTTCCTCGGAAAGGCCCGGGCGCAGGACGACCTCACTCTCGTCGTGGCCCGGCTCCGAAGCGGATAGAAAGAACGAGGGATGGCTAGGCGCGGCCGGATGTGGCCGTGCTGAGGATCTACCCCCATGGCACCGTCGAGCCGCTCCGCTGCGCGGGATGACTGAGAAGCGCCACCGGCGCCTACTTGCCAAAGGCGGCCGAACATAGCAGCGGTGAGGATTTTCATCGATCGGCGCCGTCGGGTCATGGCCACGAATCATGAGGCGGGCCTCCCCGCTTCTCGGAACGTACGCCGGGTCCGGCACCCACGTTTGTTCCCGACGGACGAGCCGTCCGCCGCACGAACCCTCACCGCAGTCGCAGCAAGTCATGCGGGTTGTAAATCGATCCGCGACCGATTATCTTGCTGCGCGATGGACTGGACCGACCGCTCAGGGCAATATCACTTGATGCCGGTAATCGGCTTGTTGCTTCTCTTCAACCCCTGGGCCGCCCCCTGTTCTGAATCATACACGGCCCGCGGGATCATCGAAGACCCCGGGGGCCGCCCCGTGTCGGGAGCGCAGGTCGAGATACAGACCGCCCTCGGCGTTCCTCTCTCCCAAGCCATAACGGACGAGCGGGGCGAATTTGTCATCGACAACCTGCCGGCCGGAGAGCACATCATCGAGGTCCGCGCTCCGAAGTTACAGGCCTATCGTGGCAGCTGGTCTGGCGCCGCCACGCAGCCGACTCAGCCGAGGCGCATCGTGCTCCCCTTGCGGCAGATATATGAGCATGTCACCGTGACGGCATCCCCCGGATCCGTCCGGTCTCTGGCGGATGCCGCGAGGCCCGCCGACATCGTCTCCGGCGAAGAGCTACGCCTGCGTTCGCACCCCACGATCGGCAACTCGTTCGCGGAAAGCGTCGGAACACTTGTACAGCAAAGCACCGCCGGTCAAGTATCCCCGTTCCTGCGGGGGTTGACCGGTTACCATGTCCTGAACCTCATCGACGGTATCCGTTTCAACAACTCCACCTTCCGTTACGGTCCCAACCAGTACCTTGCATTCATTTCCCCATCCCAGGCGCGCACCGTCGAGATGACGCTCGGGACTGCGTCGGCGGAATACGGCAGTGACGCGCTGGGCGGCGTCATCCAGGTTCTCACCCCGGCAGCCGATTTCCAGGACCGGGGGCGGCGCGTGGGCGGACGTATATCCGGTTTCTTCGGGAGCGGGGATCTCTCCGGAGGCAGCTCTGCGGAGGTCTCGCTCGGCACGTCCCGCATCGCTCTCCTGGCCGGCGGTTCCTTTCGCCGCCACAACGACCAGCGTGCGGGCGCCGGCGCGGACTCACACCATGCGCTGCGCAGGTTCTTCGGGCTCGACAGCGAGCAGATCCGGGATCTCCTTGGCGACCGTCTCCGGGAGACCGCCTTCAGCCAGCACGGCGGTCATTTACGCCTCGATGCCAGGCTCGCCCGCGAGCAGCACCTCTCCATCTGGTACCAGCACGGCGCCCAGGAAGGCGTTCGCGGCTACAAAGACATGTGGGGTGGAATGGGCCGCCTGCGCGCGGACTTCATCCCTCAGCAACTGGACTTTGCATACCTGCGGCACACCAAGTGGAACCTCGGCCCGCTGGATTCTCTTGTGACAACTTTCTCCCTCAACGCCCAGAAGGACGGTTCCGCTTATCAGGGGTTGAAATACACGGACCCTATGAGCATGGACCGCACGAGTGTTACAGCGCTCGGCTATTCTGTCCAAGCCCAGGTATATCGGAATCCCCAGCAGTCCTATCTCTTTGGAGGCGAATTCTACGACGAGAGCGTGACCTCGCTCCGGCTGACCTTTCCGCCGGGATCGAGGTATCGGACCCTTGCATCTTACGGGCAAGGCAGCTTTGCGACACGCGGCCAACGCCTCGGCCTCCAGCTCGGCGTGCGGGCGACCGGCGTCTGGTTCCGCGAGCGGCGCTTCAGCGACGTCACGTACAACGTCGGTGCCAGAATCCGGTTCGCTGCGGCCCTCAACCTGCACGCGCGCGTCGCGCGCGCATTTCGCGCGCCAAACATCAACGACCTGGGCACCATCGGCCTTCAGGACCTCGGATTCGAGGTGCCTGCGGAAGCTGTGGCTCCACTGGGAGGCCTGATCGGTGCACATTCCGGCGAGTCCGCGCCCAGCTCGGGAATTCGGATCAGCAACCTCGATTCCGAGCGCATGTTCAGCTATGAACTGGGTCTGGCCTGGCAGAATGATCGGAGCTACATGCGCGCTCAACTCTTCGACTCCGAACTGTACGATGCCATCTCGCGCCGCAGCGTCCTGTTTTCCGCCGACAGCATCCCCACGGCCATCGCCGGCATTCCCGTGCAGCCGCGGCCGCAGAGCCCTGTGCAGATCCTCCAGGGAGTCGCGAGCGTGGCCACGCCCTACGACCCGCGCGCCGTGAAGGCATTCGTCAACATCGGGCGCCTGCGGTACAGCGGGTTCGAGGCCGAGTTCCGCAGAACCCTCACCCCCTCGCTCTTTGCGCGGGCCGCGTATTTCTTCCTCCACGGGCGCGAGCTGGATCCGGACGCTTATGTCCGGCGGCTTCCGCCCCAGCGCGGCGCCATCTCACTGCTCTTTGCCCCGACGAGCCGGCTGTGGTTCGATGCCACGCTTGAATCCGCGGGCCGCCAGAGGCGCCTGAGCGGCGGCGACGTGAGCGATGAGAGGATCGGCGCCTCCCGCAGCCGCGACGACATCGCGGGCTTCTTTCACGGCGCGCGAATCGAACCTTACCTGCGGGGCGGGGTTTTCCTGCCGACCGGCGAGACGCTGCTCCAGATCCAGGAACGGGTGCTCCCGCGCGCCGTCGCGCCGACCGACACGGCGCGCGTGGCGCTATACACGGCGACCCCTGGGTTCGCCGCGCTTCACCTCCGCGCGGGATTTCGGTTGGGAGAGAGCGCGACTCTCAATTTGGGGCTGGCAAACGTGACCGACCGCAACTATAGACACCACGGGTCGGGCATCGACGCGCCGGGACGGTCAGTCCTGCTTGCATGGGAGTGGAGGTTCTGAGCAAGGAGTGCGCGGACCGCAGGCTGCTCCCCGAGAGCAGTTCATCAGTGTGGAGAATGGCGGAGCGCAAGACAGCCGGCCCGTGCGCGGAGGAGCACATTGTGCGAGCGTGCTCCTTGCCGGTGGATTTTCCCGGTCGACCCGGCAGACGACCAGGGTTGCTATCCCGACGAACAGATCCCGGCGAGGGCCCGGTTTGTTCCGGAAGATATCTTTGCGGGGCTGGGGGATGATCGATGAGGAGGCCGGTGTCGCTTGCGGAGGTCGCCGCATGGTCTGAGAGCCGGGTTTCTTTCGGGGGACATCTGTCCGATTTTCTGGACCAGTTCTACAGCCGGCGCCGAGCGGACATGCTCGCGGAAGAGCCGCGCCTCCTTGCCGGGCGCATGGACGAAGGCGACGTGGCAGACGCATATCTTGCGACGACCGCCGTCCATCTGTCGCGGCTGATCAAAGCCGTTCCACCGGCCTGGACCCGGGATGCAAGAAGAAAACTCCACACTCCCTGGTTCGCCGGCCGAGGAAGCGCGGTCCGGGCGACTCTTCTGGCACAGAGCCCTGCTGCGTTCAGGGAAAGGAACCTGTTCGTCAGCGAGAACGCACTGTCGCGGGCGTGAGAAGGCTCGCACTGTCTTCCAGGAAGTCGTCCATGCGCGGTATGTGCACCCGAACGCACGAAGATGCTCTCGGGCGGAGCACGCCGGAGCCGTCTTAGGCAGCGCCGGCGCCCGCTTTCCAGCCGCGGCCGGAGCCTACTTGGCCGCCGCGCTCCGAACGGAGGGGCGTCAGATCACCGAGAGCTCGCGGCCGATCCGGGCAAACTTCTCGACCCCGAAGTCCAGATCCTCTTTCGAGTGGGCCGCCGATATCATCACGCGGATGCGCGCCTTCCCCATCGGCACCGTGGGGTATCCGATCGCCATGGCGAAGACATCCTCCTCGAACAGCCGGCGGCTGAACTGCTGCGCCACCTTCGCTTCGCCGAGCATCACGGGCGTGATCGGCGTCTCGCTCCGGCCCGTGTCGAAGCCGGCTTCGCGAATGCGGCGTTTGAAATAGCGCGTGTTGTCCCACAGCTTCCGCACCAGGTCGTCCGACGCCTGCAGGATGTCGACGGCCGCGCTGCAGGCCGCGACGTCCGCGGGCGTCAGCGCGCTCGAAAAGAGGAACGGCCTCCCTTTCTGCCTCAGGTGATCGACGATGATCTTCCTGCCCGCCGCGAACCCGCCGACAACGCCGAAGGCCTTCGACAGGGTCCCGATCTCCACATCCACCCGCCCGTGCATTCCGAAGTGGTCGACCGCCCCGCGGCCGCTCCTGCCGAGCACGCCCTCGCCGTGCGCGTCATCCACCATGAGCATCGCGTTGAACCGTTCCGCCAGCTCCACTAGCGGGGGCAGCGGCGCGATGTCGCCGTCCATCGAAAACACCCCGTCCGTTATGATCAGGGCCCGGTTCGGCGATCCCGAGGGATATCGTTCCGTCAGCTTCTGCTCGAGCGATGCCGGATTGCAGTGCTCGTAGCGGACGATTTCCGCGCCCGAGAGCCGGCAGCCGTCGATAATCGACGCGTGATTGAGCTCGTCGGAGAAGATCAGGTCTCCCTTGCCGACCAGTGAAGGAATCGTGGCGGCGTTGGCGTTGAAACCGGACTGGAAAGCCACGGCGGCTTCGACGCCCTTGAAGCGGGCCAGCTTTTCCTCCAGCTCCGTGTGAAGCACCGTCGTGCCGGCGATCGTGCGCACCGCGGCCGGGCCCACGCCGAAGGCCTCGACCGCCCGGCACGCGGCTTCCTTCAGCTTCGGATGATTCGCGAAACCCAGGTAGTTGTTCGAACACAGGTTCAGCACCCGCCTGTCGTCGACCACGATCCAGGAATCCTGCGGCGACCCGATCGTGCGGATGTGAATCAGGAGCCCTTCCCTTTCGAGACGGGCGCGTTCGTCAAGAATGAACTGGAGCTTGTTTGCAGAGGGCATATCTCACCACCGACGAATGATAGAACAGAAACCGGCTGAACAGCCTCCCGCTTCACAGCCGGGAGTTCAAAGTATACAGTGTCTCGGTCCAATACTCCGCGCGTCGACGCGCATGCCTGCCGGTCGCCGGACGAGTGCACGAAACCATCCGTAGGAAATACCCCGGGGATGGCCTGCGCGTTCAATAGCAAGCAGGGGTGCCACGCCGGCTTCGTCCGGACCGACCCATCATGATAAGCCCGATCAGCGGCACCGGCCAGCAGGCGGATCGGACGCCGATCTACCGGAGGGCCGGCGTGAAGCACGACGCGCGCGGGTTGAAGGACGTGCCGCCCGTCGCGCGATCCCGCCGCGCAAGAATGTCACTTCAGGATCGGCGCGAGAGAGCGCGCGCTTTCCAGAAGCGCCGCGCGCTCGGAGCCGGTCATGGGCGTGAGCTCGCGGGCCATGTCCAGCGCCATCCTGAAAAGGCGAGGGTCGCCCGGAGGGATCAGGGATGTGATGTTTTCGGAGAGCGCGAAGCGCAGACCCTGACGAGCGAGGACCGGATCGTCGATCGGGCGATACCAGCAATTGGGATAGATGCGCTCCTCATCCCTGCGCCACGGCCTGAGCGCCATCGACTTCAAGGCAAGCCGGGCGACACCCAGTTGCACGGACCTGCCGAGCACCTCAACCCAGGCCGGGCTCTTCGCGAAGAGGACATAGTTCACCGGCAAGAGGATCGAGTCAAAGTCCATGCGCTCCATCATCGCCAGGGCCGCCTCAGCCGAATGCGCGGAGAAACCCACGAACCGGATCTTTCCCTGCTCGCGCGCGCGGACGACTGCTTCCACAGCACCGCCGGCCGCGAAGATGCGGTCCACCTCCGACTGCTTGACGACGGCATGGAACTGGTAGAGGTCGAAGCGATCCGTCCGCAGGCGTTCGAGCGACCGCTCGAGGTCACGCGCAGCTCCGGCAGCGCGCCGCTCGAAAGTCTTGCATGCGAGAAACACCTGATCCCGGAACGGGGCGAGTGCGATCCCCATCTTGATCTCGGCTTCCCCGTCCCCGTAAGCCGGCGCGACGTCGAAGTAATTGACCCCGGCGGTCACCGCTCCGGCCACGATGCGGTCGCAGGCATCCTGCTCCATGCCGACGAGCACCATTCCGCCGAAGCCCAGAATGGAAAGATCAACGCCATCGCGGAATCTGCGCGTATCCAAACAAGCCCTCCGATTGACGAATTAACCATACACGGAGGGCGGGCGGCAAGGGCCGGGGATTTACGGTACGAGAAACCTTTGACACTGACGATTGACGGTTGACGAATTGGCCGCAAACGGGAGGACGTTCGCCAATTGTCAGCAGCCTGCGGCACCGAGGATGATCGATCGCCGGAATGCGCGAAACTGACGCATGCCCAACACCATGGGCTTATATTCGTCAACCGTCATTCGTCAATCAATCGTGATATTTCCGGAGCCGCTCCGGACGCGGACCAGCGGGCCTCCGCCGCGGATCTTGCCACGAACCTCCTTGCGCGACACGATCTCGGTCTCGGTCAGCGAAGGCCGGATGGATACGCTCCCGGAGTTCGCCTTGAGATCCAGGGCGCACCCTGCGTCCGACTGCAGCCGCAGAATCACCCGTCCGGAGCCGGTCTCGACAGACCACTCGCGCAGCGGCGTTCCGCTCACGTTGATATTGCCGCTGCCGGTTTCGGCGCTCAGTGCGCCCCTGACGCCGTTCGCCTCGATGCTTCCGGATCCGGTCTCCAGCGCCGCATCTCCTTCGCCGACCTGCTCGACAAATATGTTACCGCTGCCGGCACCGACTTTCACCGACCCTGAAACGCGAGTGGCACGGATGTTGCCGCTGCCCGTGCCGGCCTTGAGTCCCCTACCGGCGGAGATCACCTCAATATTGCCCGAGCCGGTATCTGCATTTACTTCTTCGCCAGTTTCCACAACGCGGATGTTTCCGGAGCCGCTGTCGGCCTCCACCGGTCCACGGACACCCTCGATTTCCTGGTTGCCGGAGCCGGTGTCGGCACGCACGCGCGTCTCCGGCGGCGTCTCGATCGTGTAGCTGATCGAGACATTCCGGCGATACTCCTCCCTGCTGATTTGACCGATGCGTATGCGGTTGCCGGTCTGCTCAATCGGGGGATTGGCCGCTATATGACGAACCTTCTCCTCCGCCTGCTGGCGGGAGACGTCCCGCACACGGATCTCGCCGATGACACGCACAGTGCTGGTGCCACCGGGCCGGATGGTAATCGAACCTGAACCCGTGTCGACTTCAAGTTCCACCGGACCGCTCACGCTCAGCGCGCGTTCGAAGCTGCCCTCGGCCCGCTCCAGGAATGCCAGACCGGTGTCGCACCCAAGGACAAACGGTATGAATACCATCAGGATCCAGCAGCTTTGACGAGCCAGAGACCTCATGATTCCTCCTTGCCGATTTGATGAATGAGCCAACGTATACTTCGGACCTGTTGCATGAAACGAAAACGGGAGGGAAAAAGTTCCCTCGATTGACGATTGAAGATTGACGATTGACGAATGATTGATGAATGACGATTGATGTAGGATGGTGTCTGTCATAGAGGGTTGGCCGGGAAGCAACGCGGGTCAGCGCACATGCAGGGGCGCGCGCCGCCCGGGCAGCCGAAGGGTCCTCAGACGCGCCGAGCCCGCAGGTCTCGCTTTTCGGAGCACCACCGGGTTCGATCCGGGTCTGCCGGATCAGTCGCGCCCGCCGACCCGCAATTGCGTCTGGTTTCCGGATCGATCAGGCGGAAAAGGGGTACAATATGAAAAAGCCGGTAAGATCAACGAAGATACTGTTGACCGTTGCGGCCGCATTCCTTTTTGCCGGTTTGCGTGAAGCCGGCCATCAGGCGAAGGCTGCGGAACCGCGCGAGGGAGGTACCACCATGGCCTTTACGCTCACTTCCAAGGCATTCGAAAACGGCGGAAACATCCCCAAGATGTTCACCTGCGACGGCCAGGACGTCTCGCCCTCGCTGGCCTGGAGCGAACCGCCCGCGGGTACGCAGAGCCTGGCGCTGATCGCGGACGACCCGGATGCTCCGATGGGAACCTGGGTGCACTGGGTCGCCTACGACCTGCCGGCAGGCGCGCGTGAACTCCCCCAGGCTATTCCCCGGACAGGCGGTCTGCCCGGCGGCGGCGCGCAGGGCGTCAACGACTTCCGCAGGACCGGCTATGGCGGCCCCTGCCCGCCGCCGGGCAAGCCGCACCGTTACTACTTCAAGCTGTACGCGCTCGACAGGAAGCTGGGGCTCAAACTTGGAGCGAGCAAGCGCGACGTCGAAGCGGCAATGAAAGGTCACATCCTTGCGCAGGCCGAACTTATGGGGCGCTATGGAAGGTGATCACAGTCTCTTAAAACCATCGATAGGGGGCAAGACATGGCGGTAACAGTCAAGTCAATCAAGATGTACAGGGGCGTGTTCGAAGACAAGGCGGGAGTGCTTGCCGGCGTGCTCGAGCCGCTGGCAGGAGCCGGCGCAAATCTTCAGATTGTGATGGGCTACCGGATGGGAACGGAGGGTCAGGCTGCGATAGAGCTGTTCCCGGTGACCGGCAAGAAAGCTGTCGCCGCGGCGCAGGCCGCAGGCCTCGCTGCCATGACGATGCCGACACTTCTGATACAGGGCGACGACCGGCCCGGCCTCGGCCACGCAATCTCCAGGGCGCTGGCCGACGCGGGAATCAACATACATTTCCTGGTGGTCCAGGTGCTGGGAAGGCGCTTCACGGCCGTCTACGGGTTCGAGAACGAAGCGGACGCCCGCAAGTCTGCAGGTCTGATCAAGAAGGCAGCGGGAGCGAAGAAGAAGTAGTCCGGCTTGGCGCACGCCCGCAACGCTTCGAACTCCCCGGCGCCCGAAGGGCATCAAGCGCAGCAAGAATCGTTCGCAGGGGAGAGTGTGCCGGCAGTATGATCCGTCCGGCTGGGAGGATCGGTGCGCAGGCGGGACCGGCGCATCTCAATCCTCCGGTCGTTTCGGCTCGCTGCGCAGCGGAGCTACCGCCGACCGAACGACCGCACGCTCTGCTGCTGGGAAGCCAGCCGCCGGCTCAGGCCGGAGCAGACGATGTCGCACAGCCTGAGGACGCTCGGATCGGCGATGCGGTAGCGCGCCTCGAGACCCGCCCGGCGCCGCGCGACCACACCCGCCTCCAGCATCAGGTTGAGGTGCTTGGAGGTGTTCGCCTGCCCGGCGCCCGTCTCGCCCATGAGTTCGCGGACGCTGCGTTCCCCCGCGCGCAGTGCGTGGAGTATCCTGAGCCGCATCGGTTCGCCCAGGATCCGGAACCTTCCGGCCACGAGCTCCAGGGCCTCACCGGAAATCGCGTCACGTCTCCTCTTCATGGGCCAGGACTGGTTCGCGCTTGACAATATGAGTTTATAACCATATAGTTATCCAGTCAATATTCTGATACGGGCGGAGGGAAAAGAGACATGGAGGGTCAGGCGGTCAGGAGCGTGATCGGATACGGGCGGAGGCTGGACATTCCGTTTGCCGAGGCGGTCGCGCGCGCCCGAGAGGTGTTGAAGACCGAGGGGTTCGGCGTGCTCTGCGAGATCGACGTGCGAGAAAAGATGAAAGAGAAACTGGGCGTCGAGTTCCGGAACTACGTGATCCTCGGGGCCTGCAACCCCTCGCTTGCGCTCGAGGCCCTGAAGCAGGACCTGAACGTGGGGCTGCTCCTGCCCTGCAACGTGGTGGTCTATGAGGAAGCCGACCAGTCCGTCGTGGCAGCCATCGACGCGCAGAAGATGATGACGGTCATGGAGAATCCCACCCTCGCGTCCGCGGCCGCCCAGGTAAACGGGAAACTACACAGGGCGATCGACCGCCTGTGAGAGATATGCAGACCGGGACAGGCGCGGCCGCCGGGCCGCAAAGGAGAATGAAGCGTATGCCGGACTGGTTCTGGTTTCTGGTGATCTTCGCGGGCTATTTCGCGCTCATGCGCTGGGTGCTGCCGGCGCTCGGGGTGCAGACCTGAATGGCCCGCTCATGCGACGTCGAGTTTCGACGCGACAAGGAGAATACGGCTCCTCCATTGTCCGAACCACCCTCCGGTGAATCGAAGCGCTGAGAGTCCGCGCGGGTCCCGCCGACAGCAGCGCGGCGCCCCTCTTCCGAGAATAGGGCACAAACGGATCATGGGCGGGCGAGTACGCGCCGGCCGCCGGACGGAGCCAGCAGGAGCCGAAGGAGCGGAATCAGGGCCGTCTCAGGAAGCGCCGCGTCGGGCCGCAGCGGCACACCCTGCCCGGGCATATTTTCATCCGTCAACGGATCCGCTTGCGCTGCTCTTCGGCTTTTTCGCCGAGCCCGATATGGCGATGGATCCCCGTTCCTGCCTGGCCGAAGGCAAAATCAATCCGGACCACATCGACGAACGGAATGAGCAGCCTCAGGCCGAATCCATAGCCGCCGATGAAACCCTCGCCTGATGAATTCCCCCTCCCATCCCAGGCCATGCCGGCATCGCCGAACAGGGCCAGCTGAAGCCCGAGATCCGCGTTGAAGCCCCGGATGCTCCAGGAGCGGGGTCCCCAGAATGTCCAGCGATACTCCATCGTGCTGATGAACTGATTCTTGCCCTGCCCGGATGCCCGCTCCCAGCCCCTTATGGAGTTGGTGCCCCCGACCGCAAAATCCAGGTGCACCGGTATCTCTCGCCCTACCTCTCCCGTCTGAAGGGTGTTCAGCGAGAAGAGCGCGAGGACATGCCGGCTCGCGAGAGGCTGATATCTCCGGACATCGAGGTTGAATGTCCACCAGTTGCCGTCGCCGCCCAGAAAGCGGCCGTTTCGGGCTAGTTCGACTTCGCCCCGCCAGCCCCGCCGCGGGTTGCTCCACAGGTCGCGGCTGTCGTAGCCGAGGCACAGGCCGAGGGTCGGCACGTTATCCCGGTTGTCTGGAGAGAGCGTGATGCCCGGAGTGTCGCTGCCCAGCGAAAGGAACCGGAACATGAGGCCGGCGCGGCCGGCCTCACCGAGGTGCCGCCCCAGCCGGAATCCGACTTCCGAGGAGATCTCTTGAAAAGCATCGACCTTGTTGGGCCGGTCTCTCTGGTGGAAATCAAACTCGAAAGGGTATCTGTTGCCTGAGTACCAGGGATTTTCGAAACCGAATTTCGCCGTGGTCGTGCCGCCGAAGCGCGCGGCCGTCGAAAGCTTCATTCCCCTGCCCCTGAGGTTGATGAACTGAAAGGCAGGGCCGATGGAGAGCCCCTCGTCGTCCTTGACATCGATGCTGAGGGCTGGAAGCACCGGCTGGGTTTCCCGCAGCCTCACTTCCAGAATCAC